>DAIPIQ010000105.1:0-8203 GCA_036770745.1 Opitutaceae bacterium | reverse complement strand
AGCCCACTTCACCGCGAACAAACCGCGCTACGCCCCGCCGCCCGCCCCGGCCAAGGAAGGCGAGCCGCCCGCTCCGCCCGCCGAGCCGGTCCTCGCCGACGTCCGCGATCGCGTCGCCCAGGAACTCATGACGACCCGCGCCCGCTCGATGGCCGCGAAAGCCGCGGCGGATTTCGCCTACATCCTCTTTGATCGCAAGATCACGCCCGGCTCCGAGGCCTTCGACGGCCTCTTGCGCGCGCAGGGCCTCACGCTCCTCTCCGTCGGCGCGTTCACCGCGACCGAGCCCCCTCCCGGCAGCGGCTGGACTTCAGCCGTCCTCACCGAGGCCTTCCGCCTCAACGAGAATCGCCGCGTCTCCGATCCGCTCCAGGTCGGGGCCGACACGATCGTGCTCTTCCACGAGGAACGCATCCCTGCGGCCGACGCCGACTTCTTCGCCGTGCGCGACAAGGTCGCGGCCGATGTGCGCGAGGACCGCCGCCGCGCCGCGATCACCCGGGAAGGCGAAGCCGTCCGCGCCCGGCTCGCCGCCGCGCTCCAGACGGGCGCCTCCGTGGCCGACGTCGCAGGGCAGGCCGGCCTCGCCCACCGCGTCTGGGAAGACTTCACCCTCCGCAACCTCCCGCAGGAGATCGACTACTCCGCCCTCGGTCGGATCGAGGAGCTCTCCCTTGGCGAGGTCTCGCCCATGGCCGTCCAGGGGGAGCAGGGCGTGTTCACGATCGTCTCCCGACGGCAGACCCCGACGGTCGCCGACTCCGGCGAAGCCTTCGAAGCCGCACGCACCTCGATGATGCGCCAGGGCGCGATGGTCACCGCGCAGGGCCTGCTTGGAGAGATCGTCGAGCGCGAGCTCGTGGCCACCGGCCTCGCCTCGCGGGAGAACTGAAGCCGCCGCCGGCGCGCGCTCCGGCATGCCGCTCCGCCTCTACGCCCCGCTCACCCCGCCCTGCCGCCTCTGCGGCGCGGGCTTCGAGGCGATGCAGCCCGCCGGCGATGCGCCGCTCACCAACTGCCCGAAATGCGGCCAGGCCGTGGCCTGCGCGGGCCCTCAGCCGATCGGGACGCCGCGCCTCACCGCCCCGGTCTCCGTGAGCGACGCCAAGGCCGCCGGCTTCACCGTGCTCCGGCGGACGTCGGCGGGGGAGTTCGAGAAGCAGTAGCCTCCGTCCGCGCCCGAGCCTTTCCCTTAAAACATCCGCCCGCCCCGCGGCGTCACCCTCTCGCCTTCCTCATGCGCCTCCCGCCCGCTTCCCGACCAGCCGTGGCGCTCGCCGCGGTCCTTTCCCTTCTCCCCGTCGCGGCTCGCGCCCAATCGGAACCCTCCCCGGAGATCCTGCGACCGGTCACGCTCGCCGACGCGGTCACCCGGGCCATCGAGAGCAACCTCGCCCTCGCGGTCGAGCGCTTCAACCGCGACACCTCCCGCGAAGCGGTGAACCTCGCCGAGGCCGGCTTCGATCCCGTGCTCGGCGTGATCGCGCGCAAGACCTACCGCGAGGAAAGCGTCCCCAGCACCACCGTCAGCTCCAGCCTCTCCGACACCGAGCGCGGCTCGGTGACCGTCTCCAAACTCGTCGAGACCGGGGCCACGGTCACGGTCGCGGGCAACACCCAGCGCCAGGAGCAGGACCGCATCGGGGTCTTCAATCCGCAGTACGACTCCGACGTCTCCCTGCGCGTGGTGCAGCCGCTCCTCCGCGGCGCCGGCACGGGCGTGAACCGCGCGACCCGCCGGCGCGCCCTCATCGGGGTCGATCGCAGCGACGAGACGTTCAAGAGCCGCGCCCTCGACACGGTGCAGGGCGCCGAGCTCGCCTTCTACGATCTCGCCTACGCCGTCCGCAACCTCGACGTCCAGCTCTCCGGCCTCGCGACCGCCGAGAAGTTCCTTCAGGAAAACGAGGCCCGCCAGCGCGCCGGCCTCGCGACCGAGCTCGATGTGATGCAGTCGCGCGTCGGCGTCGCCAACCGCAAGGCCCAGATCATCGCGGCCGAGAGGCGGGTGCGCGACGCGGCCGACGCGCTCGAGGCCCTGCTCGGCACGGCCGACTTCACGGGCCGGTTGGAGCCGGTGGATGTCGTGCTCGACACCCCGGCGCCCGGCTCGTTCGAGGGCTCGTATCCCAAGGCCCTGGAGAACGATCCCGACATCCGCACCGCGCGCCTGCTGCTCCGGCAGCTCGAGCTCGACATCCGCCTCGCCGGCAACCAACGGCTGCCTCGCGTCGACCTCGGCGGCACGCTCGGCTTCACCGGCCGCGACCGCACGTTCGACGGCGCGGTGGGTTTCTCCACCCCCGAACCCGGACCCTCGGGCCTGCGCGGCTCGTCGCTGACCTCGGGCGACAACTACAACTGGCAGGTCGACCTCTCGGTGAACATCCCCTGGGGCGCGCGCGAGGGCCGGGCCCGCGAACGTTCCGCCCGCCTGACGTTCGAACAGCAGGAGACCCGCATCGAACAGCTCGAGCAGGACCTCCTGGTGCGCGTGCGCAACGCCGTCCGCGCCGTCCAGTCCGACGCGCAGACGGTCGAGATCAACGTCCTCACGACGGAGCTCGCCAGCCGCGAGTACCAGCTGGAGAAGGCGAAGTTCGACGCCGGCCTGAGCACGAGCCGGCTCGTCGTCGAGGCGCAGCAGCGCGAGGACGAGGCGCGTATCCGCGAAACCCTTTCACGCGTCCAGCTCCGGCAGAACGCCGCCCGCCTCACCCGCCTCGAGGGCCGATCGCTCGAGGCCTACGGGATCCGGCTGCCGACCGACTGAACGTGGAACACGCGGTCGGAACGGACACGAAGGTCACGGAGGTTGCAGAGGAGCTTCGTTGAGGCCCGTGCTTCGAGTTCCTGCTCACCTGCCGGGTGATGCGAAGAAGGGTGCGAAAATGATGCTTCGCTTCGTGGACTCCGTGTCTCCTCGGCGCCTTCCGTGACCCGACCGCTCTGGATGGGCTGAACGATCCTCAGCCGTCCGCGAAGAGTCGTTCCACGAGGCCGGCGCCCTCTCCCGGGAGCGCCACGATCCGGTGGGGCGGGAGCCGGTGGCGGAACCACGTGCGTTGTTTGCGCACGAGCCGCCAGGTCGCGGTCGTGATCCGCTCGCCCAGTTCACGCACGTCCCCGCCGGGCGCCCGCAACCACGCGAGGGTTTCGCGATAGCCCACCGCCGTGGCCGCCGAGGGGTTTCCCTCCAGCCCGCGCCCGCGAAGCGCGCGCACCTCCTCGACCAGCCCGGCCTCGAGCATCGCCCGGGTGCGCCGCGCGATCCGCTCCCGCAGCGCATCGGGCTCGCGCGCGAGCTCGGTCACGAGAAGTCGTCGCCCGGGAAAGGGCGCGGGGAGTGCGGCGAAATCCCGCGCGAGCTCCACGAGCGTCTTCCCCGAGACGAGGCAGCGCTCCAGCGCGCGCACGACCCGGCGGGGGTTGCGCGCATCGAGCGGACCGAGCCCGCCGGGGTTGAGCGCGGCGAGTCGTCCGACCAGCGCGTCGAGCCCCTCGCGCGCGAGCGCGCCTTCCAGCTCCGCCCGCAGGGCCGGGTCGGCCGGCAGGTCGTCCGACGCCGGCGCGAGGAAACTCCCGAGATAAAACCCGCTCCCTCCCACGACGAGCACGCGCCGGCCGCGCGCCTCGATCCCGGCCACCGCTTCGCGCGCCAGCGCCGCATACCGCTTCACATCCATCCGCTCGCCCGGCTCGCACACGTCGATGAGGTGGTGCGGCACGTGGCGCCGTTCCTCCACGGTCGGCTTGGCCGTGCCGATGTCCATGCCCCGGTAGAAGAGCAGCGCGTCGGCCGAGACGATCTCGGCGTCGTGACGCGCGGCCCACGCCAGCGAGAGCTCGGTCTTGCCCACCGCCGTGCATCCCGTCAGCAGGTGGATCGGCGCACCCGGCGCGCCGTCGACGTCCTCGTCGCTGGGACGCGCGCGTTGCATGGTTCGGGCCGCCGCGGCGGAAGTCAGCGCCGCACGCCCTGGACGAGGTCCTGCACGCGCGAGCGCAGGGCGGCGACGGTCGCCTCGGGGCGCCCGAGGTTGTCGCGGACGAGGTTGACCAACGCGCTCCCGACGACGACCCCGTCGGCCTCCCGCGCGACCGCGTGCGCCTGTTCCCGCGAGGAGATCCCGAAGCCGACGGCGACGGGCAGCGGCGTGGCCGCCTTGATCCGCCGCACGGCCGCGCCGATGTCGCCGGCGAGCGTCGCGCGCTCGCCCGTCACGCCTTCCCGCGAGACGTAGTAGATGAACCCGCCCGCCACGCCCGCGATCGTCGCGAGCCGCCGGTCCGAGGTGGTCGGGGCGACGATGAAGATGTTCTTCACCCCGTGCTCCCGACAATGGCCGAGCAGCTCCCCGGCCTCCTCCGGCGGGAGGTCGAGGGTGAGCATCCCGTCGACCCCGGCCTCGCGGACGCGTCGCACGTAGTCCCGCACGCCGTTGGCGAAGACGAGATTGTAGTAGGTGTAGAAGACGATCGGCGCCTCGGAAAACGCCCGCACCCCGGCCGCGAGCCGGAAGACCCGCTCCGCCGTCATGCCTCCCTCCAACGCCCGCTGCGCGGCGAGCTGGTTGGTCAAGCCGTCGGCCAGCGGATCCGAAAAGGGCACCCCGATCTCCAGGATGTCGGCCCCGGCCTCCAGCACCGCCCGGCAACAGGCGAGCGAGGTCTCGAAATCCGGATCGCCCGCGCAGAGGTAGGCGATGAAACACGCGCGATCCTCGCGGCGGGCACGTTCGAAGGCGGCGTTGAGGCGATCCATGGCGGGCCGTCACACAAAGGCACGGATGCTCCCGGGGGAACCCGAAAACCACGACCGCCGCACCACGCGCGCCGACCGGAAAATTCCGTTGACACCCGCCGGAGCGGGCGGGACGTTCCGCGCTCTTTCCCGCAGCACGGTGGCTGTAGCTCAGCTGGTTAGAGCACCAGATTGTGATTCTGGGGGTCGCGGGTTCGAATCCCGTCAGCCACCCCACCTCTTCAACGGCGCGGTTGCCGCGGAGGCGACCAGCAGGTGGCCCGCCCGCCCACGACCCCGTATTCCAGCGCCGCCCCGGTGCGCGGGCACTTTCCTCCCGGAGACCAGCGTTGGTGAAACAACCAACCGCGCGGCGGATCCCCCCACGAGCCGTCGCGCTCGCGCACGATCTCCCGAAGCGCCCCGCGGCACACGAACTTCAACGCCTTCAGCAGCGCGCGGCACTCCGCCTCGTCCAGCGATCCCGCCCGCCGCTCCGGGTGGATCCCCGCCCGCCACAGCACTTCGTCGGCCATCCAGTTGCCCACGCCCGGGAAGCCCTCCTGCATGAGCAGGACCGCCTTGATCGGCGCGCCCTTGCGGCGCGCGAGAAACGCCGTCACCCGCGCCGGCGTGAACCCGCGCTCCACGATCTCCGGCGGTCGCTCCCGCCACCACGCCGGCGGCTCGGGTCCGCGCTCCAGCGTGACGGATCCGAACATCCTGGGATCCCGCAATACGAGCGCCCGCTCCGCCTGCCGGAGCACGAGGTGGTCGTGCCGATCCGGCAGCCACGCCGCCCCGACCACGTGGAGCTCGCCCGTCATTCCGAGATGCACGCCGAGCCACGCCCGACCCTCGAAGCCGAAGAGCATCCGCTTGCCCGTGCGCCCGCTGAAGGTCGGCCGCAGGCCGCGCAACGCATGCGGGAGCTCCCCGGGATCGCACCCGCGGAAGACGCGCGCCTTCGGGTGAACCTCCACCCGGGTGATCGCGCTCCCGAGCCCGGCGTCCCAGCGCCGGCGCATGCACTCGACCTCCGCCAACTCGGGCATGTCTCAGTCGACGACCCAGGCGTAGGGATGCCGCGAAAGCATCCGCGGCCGGTCGCTCGTCACCTGCACGACGTCCTCGATCCGGCACCCGCCCAGCCCCGGGTAGTAGAGGCCGGGCTCGACGGTCACGACCGCGCCGCGCCGCAGCCGCGTACCCGCGCGGCCGATACTCGGAGCCTCATGTACGTCGAGCCCGAGGCCGTGGCCCGTCCCGTGAAAGAAACCCACCGCGCCCTCCGCCGTCCTCCGGGTCTCGTAGCCGAGCGCCTTGAAGACCTCCACGACCCGGCCGTGCAACCGCAGCCCGTCGACTCCCGCCCGGATCCCGCCGAGGGCCGTGAGCTGCGCCCTGCGCACCGCGTCGACGAGGGCGCGCTGCGCGTCCGAGGGCGCGCCCTTGAGGAAGGTCCGCGTCATGTCCCCGTGGAAACCCGTGCGCGTGACGCGCGGGAAGACGTCCACGATGATCAGCTCGCGGGGGCGGAGCGGCCCGCTCCCCCGGCAGTGCGGATCGCACGCCTGATCGCCGCCCGCGACGATGGTGTTGTGCGAGACCGCCCCGGCGCGCAGACAGGCGATCTCGATCGCCTCGCGCACCCGTTCGCTGGTGAGCGCGCGGCCTTCGAGGAGGAGACGCCGCCCCCGCGCGACGGCCCGCCGCAACAGGTCCTCCGCGACCCGCAGGCCCAGCGCGCTGCAACGGTTGCCTTCGACGATCGCCCGCACCTCCGCCTCCCCCTTCACCTCCCGCTCAGGGAGGAGCGCGCCCTCGGCGACGACGACCGGCAGGCCAAGCGCCTCGATCCGGCGCGCGATCCCCACCGGGAATCCCGGGGCCACGCGCACCCGGCGGGCGCGCCGGTCGCGCGCCACCGTCACGATCACCTCGGCCGGCCCCGCCCGTTCCACCCTCAGGCGCCGCTTCGCCCGTTCCTGCCAGTCCTCCAGAGGGAGAACCTCGTCGAGGGAGGACTCCTTCAGCGCCCGGCCGAACTCCAGCGCGTTGAGCACGCCGATCCGACGCCCGCCGATCCCCAGCGCGACGAAGGGATCCGGCACGCCGAACCCGCTGAAATGGAGCTGGTCGGCGTCTCGCTCCGAATCCGCGTAGAGCGCGATCGCCTCGACCGACGGATTGCCTCGCTTGCGCTTCGCCATGCCCGGATTCCACGCGGCGCGCCTCGAAAACGCACGAACGTTCCGCGCAACGGGATCGCCTCCCTCTTCGCCCGCCGCCACCGTGCCTCCAGCCTTCGCTCCGCCATGTCATCCCCCGCGCCTTCCTTCCGACCCGCGCTGCTCCTCCTCGCCCTCGTCCTCGCCGGCTGCGACGGCCCGAAGGGTCCGCCCGCGGTCGAGCGCCGGCCGTTCGAACACCGCTTCGAGCTCCGCCTCGGGGCCGCGACCGTCGCCGCGCGCGTCGCCGTCCTCGATCACGAGCAGCAGCGCGGGCTCATGCACGTGCGCGAACTTCCGGCCGACGAAGGGATGCTTTTCGTCTACGCCGAACCGCGGCGCATGAGCTTCTGGATGCGCAACACCCACGTGCCGCTCGACATCGGCTTCTTCGACCGCGACGGCGTGCTCCGCGAGGTCCGCCAGTTGTATCCACATGTCGAGGACCCCGTCGCCTCGGCATCCGAGGAGATGCTCTACGCGTTGGAGATGAACCAGGGCTGGTTCGCCCGCGCGGGCGTCCGCCCCGGCGACCGGCTCGATCCCGACCTGCTCGATCGGGCGCTCCGCGCCCGCGGCGCCCGCGGCCCGGCCGCTCGCTGAGCGCGCCTCCCCCACCCCCGCGTCCGCGCGCCTCCCCACGCGCGGCGCGCCGAAGCCCGATCCGTCCCTCGGGAACGGCCGGAAAGACGCCGGCACGGCCTCCTGCTATCGTGAACGGCGCAGCGACCACGCCCGATGCCGTTCCTTCGATCCACCCCGCCCGGCCGCCATCGGCCGCCGCCCGCACGATCCCGTGTGGTCGTGGGGGCGCTCGCCCTACTCGCGGCCGCCGCCCGCCTCGGGGCGCAGGCCGGGCTCGACGCCCCCGTCCCGGTGGGGCCGTACCTGGGCGGTGCGTTTCCGGCCGTCGCTCCGGGCGCCTCCGGGGGTTGGGCCACGACCAACGCCTATCCGCTGCTCACGTTCGTCGACCCCATCTGGATCGCCCGGTATCCGGGAACCAATGACATCATCGTCGCGGAGAAGACCGGCCGCGTCCACCGGATGCCCGACGCCGCCACGGCCGGGCCGGCCGACCGGTCGCTGATCCTCGACCTCACCGCCAAGGTCCAGACCTCGGAGGACCAGGGGTTCTACAGCTTCGTCTTCCACCCCGAGTTCGGCCGCGCCGGTTCGCCGAACCGGGGTTTCGTCTACGTCTGCTACAGCGAGCGCACGGACCTCG
>DAIPIQ010000104.1:0-13999 GCA_036770745.1 Opitutaceae bacterium | reverse complement strand
TTAGCGTCCGGGCTGGAGTCTCCCTACGGTGATCCGATAGAGCAGACGTGTCGTCGCCGAGCCCGGCGCGGTTTCAGGCGCATTAATTTCCCCTTACGACCATGAACTCTCGCGACCGTACGACTCCGGCAGGTTTGAAGCAGTTGGTGCGGCGTGCGGTCGTCGCCGCATTCTCGATCGGCCTCGGCTTCGGAGGGCTGCACGCGCAGACGCCGCTCGTGGTGGATCCGTCGCTCGCCCCCGAGTTGCTCGATCGCGGTCGGGCGGCGATCAACGACGTGCTGGAGCTGCCGGGCGGCGGATTCCTGATCGCCGGCGTGTTCACCACCGTGGACGGGCAGGCGCATGGGCGCGTGGCCCGGATCGATGCGGCCGGCCGGCTGGACCCCGGCTTCAAGAGTCTGGAGATCGATGGAGGTGTCGATCGGATCGTCCCCGCCCCGGGCGGAGCATTCTACCTGGTGGGCAGGTTCCGGACGGTGGACGGCGTCGCGACGCCGGTCGCGGCCCGGGTCTCCGCCAGCGGCGAAGTCGACGGGACCTTCGTTTCGACGCTGCTTTCGATGGTGACTCCGCGCGCCGCCGGTCCGGCGGCCGACGGTGGCCTGTTGATCGCGGCCGCGAGGATCGATCTTCCGGGTGGCGCGACGGCGAGCGTGGTCAAGCTCGACGCCGCCGGCGCCCTCGCCGCGGGCTTCACCCGGGTCGACGTCCAGTCGGGCGCCCTGTTTTCCGCGGCGTTCCTCACGGACGGCCGGTTCGTCACGACCAGCAGTTTTTCGCCGGGCGTCCCTTTCGACGACATCGTCCGGCGCTACCTCCCGGATGGCTTGAGGGACGCGACCTTCAGCTACGCCGCCACGGGTGTGGACTACACGCTCGCTCGCGTCGCGGCGCTCTCCGAGGGTCGTTTCCTGCTTTACGGCGGCACGAGCACTTCCGCGTCGGGCCTCGCGGTGCGGATCCGTGCGGACGGCACCCGCGACCCCGGGTTCACCATTTGGGGAACCAATTCGATCCGCGGCTTCCTGGATGCGGTTGGACTTTCGGACGGTTCGCTCGTGGCGCGACCGGGCCCCGGCGCGATCACGCCACCACCCATGCTCGTGCGCTACGACTCCACCGGCGCGCTCGACCCCACCTTTTCGGTCGGGACCGGGACCACCGACACCGGCGGCCGCCTCGCGGCCCTGAGCGGTGGTGATTTCGTTCTCCTCGGCGCCCACCCGGGTTTCGATGGCGCGGATCTTCCCAACCTCACCCGCATCGCCCCGACGGGTGCGACCCGGCCGGAGCCGCGGGTGGATGTCGGGGCGCCTGCGCGCGTCGAGACCGTGGTGGTGTTGCCCGACGGACGGCTTTGGGTCGGAGGTTCGATCACCGGGGTGGGCGCGAGCCGGCGGCAGGGCCTGGTCGCCCTCTCGGCGAACGGCGCCATGGTGGCGGACGGTGTTCCCGCGATCGCGGCGGGTGCGGTCAACCACCTCGCTCCCGTCCCGGGCGGCTGGGTCGCCGCCGGCACGTTTTCCGGCATGACGGGCGCGCAGACCGCGGAGATCGCCCGACTCCGCCTCGACGGGACCGCCGACCCGGCGTTCTTCGCCGGCGTCACGCTCAGCCAGACGGGCATCCGGACGTCGACCGCGCTCGCGGACGGATCGATCGTGGTGGGAGGAAACTTCCTGGTTTCGAGCGGCGGGTTCGGTTACTCGCGGATCCTGCGGGTTCGTCCGGACTCGACGATCGACGCGGCCTGGCCACTCGGAAGGGGGTCGTCGGGTCAGGTTTCCGAATCCATCTCGGGCCTCGCCGTCGACGGTTCCGGCCGGCTCGTCCTCCATGGCACCTTCAATTCGATCGGGACGACGGAAAGGCCGGGTCTGGCCCGCTTCTTCGCCGATGGCACGCTGGACGCCTCCTTCGTGCCGACCGAAAGGATCGTCCCGACCAGTGGCGCGAGGCTCGCGATCCAACCAGACAACCGGATCGTCCTGATCGGCGCCCCCACGGGCGGGTCGACCCGCTTCCACCGGTTCGGCGTCGACGGCGTCCGCGAGCCGGGTTTCGCGGAAGCGCTGACGGACATCGCGGTCGCCAGCGCATTTCTCCTCGAGGGCGACGGCTCGATCCTGCTCGGCTATCTGGACACTGCCGCCGTGCGCCGCGCCGTGGTGCGACGCCTCCTTCCCGATGGTTCGCTCGATCCCGCATTCGCGGTCGATCTCGGGACCGCCGGTCCCATCCGGGTGCTCGTGCGCGACGGCGAGGGCAACCTGATCCTCGGCGGTCACTTCACCGAGGTGAACGGCGTTCCCCGCAACGGCCTCGCGCGCCTCGCGCCGCCCCGCCTCTTCGCCGCGATCCAGGGCGAGCCCCTCCGCTACGTCGCCGCCGGTGCCGCGGCCACCCTGACGACGACGGTGAGCGGAGCGACCGGTCCGGTCGCCTACCAATGGTTGCGCGAGGGGGCGCCGATCGACGGGGCGACGGAGGCGACGTTCTCCCTCTCGGAATTTTCCGCCGCCAAGGCCGGGGCCCACGCGGTGCGGGTGACCGACACCGTGACCTCGTTCACGAGCGCGCCGGTGACGATCGCATTGCCGGAATCGCCGGTGGTGCTCCGGCAACCGGAGAACCGGCAGAGCGGCGCGGGCGGATCGGTCGTCCTCCGCGTCGAGGCGGACGGCCTGCCCGCCCCGACGTTCCAGTGGCTCAAGGACGGCGTCGTGCTCGCGGGAGAGACGGGCGCCCGGCTCATCCTGCGCGGTCTCACGGCCGCGGATGTCGGCGCCTATTCGGTGCGGGTGTCGAATCTCGCCGGCACGGTCGAGAGCGCACCCGCGCTGGTGAGCCTCGTCACCATCGGAGTCGATCCGCTCTTCGCTCCGGTGATTTCCCGGGTGGCGGGCACGCGACCGACCGGCTTCGTCGCCGGCGCCGCCGACGGCAGCCTGTTCGTCCAGCCCTCGCCGGAGATCTTCATGGGTCGATTGGCGGGTCCGGGAAAGGTGCGCCTGCGGGGGGATCTGCAACTCGATCTCCGCTTCGACGGGTCCGGGGTCGGGACGGTGCTCCTGGTCCTTCCGGACGGTCGGTTTTATGCGGATGCTCCAGCGCCCGGAGGCTCGATCTTGCGGCGCCATGCGGCCGACGGCGCCGTCGATCCGGCTTTCTCCTTCACCCCCGCGTCGAGCGGCGTCAGCGGTGTCGCGGTCGCGCCCGAGGGGCGCCTCGTGCTCCTGCTCTCCTCCGGCTTTCCCGCGGTCACCACGCTGGTCCGGGTCCACGCGGATGGTTCGCCGGATCCCGCGTTCGCGCCAACCGGGCTGGGGCAGATCCAGGCGTTCGCCGTCGCGCCCGACGGCTCGGTCTGGGTGTACCGAACCGGTCCTGGTGGTTCCTTCGACTCGTCGCTGGTGCGGCTGAGGGCCGATGGTTCGCCGGATCCTGCCGTGGCGGCGATTCCGACGCTGGCGGGCGGGGTGAACGCACTGCTCGCGTTGGGCAACGGGGACGTGCTCGTGCTCGGTCGCACGTTCTTCCTCGGGGGGCGGTCGTTCCGAGGTTTCGTGCGGGTGCGGACCGACGGCTCGTTCGATCCTTCCATGGAGGGATTCGCCACGACCACACCCGTGCAACAGGCCGCCCGGCAGCTTGCCGACGGACGGATCGTCGTGGCCGGTACGGCGTCGTCGAGCGCTGGGGGATTTTTTCACCTGATCCTTCCGCCGGGCGGCGGAGCGCCGGTCCTGAAGACCCACGCCGTCAACACGGGCCTCGGCCTGAACGGAGTCGAGGTCGCCGTCCTGCCCGACGGCGGAGCGATCTTCTCCGGTGAGATCTTCGGGCTGTTCGAGACCCCTGGATCCTCACCGCGTCCGCTCGGCGGCGTGCTGCGACTGCGGCCCGACGGCTCGGCGGATCTCGACAACGAGGTGACGCTCGGGACCTTGGGCCGGGTCGCGTTCCTTCATCCGTTGCCGCGCGGGCGCTGGCTCCTCGGAGGGTTCTTCGATGCCGTCAACGGCGCCCGACGGACCGATCTGGCCGTGGTCGGTGCGGACGGTCGCGTGGACCCCGGCTTCCGCGTCACCGGGCTCGCGTCGGCCCTGCCGGCTTCGGCGGTGGTGCTCGAGGACGAGAGTCTCATCCTCTCGGGTACCTTCATCGTGGATACACAGGGATCCCAGACCACGCGCAAGGTCGTCCACCTCGCGCCGGACGGGACGCTCACCGGCCGTCTCGACTCCCACTTCACGCCGTTTTTGTCCACCTCCCCCGGGCTCGGCCTCCTGCCCGACGGCCGCTTCATCGTCGCCGCGAAGTCGGCGCTCGATTCGCGCCCGGGCGTGTCGCGCATCACCCGGTTCAACCCCGATTCCTCCATCGACACCGGATTCGACGTCCAGCTCTCGTCGGCGTCGACGGAGGTGTTCGCGCTCGCCGACGGCCGGATCCTCGTCTCCACGGCTCCGCCGGTTTCGGTCACGGATTCCACCGGGGCGACAGGCTCGGGCCTGGTCCGACTTCTTGCCGATGGACGGATCGATCCCGCGTTCGCCCCGCCTTCGTTGACCGCCCAGGTCCGGATGGCGGCCGCGCCCTCCGGAGGTCTCTACGTCTGGGGCTCCTTCACGAGCGTCGCCGGCCAGGCCCGCAACGGTGTCGCGCGGCTGTTGGCCGACGGGTCCCTCGATCCGCTCTTCGTCCCTCCGGCGCCGCCGCTTCCGCGAGGAAACGTCGCCGGGGCCGACGCCGAGGGCCGGTTGATCGTCCTCGGTTCGGACCTCTTCACGGGGGGCGGACCGACGCCGCAAGGCGCCGTCGCGCGCCTCAACGCGGACGGGACTCGCGACCCGAGCCTCAACCTGGCGGTCTACGGAACGGCGGACTCCTTCCTCTCGGTCGCGGCGGTGCGGCCCAACGGCGACGTCGTCGTGGCCGGGCGCTTTTCCCGGATCGGCGAAAGTGCCCGCACGAGCATCGGCCGCATCACGACCAACGGCTTCCAGGCGCATCCCACGAGAGGGGTTTTCGAAGCGCCGCCGGGCGGTGAAGTCTTCGTCGGCATCGAACTCAGCGGTGCGGGCGCGCCCGAGGTCCGCTGGTTTCAGAACGGCGTCGAGCGCCCCGGGGCGGATCGGCCCGTGCTCGTCCTGCGCGACCTCGACGAGGCCGATGCCGGGATCTACCACGCCGAGGTGGCCTCGGGAGGTTCCCTCGTGCGCACGGACGATGTCCGGGTGCGGGTGCGCCCCGGCGTCTTCGTCAAACCGGTCTCGTCGCTCGCGTTCTCGGAGTCGGGCGGCGTCGGAGGGATCTACGTCAACGCCTCAGGTTCGACCTCGTGGAACGTCTCCGCCCCGGCGCCCTGGATCCAGACCGGCCCGATCCTCGGCGCCGGCGCCGGGACCCTTGGTTTCACCGTCGCGCCAAACATCGCCGGTCCGCCGCGCACGGCCGTCATCCAGATCGCCGGCAGCTCCTTCACCGTCGAGCAGGGCGGCGTCTCCTCGCGGCTCGCCAACATCTCCACCCGCGGGCGCAACGGCCTGGGAGATGAAACGATGATCGTCGGCTTCGTCACCGCGGGGGTCGATCCGCTCTCCGTCCTCGGTCGCGGCGTCGGTCCGACCTTGGGTCGGCTTGGCGTCGGCGGCGTCCTTCCCGATCCGACGCTCCGCCTCGTCCAGGGCGCGGTCGAGATCCGCCTCAACAACGACTGGGATGGCGGAGCCGAGCGCGCCACGATCTTCGCCGAGTCGAGGAGGGTGGGGGCGTTCGACCTCGATGAAGGTGGGGGCGACGCGGCCCTCATCGCCGGCCTTGCCCCGGGCGCCTACACCATGTTGCTCGGCGACACCGCTTCGCGTGGCGGGGTCGCGTTGGTCGAACTCTACGACCTCACCCTGCCGGCGGCGGCCGGATGGCGCGACCGCGTGCTCAACCTCTCGACCCGCGGCCGGGTCGGCCGGGGCGACGAGGTCCTCATCGCTGGTTTCGTCGTCACCGGGCCCGCGAGCAAGCAGGTGCTCATCCGCGGCATCGGACCGACCCTCGGTGGATTCGGCGTGAAGGGCGTGCTCGCCGATCCTCTGGTGCGCCTCGTGCGCGACGGCGAGACGATGCTGGTCAACGACGACTGGGGCGCCTCGGAGTCGGGAGGCGTGCTCGCGCGGGCGATGCAGGAGGCGGGCGCGTTCCCGCTCGCCCTGGACAGCCGCGACGCGGCCGCGCTCGTGACGCTCGCGCCAGGGGCCTACACCGTCGTGCTCTCCGGGGCGGACGACGGCACGGGCGTCGCGCTGCTCGAGGTCTACGATCTGGAGTGACCAACCCCCGCGGCCGGCGGCGTTTCGTCACGGAGATTTTTCCGTTCCGTTCTGGCGCGCGCGTCCTGCTCGCGACCCTCGCGTCCGCCGCCGACGTGCACCTCGACGAAGCGGCGGGGATGTCGATCGTCCCGAACACCGCGGGCGGGGAGCAGCTCTTCGTCCCGACCGGCGGCCGAGGGGGCGGGTGTGCCCTCGCACGGCCATCAGGGCGCGGCTGAATGCCGCCTCAGGGCGCGGCTGAATGCCGCCTCGGGGCGGGGCATTCCGCTTTCCGGGCGGGGTGGAGGAAAGTATCCAAGGGTGTTCGCGGGGAATGAACCCGGGCGTCGGATCCCGGCACTCCCGGCGGTCGTCACCTCGAGTCTGCCCCGCTCATGTTCCCAAGTCTCCCTTGGTCTTTCCGCCTCGCAGGTCGGCTGCTCGCCGCGGGCTTGTGGGCATGCCTGCCGGCGGTCGGGCAAGGGACGTTGAACGTGTATTTTCCTTCCTCTTTCTACCTCTCGGAGGACGGGACGAAATTTGCCCGCACCGAATCGTGGCGCTTCCTCACCAGGTCCTACTGGCCGGGAGGTTCCGCAGGTCCCGCAAGCCATATCTCCCGAGTTTCTCACGACCTTCGCGCCATCGTTCTGACGAACGAGTCGTCGCCATGGGTCACGTTTTGGAGCGAGCCGACCGGATTCGTGCCGCTCTCGTTGGCTGGAGTCTCGGTACCGGCTGTTTCGCATATCTCGCGCGACGGCACGACGGTGGTCGGTCACGATGTCGGCAATCCCGGCCAGCAACGCGCGTGGCATGCGGTGCCGGGCACCAGCGGAGTGCTCCGCGAGCTTGGTACGCTGGGTGGAGCCACCTCGAGTGTTTCCGGGCTTTCGCACGACGGCTCGGTGGTCGTCGGCACCTCCACGAACCTCGCAGGTGATCGGCGTGCGTTCCGGTGGAAGGCAGCCACGGAGACGATGCAGGACCTTGGCTCCCTCGGAGGTGCGGTGGTATCGGCGAAGTTTGTTTCCGTCGACGGTTCCGTCGTGGTCGGCGTTGCCACGACGGTGGACGGAGAGGCGCACGTCTACCGCTGGACCGTGACGAGCGGTGTGATCCTGGATCTCGGCACGCTTGGCGGTCCGATGAGCGAGCCGACATTCCTTTCCGCCGACGGCTCTGTGGTGATCGGCGAGTCCATCGACGCCGGCGGGCTCGTGCGGACGTTCCGTTGGACTGAGGCCGGAGGAATGCAGCCGCTGCTGGATGCAACCTGGGGGAAGCCCCTCGTTCTGCAGGTCCTGGCCGAGGGTAGTGTCGCGGTGGGAGTCGCGGTGAAGGGGAGCGAGCGACGTGTCTTCCGCTTCTCCGCGTCCGCCGGGGTGGAGGATTTGGCGACGCTGCCGGGCCCGCTCGACGGAACTCTCGCGATCTCGTTGGACGGCACTTCCGTGGTCGGAGATTTCGTCGATGGGGGCGGCGCCCGCCGCCACTTCCGTTGGCGCGAAGCGGGGCGGATCGATTTTGACCTTCCGGAGAGCGCCGAGTTTCCGCGTTTGTCGAGGGATGGCACGGTGTTGATCGCGGGGTTCGTCCCGACCAACGGCGCTGGGGAGACGCGCGTCGTCCTTTGGTCGGAACCGACCGGCGCCATCGAGATCGGACGCCTGCTCGAGGGGTTGGGGTCGGGTTTCGGAGATTCCATCTTCTATGCACGATCCGTCTCCGCCTTCTCGTTCGATGGCGCGAAGGTCCGACTCTTCGGGTCCGGGCCCCCGCCGTCAGCCGGCCCGGGCGGTCCCCACTCTCTCAGCTTCTTCGCCGAGTTCGACCTTCCCGTCGTCCCCGTCTCGCCGCTTCCGCCGCTGGTGAGCACGCGCGTGCCGGCGGCGCTTCCGGGCAAGGCGTTCGTGATCGGGGGCGAGGTCGAGGACGAGGGCGGGGCGCCTGTCACGGATCGACGGATACGGCTGTCGCGGGCTTTCTTCGCGGGCGGAGAGAACATCGTTCTCGGATCCGGTCCGGGAGTCTTCGAGACCGAGATCGGTCCGACCCTGTTGGCCGACACGGTCTACGAGGTGCACGCTTCGGCGACGAATCTCGTGGGCACGACTCCCGGGGCGGCGGTGCGCTTCACCACGCCGCCCGCGCCGGTGCTGACGTGGCAGGACATCGGCGCACCGGCCCGGGCGGGCGGGCAGACGAGGACGGCCTCGTCGGACCAGTACCTCATCACCGCCGGAGGCGCGGACATGTGGGGGTCGTCCGACCAGTTCCGATTCGGGCACGAGGGGATCGAGGGGGATGCGCGGCTGGTGGCGCGCTTCGGCGTTCCCTCGGGGGTGGAGGCATCGCCGTGGGCGCGGACGGGGTTGAGTTTCCGCGCCTCGCTCGCGCCCGATGCGGCGCACGTCTCGCTCATCCGCACCGTGGGCAACGGCGTCGACCTGCAATGGCGCGCGGTCGCGGGCGGCCCCACCGCGCACCTTGTTCCGACCGTGGCCGATGCGGCCGGGGCGGGCCCGGATTTGTTCCTGCGGCTGGAACGCGCCGGCAATCGCTTCTCGGCGTTCCAGAGTGCGGATGGCGTCGCGTGGAGTCCGGTGGGCGGGGTCGACGTGGCGCTTCCCGGGGAGGCGCGCGCGGGGTTGCTCGCCAGTGCGGTTTCCGAGACGCAGACCGTTCAGGCGCGCGCCTCGCTCTACTTCGGGCAGGCCTCCGGGGTGGGTCGCCGGGTCGAGCTGGCGGGAGACGGCGAGTTTGGTTCGGTGACGGTTGGGACGACGAGCGTGCGCGCGTTCTCGCTGCGCAATGCGGGAGCGGCTCCGTTGACCGTGGCGCGGGGGGAGGCGCCCGACGGCTTCGCGATCGCCCTTGGCGGCGGGTTCGTGCTCGCGCCCGGCGAAACACGCGCGGTGAGCGTGGGCTTCTCGCCTGCCGCGACGGGTGTTCATGAAGGCGGCTGGTCGGTCTTCGACGACAACGACGAACTCCTCGGGGCCATGACCCTCGGCGGCACGGGCACCTTGGCGCGGTCGCCGCTCACCTGGGTCGACATCGGCGATCCGGCGGTCGCGGGGCATCAGACCTTCCTGGAAGCGGAGGGTCGCCACGTCGTCTCCGCCGGCGGGGCCGACATGTGGGGCGGGAGCGACGAGTTCCGCTTCGGGTATGGCATGGTCCCGCGCGACGCGCAGGTCACCCTCTTCGTGGAGTCCCTCGACGGCCCGCACCCGTGGTCGCGCGTCGGCGTGGGCTGGCGGGCCTCGCTGGAGGCTTCGGCGCCGCACGTCGCGCTCATCGTCTCACGCGACAACGGCATCGACCTGCAGTGGCGCGAGCAGTCGGGCGGTGAGACACGACGGATCGGAGAGGCGCCCGGCTCGCTCGGCCTGCACGAGGCGTATTTGCGGCTGACCCGGATCGGTGGACGCTTCATCGCCGAGTGGGGCGACGACGGGATCGAATGGCGCCCCGTCGGCGAAACCTCCGTGGCGCTGCCCGCAACGGCGCTGGCGGGCGTGGTCGTCTCGGCGGTCGCCGAGACGGGCCCGGCCCGCACGCGGGTCGATCTTTCGATGCTCGAGACGATGCTCGCCGACGTCCGGCTGCCCGCGACGATCACGCTCCAGAACCTCGCGCAAACCTACACGGGAGCGCCGCGGGTGGTGACGGCCGCGACCTCGCCGCCGGGCTTGAACGTCGTGCTGACCTACGCGGGCTCGACGGTCGCGCCGAGCGCGGCGGGGAATCATGCGGTGGAGGCGCGGATCGAAGACGCCGCCTACGCCGGCGTGGCCACGGCGACGCTGACAGTGGCGAAGGCGGGGCAGACGATCGCGTTCGCGCCGCTCGCCGACCGCGTCTTCGGGCAGCCGCCGCTCGCGCTCTCCGCGGTCGCGACCTCCGGCCTTCCGGTGGCGTTCACCGTCGCCTCCGGTCCGGCCGCGATGGTGGGGGATGTGCTCGTGGTCTCGGGCGTCGGCCCGGTCGTGGTGCGCGCCACGCAGGCCGGCGACGACAACCACCTCGTCAGTCCGGTGGTCGAGCGCACGTTCATCGTCGCGAAGGGGTCCGCCACGATCGCGCTGGGCGGTCTCGCACAGACCTACACGGGTGCGCCGCGGGTCGTGACGGCCACGACCTCGCCGCCGGGCTTGAACGTCGTGCTCACCTACGGCGGCGCGACGGTCGCGCCGAGCGCGGCGGGGAGCCACGCGGTGGAGGCGCGGATCGAGGACGCCGCCTACACCGGCGTGGCCGCGGCGACGCTGACGGTGGCGAAGGCGGGGCAGACGATCGCGTTCGCGCCGCTCGCCGACCGCGTCTTCGGGCAGCCGCCGCTCGCGCTCTCCGCGGTCGCGACCTCCGGCCTTCCGGTGGCGTTCACCGTCGCCTCCGGTCCGGCCGCGATGGTGGGGGATGTGCTCGTGGTCTCGGGCGTCGGCCCGGTCGTGGTGCGCGCCACGCAGGCCGGCGACGACAACCACCTCGTCAGTCCGGTGGTCGAGCGCACGTTCATCGTCGCGAAGGGGTCCGCCACGATCGCGCTGGGCGGTCTCGCACAGACCTACACGGGTGCGCCGCGGGTCGTGACGGCCACGACCTCGCCGCCGGGCTTGAACGTCGTGCTCACCTACGGCGGCGCGACGGTCGCGCCGAGCGCGGCGGGGAGCCACGCGGTGGAGGCGCGGATCGAGGACGCCGCCTACACCGGCGTGGCCGCGGCGACGCTGACGGTGGCGAAGGCGGGGCAGACGATCGCGTTCGCGCCGCTCGCCGATCGCGTCTTCGGGCAGCCTCCGCTCGCGCTCTCCGCGGTCGCGACCTCCGGCCTGCCGGTGGCGTTCACCGTCCTCTCCGGTCCGGCCGTGGTGGCGGGGGACACCCTCGTCGTCCTCGGCGGCGGCGTGGTCGTGCTCCGAGCCACGCAGTTCGGGGATGCCAACCACGACCCGGCCCCGCCGGTGGAGCGGAGCCTTGCCGTGGGCGCGGCCGTGGCGACCGTCGTGCTCTCGGACCTGGAGCAGATCCACGACGGCGCCCCGCGGCGCGTCGGCATGGCCACCGTGCCCGCCGGTCTCGCGGTGCGTGTCACCTACGACGGCGGAGTCGAGGCGCCGGTCGCCGCCGGAGCCTATGCCGTCGAGGTCGTCGTCACCGAACCTCATCACGAGGGCTCCGCGCGCGGGACGCTCGTGATCGCGCCGGCGCCGCTGGCGCCGCCGGTCGGGCTCGTCAACCTCTCGACCCGCGGGTTCTCCGGGGGCGGCGAAGACGTGCTCATCATCGGGTTTGTTCTGCACGGTACGGGCGATCGTCGCGTGCTGCTCCGCGCGGTCGGGCCCACCCTCGCCGCGCACGGCGTGGCCGAACCCCTGGCGGACCCGCGGATCGGGGTGAGTCTGCCGGGCGCGGGCGCGCCCCTGGCCGCCAACGACGATTGGGGCGCCGGCGGCGACGCGGGGGAACTCTCCCGGGTCATGGCCGACGCCGGGGCCTTCGGCCTCCCGCCATCGAGCCGCGACGCGGCGCTGGTCGTCTCTCTCGCCGCCGCTGGTCACACCGCGGTCATCTCTTCGGCGAATGGGGGTTCGGGGATCGCACTCGGCGAGGTCTACTCCCTCGCCGGTCCCGGTTCGGGGCTGCGGCTGGCCAACCTCTCCTCGCGGGGACGGGTCGGTCGCGGCGAGGAGGGGCTCATCGCCGGCTTCGTGATCGCCGGAGCCGGAGGCAGGACCGTGCTGCTCCGCGGTGTCGGGCCGGGGTTGCGGAAGTTCGAGGTGGAAGGCGTGCTCGCGGATCCGAGGCTGCGCCTGGTGCGCGACGGCGGGACGATCCTCGCCAACGACGACTGGTCGGCCGGCGGAAACGCGGTCGCGATCGAAAACGCGGCCCGGGAGGCGGGCGCGTTCCCGCTGGATGAGGACAGCCGCGACGCGGCCGCGCTCGTGACGCTCGCGCCAGGGGCCTACACCGTCGTGCTCTCCGGGGCGGACGACGGCACGGGCGTCGCGCTGCTCGAGGTCTACGATCTGGAGTGACCAACCCCCGCGGCCGGCGGCGTTTCGTCACGGAGATTTTTCCGTTCCGTTCTGGCGCGCCGCGCGTGATCCGCTAGCACCGTGGGGCGCAGGGTCTCGCGGACGGCTCCATCTTTCGGATACGCCGCCCGCGGGCCCGGTCTACCCATCCTCAGCCGACATGGTCCGTCGTGTGTTGTTCTCCCTCCTTCTTTGCAGCGCGCCCGCCGCCGGTCTTTCCGCCGCGGCCGGGTCCCCTTCCCCGGAGCCGCGCGTGCCCGCGCATGCCGGGGAGGTGCCGGAATGGCCGCCCGGGGCGACGGCCGACCGCGATGTCGTGACCCTGCGCACGCTCGTCGTCCCGGATCCCGAGGCCACGGCCCGGCTCCGGGCCGCGGCGGCGGCGACCGTGTCGCCCGTCTTCCGGCACGAAGGGTGGCACAGGGACGACGTGCTCGCGGAGTTCGCCGCGGCCTTCGTGGAGGCGCGCGAGGTCTTCCGGCGCGACCTCGCCGCGGCGTTCGGTCCGCTCCCGCTCGCCCCCGAAGCGTGGGAGACGGAGGCGGTGCGGGAGTTTCACCGGCTCTGGGTCGAGCGCACGCCGCTGCTTGCGCCGCACCCGGCGTTGGCGCGGGCCTGGGCACGGCTCGAAGACGGTGACCGTGAGATCGCGCGGCTGCAGGCGAGCCTCGTCGCGATGCAGGAGCACGCGCTCCTGCACGAGGGCGACGCGTCGCAGGCGGGGAGCGGGGCGCGGCTTGTGCGGGTGAGGCGGGGCGAGCGGGTGACCGAGGCGATGCTGGCGGGGCGGGGCGGGCCGATGGATCCGCGGGCTTCGCTTCCGGTCGAGGCCGCACGGCGGCGCATCGCGGAGTCCTTCGAGGCGGGCGAGCGGGCGCCGTTGCGCTTCGTGCTCCCGCTGCTCCGGGCCAACCTGCGGTTCGAGGAGGGGCTGACGCGGGAGTTGCGCGAGCGGGCCGTGGCCGGATTGGAGTCTCCGACCCGCACCTTCGGCGCCGGCGAGGTCGTGGTGCGCGCCGGCGCGCCGGTCACCGCCCTCGCCCGCGAGGCGCTCGACCGGCTGCGCGCGAGCCTTCCGGAGCCACCGCCGTTGGAGCGCTCACCCGCGAAAACCACGGCGCCCGACCTCGACGGTGTCTTCAAGATCGGCCTGCCGGCCGCGATCCTCGTCCTCGCCGTCGCCGTGGGGGCGGTCGCGCTCCGGTTGCCGCGGCCGGGCTCGACCGCGCTCGCCCCGGCGGCCGCGGAATCGCCGATCGTGGCGGCGATGCGCGACGAGGCGGTGCAGCGGCTCTACGGGCAGAAACGCGAGCTGGTCGAGGACCAGGACCGCTCCCTGGAGCGCGTCGCCTCGATCGAGGAGCGGGTCGCGCGGCTCCAACCGGGCCTGGAGGCGCGCGTGCGTGCCTACGAGGAGCGGATCGCGGAGCTGGAGGCGCACCTCGCCTCGGCCGGCATCGAGTCGGCCCGGGGCCCGCGGCGGGAGCGGCCGGCGGCGCTCCGCCGGAGCTGAGCGCAGGTCCGCGGTGCGAGGGATTGGTTCGCCAGGGCCGCGGGGCTTCGATTTCCTCGCGCGGTGAAACCGCCGTTGTCGATGCTCCTCGGTTCGCTCGCCGCCTTCACCCCGAATCCTCCCTC
>DAIPIQ010000103.1:0-14099 GCA_036770745.1 Opitutaceae bacterium | reverse complement strand
AGATCGAGCAGCGGGTCGAGCTCGAGAAGGTGTCGCTCGTCCAGCAGGTGGAAAAGCTCGAGGGCGACCTCGCCCTCAACCGCCACCGCCTCTCGCTCATGACCGTGCGTTCGCCCGTCGACGGGGTGATCGCCGACATCAACGCCGGGGTCGGCGACCTGATCCACCCCGGCTCGCCCATCGCCCGCGTCACCTCCCGCGCCCGCATCGTGGAGGCGAAGGTGAGCGAGGAGAACTTCGCCGGAGTGCGGCTTGGCCAGCGGGCTTCGGTGCGCTTCCTCCAGTACAGCGGACAGCTCTACACCGCCACGGTCGCCCGGATCATGCCGGAGGCCGACCCGCTCACCCAGCGCTACCGCGTCCATCTCGACGTCGCGATCGAGCCCGAGCGGCTCGTGCCCGGCATCACCGGGGAGGCGAGCATCAACCTCGACCAGCGGGAGAACGCCCTCGTCATCCCCCGTTCGGCCCTGATCGGAGGCCACGTCTTCGTGGTCGAGGACGAGCGGGTCGTGCGGCGCGCGGTCAAGACCGGCTTCACCGGGCTCAACGAGGTCGAGATCCTCGAAGGACTCGCCGACGGCGAGCTCGTGATCATCGACGAGCTCGACACGTTCCGGGAGGGCGACCGGGTGCGCCTCGACCGGCGCGACCTGCTCTGAGCGCCCCGCCCTCCGCCCGGGATGTCACCCACGCTGCGCATCGCCCTCCGCTTCCTCTTCGCGCGCAAGCGGTCGATGGCGATGAGCCTTGCCGGGATCGCGTTCGGGGTGGGCTTCTTCGTCGTCACCCAGGCGCAGACCAGCGGTTTCGAGGAGTTCTTCATCCGCACGATCCTCGGCACCGACGGCGCGATCCGGGTCGAGGACAAGTTCCAGGACACGATGCGCACGATGGCTTCCGGAGGCGAGGGGAGCCGCTCACGGTTCCACATCGCGAATCGCGAGAGTCGCCGCTATATCGAAGGTGTGGAGAGCCCCCGTCTGGTGCGGGAGGCGCTCTCCCAGTTCGGCAACGTCTCCGCGGTCTCCGAGATCGTGCGCGGTTCGGTCCTCGTCCAGAGCGCCTTGCGCGGCGACTCCGGGCAGATCCTCGGGATCAACCTCGACGACCACCTCGCCGCCTCCGACCTCGCCTCGCAGGTCATCCTCGGCGGCATCGACGCCTACCGCGGCAATCCCGACGGCGCCCTCGTCGGCCGCGATCTCGCCCTGCGCCTCCAGGTCACGGTCGGCGAGTCGATCACCGTCACCGCCCGCGGACAGGCGACACGGCTGCGCGTGGACGGGATCTTCCAGACCGGGAGCCGCGAGATCGACAAGCTCCGCATCTACGTGCACATGAGCCGGGCCCGGGCGATCCTCCAGCGGCCGTTCGGCGCCTCCTACCTTCAGCTCAACCTCTTCGACCGCGATCGCGCCCCGGCCGACGCCGCGCGGATGGAGGAGGTGCTCGGCCACGCCTCGGCGAGCTGGCAGGACCGGGAGAAGGTCTGGCTCGATGTCTTCAAGGTCCTGCGCGTGTCCTCGGCGATCACGGTCTCGACGATCATCCTCATCTCCGGCCTGGGGATGTTCAACACGCTCGCGATGATCGTCCTCGAGAAGACGCGGGAGATCTCGATCCTGCGTTCGATGGGGTACACCCGGCGCGACATCAGCCGGATCTTCCTCTGGCAGGGCGGCATCGTGCTGACCGCGGGCACGGTGCTCGGTTGGGTGATCGGCGCCTCGCTCACCTTTGCGATCTCGCGCCTGCCGATCCGGCTGCGCGGCATCTTCTCCTCCGATACGTTCGTCGTGAGCTGGTCGGCCTGGCACTACCTCGCCGCCGCGGCGACCGCGGTGGTGATCGTCATGATCGCCAGCCTCGTCCCGGCGCGGCGCGCCGCCCGTCTCGAGCCCGGCGACGTGATCCGCGGCACGGCAACCTGATCCGCCGTGGCCGAATCCATCGCCAATCCCCCCGCTCCGTCGTCCGCCCCCGAAGTGGTCGCGCGTTGCGACGACCTGCACCGCCACCTCGGCGAGGGCGAGGGGAGGGTGCACGTGCTCAAGGGCGTCACCTTCGAGGCGAGCCGCGGACAGGTGACGGCCATCGTCGGACCCTCGGGCTGCGGCAAGTCCACGCTGCTCTACCTGCTCGGTCTCCTCGACCGGCCCGATGGCGGTGAAGTGCGGATCAAGGGCCGGGAGGCCGCCCGCGTGTCGGACGATCAGCGTACGGCGCTCCGGGCGGAACACATCGGGTTCGTCTTCCAGTTCCACTTCCTGCTCCCGGAATTCTCTGCGGCGGAGAACGTGATGCTGCCGATGCGCAAGCTCGGGCGCCTCGCACCCGGGGCGATGCGCGCCCGCGCCGCGGAGCTGCTCGAGGCCGTCGGCCTCGGTGCCAAGCAACACCGGCTGCCCTCCCAGCTCTCGGGCGGCGAGCAGCAGCGCGTGGCGATCGCCCGCGCCCTCGCCAACGCCCCTTCCGTGCTCCTTGCCGACGAGCCGACGGGCAACCTCGACGTCGCCAACTCCAACCTCGTCTTCGCCCTGCTCGCCCGGCTCGCCAAGGAACAGGGGCAGGCCGTCGTGCTCGTGACCCACAATCCCGACATCGCGGACCGCTGCGACCGCGTGCTCGCGATGCGCGACGGCCGCTTCGTCGGGTGAGCGACCGCGCAAGATCCGCGGAGCCGTCGGTGCGACGGGTTCTTCGGCGCGGACCGCGGGCTGCGAGCGGGGCCCATTAGCGCGGGCGACGGCGTCGTGCGCGCGGTGCTTATGAGCCCGCGCATTTCGTGGCGCCTCCGCCTTTTGGGTTGCCTTGCCGGGGGCCGCTTTTTTTCTCCCGCCTGACTTACTCACGAGCGCAAATCCTTCCGAATCCGTGGCGATCCCTTCCTTCCGAGCACCCGAATCCTTCGCGAAATCCGCCACTCCTGCCCGCCCGCCCGCGCTCCCCTCCGTCACCGTTTCCTCCTGCTCGAAGGGTGCGGCGTCGCCGGTCTGATCCGGGCGGCACGCGCGCCCCTCCCACGCCATGTCGAAGGTGTTTCCCAAGTCCGTCAACGCGCTGCCGCTCAAGCTCGGGATCTTCCTCGTCGCCCTCGGCGGGGTCGCGCTCGGCGCGATCAACTACTACGCGACCCCGAAGTATACGCGCGTCGGATACGCGCCGGTCCAGCCGGTTCCCTTCGACCACAGCTTGCACGCGGGCCAGCTCGGCCTCGACTGCCGTTACTGTCACACCCACGTCGAGCAGGCGGACCACTCCAACGTCCCGGCCACGCACACCTGCATGGCCTGCCACAGCATCCTCAAGACCGACAGCCCGCTCCTCGCCCCCGTGCGTGCGAGCTACCAGAGCGGCGACCCGGTGCCGTGGACGCGGATCCACAAGGCCCCGGACTACGTCTACTTCAGCCACCAGGTGCACGTGAACCGCGGCATCAGTTGCGTGGAGTGCCACGGCAAGGTGAACGAGATGCAGGTCGTCTTCCACGCCCACTCGCAGAGCATGAGCTGGTGCCTCGACTGCCACCGCGCGCCCGAGGAGAAGATCCGGCCGCTCGCGGAGGTCTACAATCTCGACTGGGAGGCCTCGAGCCCCGAGGCGCGGGTCGAGCTCGGCCGCGAACTCGTCAGCCAGTGGAAAGTGAACCCGCCGCAAAGCTGCTCCGGCTGCCACCGATGAAACGCGTCTTCAACCATCCCGCGCCCTCCCGCGCCGAGCAGACCGGCCCGCGCTACTGGCGCAGCCTCGGGGAACTCCAGCAGACCCCCGGCTTCAAGGAATACGTCGCGCGCGAGTTTCCCGAAGGCGCCTCGGAGCTGAACGAGAACGACCGCCGGCACTTCTTCAAGATCATGGCCGCGTCGTTCGCGCTCGGCGGTTTCGTCTTCTCCGGCTGCCGCCGCCCCGAGGCGAAGATCCTCGCCTACGCCAAGACGCCCGAGCACGTGATCCCGGGTCTGCCGCTCTTCTACGCATCGGCCTTCGTCCTCCGCAAGGAAGCCCTCCCGATCGTGGTCGAGACCCACGCCGGCCGCCCGACGAAGATCGAGGGCAACCCCTCCTACGCCCCGCTCGGCGGAGCCGCCGACGCCCTCGCCCAAGCCTCGGTGCTCGACCTCTACGACCCCGACCGCTCCACCGCCCACCGCCGCTCCGGCGCGAACGCGACCGCCGCCCAGATCAACGACCTCCTCGCCGGCCTCGCCGGCCGTTTCGCACCGGATCGGGGCGCGGGGCTCGCGTTTCTCGCCGGGCAGTCGAGTTCGCCCACCCGACTCCGTCTCGTGAAGGCGCTTCGGGAACGGCTCCCCGCCGCCCTCTGGGCCGAGTACGAGCCGGTGGATCATTCCGTCGGCGAACGCGTGGCCACCGCCGCGACCGGAAGGCCGGCCCGTCTGCTCCACGACTTCGCGAAGGCGCGCTGCATCCTCTCGGTCGACGCCGACTTCCTCCACACCGAGGAAGGGCGCCTCCGCCACACCCGCGACTTCGCCAACGGCCGTCGCGTCGCCAAGGCCGGCGACCCGATGAACCGGCTCTATTCGGTCGAGAGCACGATGACGATCACCGGCGGCATGGCCGACCATCGCCTGCGCCTTTCCGCCGGCGAGATGACCGCCCTCCTCGCGCAGCTCGCCCTCGAGCTCGGCGTCCCCGACTCCGGCGGGCTCGCCGCACTCGCCGCCGCTTCGAAGGCCCCGGCCGCGTGGGTCGCCGCCTGTGCCGAGGACCTCCGCGCCCATCGCGGCGCGGGCGTCGTCATGGCCGGCAGCCACCTGCCCGAGGCCGCGCACGCGATCGCCCTGCTCGTCAACCAGGCCCTCGGCAACCTCGGCGCGACGATCCGCGTGCTCGAGACCGACGACCTCCCGGCCGCCGGCATCGCCGAGGTCGCCGCGGCGATCAAGTCGGGCGGCGTCAAGACCCTGCTGCTCCTCGGCGGCAACCCGGTCTACAACGCCCCCGCCGACCTCGGTTGGCGCGGCCTTCAGGAATCGGTCGACGAGGTGATCCGGCTCGGCTACCACGAGGACGAATCGTCCATCGGGGTCGACTGGCACCTGAGCCAGGCGCACTACCTCGAGTCGTGGGGCGACGCCCGCACCTCGGACGGCACGATCGTGCCGGTCCAGCCGATGATCCAGCCGCTCTTCGGCGGTGTCTCCGAGATCGAGGTGCTCGCCCGCATCCTCGGCGAGTCCTCGCCGGATGGATACAGCCAGGTCTACGCGACCCTCGCCGCCCGCGACGGCGCGGACGCCGCCAGGACCTTCAAACAATTCCTCCACGACGGCCTGCTCGCGGGCTCCGCCCACCCCGAGGCCCGGGGCGCGCTCTCCGCCGCCGTGCTCGCCCGCTTCCTCGCCGCCGCCCCGGCCCCGGTCTCGCCCACGGGCTCGGCCCTCGAGGTGCGTTTCGCGCCCGATCCCAAGATCGACGACGGACGCTTCGTGAACAATGGCTGGCTCCAGGAGTGCCCCGACCCGATCACGAAGCTGACCTGGGACAACGCGATCCTCGTGAGCCCGCGGCTCGCCGCCGAGCTCGGGATCGTCGCCCCCGACCCGGCGGTGCAGATCACCCGGAAGAACCCGAACGCCTTCGATGGCGGCAAGCAGATGGCCCGCATGGCGGAGGTCACCGTCGACGGCCGCAGCGTCCGCGGGCCGGTCCACGTCCAGCCGGGTCTCGCCAACCACACCGTCGTGCTCCCGCTCGGTTACGGCCGCACGCGGACCGGGCGGGTGGGGGCGGGCTCGGGTTTCGACGCCTACGCCGCGCGCACCAGCGCGTTTCCTGCCTTCGCCCAAGGCGGCACGATCCGCGTCCTCGCCGAATCGGCGAAGCTCGCCAACACCCAGGAACACTGGTCGATGGAGGGCCGGGCGCTCGTCCGCGAGGCCAACCTCGAGGACTACGCGGCCCATCCGGACTTCGTCGACCAGCTCGGCATGGAGTCGCACACCCCGCCCGTGCTCGGGAACGACAAGGATGCGGCGGCGGACTTCGTCGCGCGGACCACCCCGCGCGGGCAGTCGCTCTACGAGCATCCGGACTTCGACGGGTCCACCCATCCCTCGATCGACGCCGTCCATCAATGGGGCATGTCGATCGACCTCAACACCTGCACCGGCTGCAACGCCTGCGTGGTCGCCTGTCAGGCGGAGAACAACATCCCCATCGTGGGCCGCGACCAGGTGCGCCGCGGTCGCGAGATGCACTGGATCCGCCTCGACCGCTACTACTCGGACGGTCGTTCGGAGGCCGGCGCCTTCGGCGGTGCGGACAACTCGATCGTCCCCGAGGATCCGCAGGTCTCGATCCAGCCGTTGGGCTGCGTGCATTGCGAGATGGCCCCGTGCGAGACCGTCTGCCCGGTCAATGCGACCGTCCACGACAACGAAGGTCTCAACACGATGGCCTACAACCGTTGCGTCGGCACCCGCTACTGCGCGAACAACTGCCCCTACAAGGTGCGGCGCTTCAATTTCTTCGACTACAACCAGCGCCGGCTCGACAGCCTCTACCTCGGCCCGCTCGGGCCCAAGGGCATGCCCGAGCTCGTGCAGATGGTGAAGAATCCCGACGTCTCCGTGCGCATGCGGGGCGTCATGGAGAAGTGCACCTACTGCGTGCAGCGCATCCAGGAGGCGAAGATCCACGCCAAGGTGCGCGCCCGTGACTCGGGCGACATCGCCATCCGCGACGGCGAGCTCCAGGTCGCCTGTCAGCAGGCCTGCGCGACGCAGTCGATCGTCTTCGGCAACATCCTCGATCCCGAGAGTGCGGTCTCCAAGGCCAAGGCGCAGGATCGCGACTACGCCCTGCTCGGCTACCTCAACGTCCGCCCGCGCACGACCTACCTCGCCCGGCTGCGCAATCCGAACCCGCGGATGCCCGACTACCACGAGCTTCCGCTCTCCCGCGTGGAATACGACGCCAAGAACCCCCACGGGGACCATGGCGACCACGGGGCCGCAACCTCCTCCTCGCACCACTGATGGACCGCGCAGCCTCCCCTCACGCGGGCGACCACGCCCCCCGACCGGCCGTCCTCGACGAGGTGCGGCCGGCGATCCTCGAGCGGCCGAAGCTCGTCGAGAACGACCGCGGCTTCAATTGGATCACCGAGAAGATCTGCGGCATCATCGAGGAGCCGACGCCCCGCTGGTGGTGGATCTGTTTCGCCGTCGCCTGCTTCGTCGCCTCGTTCACCGTCGCCGGGCTCGTCTACCTCGTCTCCACCGGCACGGGCGTCTGGGGCCTGGCCAACCCGGTCAACTGGGGCTGGGCGATCGTCAACTTCGTCTTCTGGATCGGCATCGGCCACGCCGGCACGCTGATCTCGGCGATCCTCTGCCTGCTCAAGCAGAAGTGGCGCACCTCGATCAACCGCGCCGCCGAGGCGATGACGATCTTCGCGGTGATCTGCGCCGGCATCTTCCCGCTCTTCCACACCGGCCGCGTCTGGTACGCCGTCTGGCCGGGCTTCCTCATCCCGTTCCCCAACGCCAACGCGATCTGGCCGAACTTCCGCTCGCCGCTCGAGTGGGACGTGTTCGCCGTCTCGACCTACGGCACGGTCTCGGTGCTCTTCTGGTACGTGGGCCTGCTGCCCGACCTCGCGACGGTCCGCGACCGCGCCACCTCGCGGGTGCGGCAGTTCGTCTACGGGTTCTTCGCGATGGGCTGGCGCGGCTCGAACCGCCACTGGAGCAACTACGAGATGGCCTACCTGCTCCTCGCCGGCCTCTCGACCCCGCTCGTGCTCTCGGTGCACACGATCGTGTCGTTCGACTTCGCCGTCTCGCTCGTCCCCGGCTGGCACACCACGATCTTCCCCCCGTACTTCGTGGCCGGCGCGATCTTCTCGGGCTTCGGCATGGTGCTCACGCTCATGCTGCCGCTGCGCTCGATCTACCGTCTCGAGGATCTGGTGACGCAGTACCACATCGACTGCATGTGCAAGATCACCCTCGCGACCGGCACGATGGTGGGCTACGCCTACGCGATGGAGTTCTTCATCGCGTGGTACGGCGCGAATCCCTTCGAGGGCTTCGCGTTCGTGAACCGCGCGTTCGGCCACTACGCCTGGGCCTACTGGATCATGGTCAGCTGCAACGTGATCTCCCCGCAGCTCTTCTGGTTCAAGAAGGTCCGCGAAAACACCGCCCTCGTCTGGGTCATCTCGATCTTCGTCAACGTCGGCATGTGGTTCGAGCGCTTCGTCATCACGGTGACTTCGCTCGCCCGCGACTTCCTCCCCTCGAGCTGGGGCTACTACTCGCCCACGGTCGTCGACATCTTCACCTACTTCGGGACGTTCGGCGTGTTCAGCTTCTTCTTCCTGCTCTTCCTCCGCTTCGTCCCGCTCATGGCCATGGCCGAGATCAAGGCCGTCACCCCGCAGGCCGACCCGCACGCCGGGCCCGGCGCCAACCACCACTGAACCCGACCATGTCGAAGACCCTCAACGGCCTGATCGCCCGTTTCGACACGCCCGCGGCGGTGATGCACGCGGCGGAGCAGGTGCGCGACGCCGGCTACACGAAGTGGGACGTCGTCACGCCCTTCCCGATCCATGGGATGGACGGGGCGATGGGCCTGCGGCGCTCGCGGGTGCCGCGCTTCACCCTCGCCGGCGGCATCACCGGCTTCACCGGCGGCATGCTCATGATCTGGTGGATGGGCGCGGTCGACTACCCGCTCGTGGTCGGCGGCAAGCCGCTCTTCAGCCCGATGTTCGCCTTTCCCGTGACCTACGAGCTCACGATCCTCCTCTCCGCCTTCGGCACGATCTTCGGGATGTTCCTCCTCAACCGGCTGCCCATGCACTACCACCCGGTGCTCAAGTACGAGCGGGTGAACCGCGCGACGGACGACGCCTTCTTCGTCGTCCTCGAGTCCCGCGATCCCAAGTTCAGCCGCGCGGGCGCGCTCCAGCTTCTCCAGAAGACGGGCGCCCTCGAGATCAACGAGCTGGAGGACTGACCGGTCATGCGCTTCGTCTGGCTCGCCTTTCTCTTCGTCGTGGTCGCCGCCCTCTCGGTGCTCGGCTTCCGCGGCGGTCTTTCCACCCGGCCTCCGCTCGAGGTGTTCCCCGACATGGACCGCCAGCCCAAGTACAAGCCGCAGGCCGAGAGCGCGTTCTTCGCCGACGGGCGCACCGACCGGCCGAGCCCGGCCAACGTCGTCCCGCGCGGGCGCACGCCGGCGGCCGATCCCGCCTTCCTCGGGGCCGACGACCACCGCCACCGCGGCTACTCGGGACCGCTCGGCACGCCCGACGCGACGAAGTGGTACCGCGGCTTCCCCGCCGGAGTGGAGATCACCCGCGCCTTCCTCGAGCGCGGACGGGAGCGCTACCAGATCTTCTGCGCGCCGTGCCACGGGGCGCTCGGCGACGGCAACGGCATCACCAAGCAGTACGGGATGGGCGCGACGCCCACCTACCACGACGAGCGCCTGCGCGCCCAAAGCGAGGGCGAGCTCTTCCACGTCATCACCGCCGGCAAGAACACGATGTTCGGCTACGGCGACAAGATCACGGCCGACGACCGCTGGGCGATCGTCGCCTACGTGCGCGCCCTCCAGCGCGCCCAACAGGGGCGGGTCGAGGACGTGCCGCCCGCCAACCGTTCCGAGCTCGGACTATGAGCGCCTCCCACGCCGCCACCGCCCACGCCATCCCGGCCGCGCCGCCGCGCCTCGCCAAGGCCGGGCCGTTCCTCGTCGCCGGCGCCGCGCTCGCTGCGCTCGCCCTCGCCGGGGCCCTCCTCGGCGATCCCAAGCGGGTCGCGTTCTCCTGGCTGATCGGCGTCTCGTTCTGGAGCGCGATCAGTCTCGGCGTGCTCCTGCTCGTGATGATCCACCACATCTTCGACGCGGGCTGGTCGACGATCCTCCGGCGGCCGATGGAGCACTGGCTGGCCGCGTTTCCCGTGCTCGCCGTCGCCTTCGCCCCGCTGCTGCTCGTCTCGCTCTTCGTCGATCAAGACATCATCTGGAAGTGGCTGGACCACGACCGCGTGGCCGGGGACATCCTCTGGGTGAAGAAGGCGGCGTTCCTCAGCCCGGTCACCTTCACGATCTCCTCGGTGGTGTTTTTCGGCGCCTGGATCTGGCTCTCGTCGCGGCTGCGCCGCCACTCCTTCGCCCAGGACGAGGACGGCCTCGTCGAGCACACCCACGCCAACCGGCGCACCGCCGCCTTCGGGATTCCGCTGACCGCGCTCACCCTCACCGGAGCGGCGCTCTACTGGATGATGAGCCTCGAGTACCACTGGTTCTCGACCATGTACGGCGTGTGGTACTTCGCGAACAGCATGCGGGCCGCCCTCGCCCTGCTCACGATCCTCGCGCTCTACCTCGTGAGTCGCGGCGTGTTCGACGGCATCTTCAAGACCGCCCACCTGCTCAACCTCGGGAACATCATGCTGGCGTTCACCGTTTTCTGGGCCTACGTGACCTTCTCCCAGTACTTCCTCATCTGGAACGCCAACATCCCCGAGGAGACGTTCTGGTACAACCTCCGCGAGCTCAACCTCGAGAGCGGCGAGCGCAACTCGTGGTGGCACGTCGGGATGGTCCTGCTCTTCGGGCACTTCTTCCTCCCGTTCTTCTTCTTCCTCGGCCACCACAACAAGAAGAGCCCGGCCCGCATGACCGCGATCTGCCTCTGGATCCTCGCGATCGTGCTGCTCGACATGTTCTACAACATCCTCCCCTCGATCAAGCTGCCGTCGGGTGACGCCGTGCCGTTCGGCGTGACGCTCTGGGACGTCGCCGCCGTGGCCTCGATCGGCGCGCTCTGCTTCTGGGCTTTCCTGCGCAGCTTCGGCCGCACCCGCTGCATCCCCATCCGCGATCCCCGCATCGTCGAGTCGCTGAACTGCCATGAGTGACGTCACCGCCAAGCCCTCCGCCGGCGCGTTCTGGATCTCGGTGGCGGCCGTGATCGGTTGCTTCCTGCTTTTCGCCGCCGTGCTCTACACGGCCTACCTGCCGTCGCGCGAAGCCGCGGCCGGCCTCGCCGCCAACCTCACCGAGGAGGAGCGGCTCGAGCGCGGCCTCCTCACCCCCGCCGAGCGCGCCGAGCGCCTCGCGGAGCTCCGCCGCAAGAATGCGGCCGACGCCGCAGGCTACGCCTGGATCGATCGCGAGAAGGGCCTCGTGCGCCTCCCGCTCGATCGCGCGATCGACCTCGTGGTCCCGGAGCTCCAGGGAAAACGCGCCTCGAACTGAGATGGAGTGGTTCATCTACGGCCTCCTTTTCCTGATCGCCCTCTCGATCAGCGCCTCGGCGGTCTACGCCTTCTCCTGGGCCTCCCGGCGCGGTGAGTTCCGCGACCTCGACGCCCAGGCGCGCTCGATCTTCGACGCCGACGAGCCCGAGGGCGTGCAGACGGATTTCTTCCCCGGAAAGGCGCCCCGTCCCGCCTCGTGCGCCCAACCCGCACCCCGTCGTCACTCATGAGTCAGGCACCAAGTCTCGCAGCCTCCCTCGACCCCCGCACGTCCGTGGTGCAGGAGCGCGCCGAGTTGTATCAGATCGACGAGAGCACGCGCCTGCCCGCGCTCATCTTCTTCGGCACGGCCGTCGGCTGGCTCTTCGTCGGGACGGTCTTCGCCCTGATCGCGTCGTTCAAGATGCACACGCCCGACTTCCTCGCCTCGCAGGAGTGGCTGACGTTCGGTCGCGTGCGCACCGCCCACCTCAACACCGTGATCTACGGCTGGGCGACGAACGCCGCGATCGCCGTGAGCTTCTGGCTCATGGCCCGCCTCTCGCGCACGCTCCTGCGCCACGCCGGCGTGCTCTACGTCTCCGGCGCGTTCTGGAACCTCGGGGTCGCCCTCGGCACGTTCGGCATCCTCGCCGGGCACGGCAACGCGGTCGAGTGGCTCGAGTTCCCCGCCTACGCCACGCCGCTGCTCTTCGTGAGCTACGCGTTGATCGGCGTCTGGTCGGTGATCACGTTCCGCTTCCGCCGCTCCGAGCACACCTACGTGTCGCAGTGGTACCTGCTCGCGGCCCTCTTCTGGTTCCCGTGGCTCTATTCGGTCGCGCAGATCATGCTGATCTTCGCGCCGACGGTCGGGGTGGTGCAGTCGCTCACGAACTGGTGGTTCGCCCACAACGTGCTCGGCCTCTGGTTCACCCCGATCGGCCTCGCCGCCGCCTACTACTTCATTCCCAAGGTGCTCGGAAAACCGATCCACAGCTACCACCTGTCGGTCCTCGGCTTCTGGGCGCTCGCCTTCTTCTACAACTGGGCCGGCGTCCACCACCTCATCGGCGGCCCCGTGCCGGTCTGGGTGCAGTCCGCCGGGATCGTCGCCAGCCTGATGATGGTGATCCCGGTGATTGTCACGACGGTGAACCACCACTTCACGGTCGTCGGCTCCAGCCGCGCCGTCTGGAACAGCCCCACGCTGCGCTTCATCGTGTTCGGCTCGATGAACTACACGCTCAGCAGCCTCCTCGGCTCCACGATGGCGCTGCGCTCGGTCAACGAGGTCACGCACTTCACCCACGTGACGGTCGCCCACGCCCACCACGGGATGTATGCGTTCTTCTCCATGGTGATGTTCGGCGCGATCTACTACATCCTCCCACGCATCCTCCGCAAGGAGTGGCCCTCCTCCACGCTCATCAGCCTCCACTTCTGGAGCGCCTCGATCGGGATCGTGATCTACGTGGTCGGGCTCACCGTGGGCGGCTGGATCCAGGGCTCGCAGCTCGTCGACCCGGAGACGTATCCGATCTTCATGGACATCGTGCGCGCCACGATCCCGTGGCTCTTCTCCCGCTCGGCCGCCGGCATCCTCATGCTCGTCGGCCATGTGGCCTTCGCCGTGAGCTTCGTCTGGATGCTCCTCAAGCCGCGCACGGTGCTGGAGAACTCGCCGACGCTCTTCAACACGCCGCCTTCGCTCGAGCTGAAGACCACATGAATAACGGGCCGCTTCTCTTCCTCGGCATCTTCTGCGCGATCGCCCTCTCGTGGGCGGGGATCGTGATGACGAATCTCGTGCAGCAGACCCGGGCCGGCGCGACCCGGCCCTGGTTCGACCCCGCCACCGAGACCCTCGTCCCCGCGCCCCTCCCCGGCGACGCACTCCAGGGCAGACTGGTCTACCAGGAGATGGGCTGCATCTACTGCCACTCCCAGCAGGTGCGCAACCGCCTCACCCGCGAGGGCGGCGAGCCGCCCGATGTCCGCCGCGGCTGGGGGACCCGGCCCAACGTCTCCCGCGACTACATCCACGACGGCCGGGTGATGCTCGGGACGATGCGCACCGGCCCCGATCTGCGCAACGTCGGCCAGCGCCTCCCCAGCGCCGACTGGCACTACAACCACTTCTACAATCCGCAGATCACCTCCGCCGGATCGACGATGGCGCCCTATCCGTTCCTCTTCGAGGTGCGGGAGATCACGGGCGAGCCCTCGCCGCGCGCGCTCAAGCTCCCGGCCGAATTCGCGCCGCCCGCCGGCTACGAGGTCGTCCCGACCGCCCGGGCCGATGCCCTCGTCGCCTACATGCTCAGCCTCAAGACGGAATACGACCTGCCCGAAGCCCCCGGAGGTGACTCGTGAGCGCCGACCGCGAAGCGCCGCGCTCGGATCGCCCCTCGCACGCCAGGCTCGAGCAGGGCGCCGTCTCCGACGCCTCGATCACCGAGATCCACCAGCAGTTGCTCCGCGAAAAACCGGAGCCGACCGAGGGCTTCTCGCCCATCCCGATCTTCCTGCTCTTCGTCTTCTCCGGCCTGATTTTCTACGCCGGCATCTACCTCTCGAAGATGTCGGGCGACTTCGAGCCGCTCGCCTTCAACCCCGGGCAGGGCCGCGCCCCCTCGGGCGATGCGGCCGCCCCGGTCCAGGTCGACCCCATGGTCCTCGGCGCCCGCCTCTACGCCCAGAACTGCGTCGCCTGCCACCAGCCGACCGGCATGGGATTGCCCGGCGTGTTCCCCCCCCTCGGCGGCTCCGATTGGGTGACCGGAAGCGAGGAGCGCCTCGTCCGCGTCCTTCTGCACGGCCTCACCGGCCCGATCGAGGTCAACGGCGCCACCTACAACGGCTTGA
>DAIPIQ010000102.1:0-14143 GCA_036770745.1 Opitutaceae bacterium | reverse complement strand
GTCGGGCCGGAGAGCGCGGGGGCGGATCCCGGGCCCGCGTGCTACGGCGCGGGCGGGCCGTTGACGCTGACGGATGTCAACCTGTTGCTCGGCCGCCTGGAGCCGGCGCTGTTCGGGCTGCCGGTCTCGCTGCCGGCGGCGGAGGCGCGGCTCGAGGAACTGCTCCGCGCGATCGGCGGCGAGGTGGAGCGCGAGGCCATGCTGCACGGCCTGCTGGCGATCGCCGACGAGCGCATGGCCGACGCGATCCGCCGGATCTCGGTGCGCGAGGGTTTCTCGCCCGAGGGCTGCGCCTTGGTCGCCTTCGGCGGTGCGGGCGGGCTGCACGCCTGCGCGGTCGCCGAACGGCTCGGGATCGACGAGGTCCTGTTTCCCGCCGACTCGGGCCTGCTGAGCGCCTTCGGATTGAGCCGGGCGGTGGCGGAGCGGTTCGCGGCGCGCCAGGTGTTGCGACCGCTCGAGGCGGTGGCTGGCGGACTCGAGGCGCTGCTCGACGAGCTCGCGACCGAGGCGCTCGCCGCTCTTGTCGTGGACGGGGCGGGCGCGGAGACGACGACCGTGCGGCGGAGGGAGGTCGAGCTGCGTTTCGCCGGGCAGGAATCGGGGCTGACCCTGGAGGCCGGGCCGGTCGCGGGGCTGGAGGGGCGTTTCCACGCGGCGTATGCGGCCCGCTTCGGTTACGTGCCGGCGGATCGGGCCGTCGAAGTCGTCTCGGCGCGGGTCATCGCCTCGACGCGGCCGGAGGCGGACGAGCCCGAGACGTTCGCGGAGACCGGGGTGCGGGAGGCCTCGGCCGGCCCGCGCGCGGTCGAACGCGGGCGGCTCGCGCCCGGCGCGGTGGTGGTGGGGCCGCTCTTGATCCAGGACCGGTTCAGCACGCTCCACCTCGCCCCGGGTTGGGTGGGCGTCGTCGGAAGCCACGGGACCGTGCGGCTCACGCGGGTCGGCGGGGCGACCACGGCGACGCCGCGGGCGGCGGTCGTCGAGCTCGAGTTGTTCACCTGCCGTTTCCTCGCGCTGGTCGACGAGATGGGCGAGTTGCTGCGCCGCTGCGCGCTCTCGGTCAACGTGAAGGAGCGCCTCGATTTTTCCTGCGCCCTGCTCGATGCGGACGGCGAGCTCGTGGCCAACGCCCCGCACATCCCCGTGCATCTCGGCGCCCTCGGCGAATGCGTGCGCCGGGTGCGCGCGGTCCTCCCGCTCGGCCCGGGCGAGGTCGCGATCACCAACCATCCAGGTTTCGGCGGAAGCCACCTGCCCGACGTCACGTTGATCGCACCGGTCCACGCGCCGGACGGCGCTCTCGTCGGCTACGTCGCCAACCGCGCCCACCATGCCGAGATCGGCGGTGTGCGGCCGGGTTCGATGCCGCCGGCGGCGCGACGGCTCATCGAGGAGGGAGTGGTGCTCGCGCCGCGTCGGCTCGCCCGAGGTGGGGTGGTCGATTGGGCGGCGTTGCGGGCGCTGCTCGAGGCGGGCCCGCATCCCTCGCGCGTGGTCGAGGAGAACCTCGCCGACCTGCACGCCCAACTCGCCTCGATCCGGCGCGGGGTGGGGGCCTTCGAAGCGCTCGTCGCGGGCGAGGGCGTGGAACGGGTGCGGCGCCACCTCGGCCTGCTCAAGGCACGCGCGGCGTCCGCCCTGGCCGACGCGGTGCGGGCGCTCCCGGAGACGCGGCTCGAGGCGCGGGATGCGCTCGACGACGGCTCGGTGGTCGCGGTGGCGGTCACGCGCTCCGGCGACCGGCTCGCGATCGACTTCGCCGGCTCGGCCGCCACGCACCCGGGCAACCTCAACGCCACGCCCGCGATCGTGCGCAGCGCGGTGATCTACGTGCTCCGCCTCCTCGCCGGTCGCGAGCTCCCGCTCAACGAGGGCCTGATGAGCACGGTCGAGCTGCGCCTGCCTCGGGGCATCCTCTCCCCGGAGTTTCCCGACGATCCCGCGCGTTGCCCCGCGGTGGTCGGCGGCAACGTCGAGACGAGCCAGCGCGTGGTCGACGTGCTCATCCGCGCCCTCGGCCTCGCCGCCTGCGGACAGGGCACGATGAACAACGTGATCTTCGGCGACGCGGCCTCGGGCTACTACGAGACCATCGGCGGCGGCTCCGGGGCGGGCCCGGGTTTCGACGGGATCGACGCGATCCACTGCCACATGACCAACACCGCGATCACCGATCCGGAGATCCTCGAGTCGCGATCGCCGGTCCGGCTCGAGCGTTTCGCGGTGCGGCGCGGTTCCGGGGGCGCCGGCAAACATCGCGGCGGCGACGGGATCGACCGGCGGATCCGGTTCCTGCGCGCCCAGACCCTTTCGTTGCTCACCCAGCGGCGCGCGGCGGGTCCGCCGGGCGGGGCGGGCGGTGGGGACGGCGCGCCCGGTCGCCAATGGCTGGAGCGCGCCGACGGCACGCGCCTCGAGCTCGCGGCGATCGACGGTTGCGAAGTGGGGGCGGGCGACGTCCTCTGCATCCTCACCCCGGGCGGCGGCGGCTGGGGTGTTGGAGCCGGGTCCATGCGGCGGGAGAACCACGAATGGACACCAATCGGCACGAATGCGGAAGACTCCTTCGGCGGAAACCGAGGCATGATCGTGGTCGACCGTCGTTGAGCGGAACGGCGAGGGCGCTCGCGCCCGAGCCCGATTCGCGTCCATACGCCGGAGGGCAGGCGAGACGCCCGCCTCCACGGCCGGGGCGGAGGAACTTCGCCGGGCCCGCGGCGCTCCAAGACTCGGCCTTGCACTTTTCACCGCTTGCATCTCCCCTTGCGCCTTTCGGACGGTCGCTCCCCGACGGCCGGTCCGCTCCCACATGCATCCCTTCCGCTCTTACGAAAGGTCGCCGGTCGCCGCCGGCGGCCGGCCCCGCCGGCGTTGCCGTGAACAAGCTTGTGGCGCCGGTCTCGCGCTCTTTGCTCGCTCCCCGATGTCCCGCCTGCCCGCCCTCCTCGCGCTGACGCTCGCCGCCTCCGCGGTCGTCGCCGTCGCGCAAACCGCCCCTTCGTGGACCGCCCAGTCGATCGGGGAATCCAGCGGAGGCTTCACCCTGAGCGTGCGCTCCACCGGCAAGGCCACGGTGACGTTCCGCGGCCTCGGGACGATCGCCTCGCCCGGCGACATGGGCGACCTGATCAGCGCGACCCGGCGCACCTACGACGACGGCGCGGTCCTGCTCGACGGACGCACGACCAACGACGGCATCGCCCTTCCCGACGACGGCCTCACGAGCAGCTGGGCCTACAACTTCGAATCCCAGGTCCTGCCCGACCGCTCCGGCATCGCCTTCAACCGCTACAGCGCGCTGAGCGCCGACGCCACGGTGGACGCCGATTCCGGGGCCGCTCCGGGCATCGACCTCGAGATCGCGAAACGCTTCGGCGGCTTCGGCCGGCGCCTGCCCGACAACCGCCGCTCGGGATCCTGGGGCGCGTTCCTCGGGTTCTCCGTCACCGACGTGAAGGCCGAGACCTCCGGCACGATCTTCGCCGATCTCGAGACGGTCACCGACCTCTACACCCTCGATGGTCGCCTTCCGCCGCCCGCCCCCTACTCGGCCCCGTCGTCGGGCTCGGTCACGGTGATCGGGCCCGACGGGATCGAGATCCCGGTCACGATCGACACGACGGTCCTGCTCGGCAACCGCCCGTACCAGCGCACCACGACCGTCACCCCGGGCGCGGCCGAGGTCGAAGGCTTCTGGAAGGTCGGCGGCACCTACGCCTCGGTGCGCGCGGGCCTCTGGGTGCGCACCCACGTGACCCGCCGCCTCGCCGTGCGCGCGAGCGCCGGCCTCAGCTACAGCCTGCTCGGTGTGGAGATGCGTTACGACGAGCGCCTGCTCATCGAGAACGTCGTCACCACCATCGCCGCGGCCGAGGACCTCCAGTCCGACGGCGTGGGCATCAGCGGCTACTTCGCGTCGTTCGATCTGGAGTACTGGTTGACCTCGCGCACCGGCTTCTTCGCCGGCCTCACCTACGAGCGGGTCGCCCGCGACCTCACGCTCACCATCGGCGGCCGCGAAGCCGACTTCTCGCTCGCGAGCGGGGCCGGCTTCCGCGTCGGGCTCACCACCTTGTTCTAAGCCTCTTCCTTCGCCTCCCATGTCTCGCCACGCTTTTTCGTTCGCCCGCCGTTTCCTCCCGATCCTGGCGCTGGTCGCAGAGCTCTTCGGCCCCGGAGTCGGGGCGCAATCGGTCGGCGGCGGGTTCGATCCGTCGCCCGACGGCACGGTCTTCGCGATAGTGCGCCAGCCCGACGGCAGGATCATCGTCGGCGGTTCGTTCGCGTTTCTCCGCTCCAGCGGGGTGGGGGAGGTGTTCGATCGCTCCAAGATCGCCCGGATCAACACCGACGGCACGGTCGATCCCGGCTTCCAGGCGGGCTTCAACGGCGACGTCACCTCGCTGGTCCTCCAGCCCGACGGGCGCATCGTGGTCGCGGGGCGCTTCACGACGGTGCAGAACGCCGGCGGTCCGCTGCTCGCGCGCAACGGCCTCGCGCGGTTGAACGCCGACGGCACGGTCGACCCCGCGTTCGATCCCAACCCCTCCGGCCACGCCTTTCCCCTCGCTCCGGTCCGGGCGATGCTGCTCCAGGCCGACGGGCGCATCGTCGTCGGCGGCGCCTTCACCGCCTTCCAACCGGGCGGCGCGGGCGCGACGATCACCCGCAACCGCCTCGCCCGGCTGAACGCCGACGGCACGGTCGATCCGACGTTCGATCCCAACGTCGACAACGTCGTCCTCGCGCTCGCCCTCCAGCGTGACGGGCGGATCCTCGCCGGCGGCGCGTTCACCGAGGCCCGGCCCAACGGCGCCGGCCCCACCGCGGTCGGCCGCCTCGCCCGCTTCGCCACCAACGGCACGCTCGACGCCGCCTTCCTCCCCGAGGTCGACGAGCGCGTGCTCGCCCTCGCGGTCGAGGTCGACGGCTCGATCCTCCTCGGCGGCGAATTCCGCGCGATCCGCGGGGTCGGGGCCGAGGCCGCCGCCACCCGCGTCTTCCTCGCCCGGTTGCGCCCCGACGGCGCGCTCGACCCCGTGCTCACCGCCGTGCCCTCCGGCCCGGTCGGCGCGCTCGCCCTCCAGCCCGACGGCCGCATCCTCGTCGGCGGGCGTTTCGCCACGATCTATTCTCCCGAGACGCGGCAGTTCTCCTCGCGCCCCTTCGCCGCGCGGCTCGACCCCACCGGCGCGGTCGACGCCGGCTTCGCGATCTTCCCGAGCTCGGTCGTCAACGCCTTCCTCGTCCAGCCCGACAACAGCGTTGTCCTGGGCGGCGCGTTCGCGAGCGTGGTCGGCACGGGCGCGACGACCTCCCAGGCCCGCCGCGGCCTCGCCCGCGTCCAGGCCAACGGCGCCCTCGACTCCGGCTTCGTCGTCGATGGCGGCGGCTCGGTCGCGACCGCCGTCCGCCAGCCCGACGGCCGGCTCCTGCTCGGCGGTGCGTTCAACGGCTTCGCCGGCGTGCCCCGCACGAACCTCGTCCGCATTTCCGCCGACGGCTCGGTCGATCCCGCCTTCAATCCCGCGATCAACGGCAGCGTCGCCACCGCCGCGCTCCAGGCCGATGGCCGGATCGTGATCGGGGGCGGCTTCACCCGCGTCAACGGCGTGGAACGCCTCTTCATCGCCCGACTGAACGCCGACGGCACGCTCGACGCCTCCTTCAACCCCCGGGCCAACGGCGGGGTCGAGCGCCTCGTCGTCCACACCGACGGCAAGATCTACGCGATCGGCCAGTTCTCGACCTTCACCCCCAACGCCACCGGCTCGGCGATCGTCCGCAACTCGATCGCGCGGCTCAATTCCGACGGCACGGTCGATGCCGACTACGATCCCAACCCGAACAGCCTCGTGCTCGCGATTGCGGTGCAGAACGACGGCTCGGCCCTGATCGGCGGCATCTTCTCCGGCTTCCGGCCGGGCGGCGGTTCGTCGCTCGTCAGCGTCTCGAACCTCGCCCGCCTCACCCCCGCCGGCCGGATCGACGACCGCTTCGCCGTGCGGGTCGATTCCTCGGTCTCCGCGATCACGTTCCAGCCCGACGGCAGGTTCCTCCTCGGCGGCTCGTTCGCCAACGTGATCGTCGGGAGTTCGGGCACGGCGACGGCCCGGGGGCGCATGGCCCGCTTCAACGCCGACGGCACGCTCGACGCCGCCTTCAATCCCAACTTCAACGCCACCGTCTCCACGGTCTCCGTGCTCGCCGACGGGCGGATCTTCGCGACCGGCGCCTTCACCGAGCTCGCGCCCAACGGGGCCACCACCCCCGTCGCCCGCGAGCGCACCGCCTGGATCGAGGCCGACGGCACGATCGGCGAGGCGCGGGCCGTCGTCTTCAACGGTCCCGTCTCCGCCGCCCTCGGCGGCCCGGCCGATGTGCTCTTCGTCGGCGGCTTCAGCCGCGTCTCCACCCCCGACGGCGTCGGCCGGATCGCCGATGCGCACGTCGCGCGCTTCACCCTCGCCGGTGCGGTCGACCCCGCCTTCCGCCCCGCCGGCGGGGGCGCGCTCACCGGCTTCGCCGGCGCGATCGCCGTCGACCCCGACGGCCGGCTCGTCGTCGGCGGTTCCTTCGACGGCCTCAACGGCTCGACCAACCGCAACCTCACCCGCCTCGGGGCCGACGGCTCGCCCGACCTCGACTTCTTCGCCCGGCCCGACGGCCCGGTCAACGCCGTGGTCGTGCGCCGCCTCGAGACCTCGAGCGCCCTCGTCGGCGGCCCCGCCGCCGTGCTCAACGCCTCGGGCACGTTCCTCGACACGTTTTCCCCCACCCAGATCTCCAGCCTCACCGGCTCGGTCCGCGCCCTCGTGCGCCAGAGCGACGGCAAGCTTGTCGTCGGCGGCGACTTCGTCGGCACGACCTCGGCCAACCCCCACCTCGTGCGCTTCAACCCCGACGGCACGATCGACCCCGCGTTCAATCCCGCGCCCGACCTCGGCGTCAACGCCCTCGCGCTCCAGCCCGACGGCAAGCTCCTCGTCGGCGGCACGTTCACCTCGATGGGCGGCGTCTCCCGCTCCCGCCTCGCCCGCCTGAATGCCGACGGCACGCTCGATACCGCCTTCAACCCCACGCCCAACGGCACGATCCTGCGCATCGTCGTCCAGAGCGACGGGCGCATCCTCATCGGCGGCTCGTTCTCCCAGCTCCAGCCCAACGGTGCCGCGACCTCGACCGCGCGCGCCAACCTCGCCCGACTCAACGCCGACGGCACGCTCGACACCGCGTTCAACCCCTCGACCAACGCCGCGGTCGACGCGATCGCGGTCCAGCCCGACGGCAAGATCCTCGTCGGCGGCGCCTTCAACACGATCGGCTCGACCGCCCGCACCGGGCTCGCCCGCCTCGAAGCCAACGGCAACCTCGAGACCGCCTTCAACCCCTCGCCCGACAACCGTGTGAGCGACATCGCCCTTCAGAGCGACGGGAAGATCCTCGTCGGCGGCGCCTTCCTCCGCTTCTCCCCCAACGGCGCCACCACCCCGGTCGACCGCTTCTTCCTCGCCCGCGTCAACACCGATGGCACGCTCGACGACACGTTCCGGCCCAGCCCGGACAACGTGGTCTCCAGCATCGCCGTCCAGGCCGACGGCAGGATCCTCGTCGGCGGCGCGTTCTCCTTCTTCCTCCGCGACCCCGCCCTCGATCCCGTCTTCCGCAACGCCGTCGCCCGCCTCAACGCCGACGGCACGATCGATCCCTCGATCAACCCCATCCCCGACGGCGCGATCCGCACGGTGCAGGCGTTCCCCGACGGCACGTTCGCGATCGGCGGCGACCACCTCTCCCTCTTCCCCGATCCCACCCTGATCGTCGGCGGCGACTTCACCGCCTTCTCCCAGGATCCCGTCACCCGGCTCGCCCGGCTCTACCGCAACGGGATCATCGACGTGCGCTTCACCGCCGCGCCCAACGCCGCCGTCTTCGCCCTCGCCCAGCAACCCGACGAACGTCTGATCGTCGCCGGGGCCTTCACCGAGATCTCCGGCACGCCCCGCCTCCGCCTCGCCCGGATGAACCTCGACGGCGTGCTCGACCCCGCCTTCACCCCCGCGGCCGACGCCCCGGTGCGCACGGCCGCCGTCCTCCCCGGCGGTCGCATCGTCGTCGGCGGCGAATTCTCCACCCTCGCCGGCGTGCCGCGCGGTCGCCTCGGCCTCCTCGAGCCCGACGGCTCGATCGTCGCCTCGTTCACCGCCACCCTCGACGGCGCCGTCAACGCCGTGGTTGGCCTGCCCGACGGCGGCTTCCTCGTCGGCGGCGAATTCCAGATGGTCAACGGCGCCGCCCGCGCCCACCTCGCCCGCCTCCGCGCCGACGGCACGCTCGACGCCGCCTTCGCTCCGGCCGTGAACGGCGTCGTTTCCTCGATCGCCCTCCTCGGCGACGGCCGCGTGATGATCGGCGGCGCCTTCACCCAGGTCGGCGGCGCGCCCCGCCGCGGGCTCGCCCGGCTCCAGGCCGGCGGCGCGCTCGACGCCTCCTTCGCGCTCCAGCCCGACGACGACGTGCTCGCGATCGCCGCCCAGCAGGACGGCGGCCTCGTCGTCGGTGGCCGCTTCTCCAGCCTCGGCGACCGCACCGCGGGCCTCCTCGGCGCGATCAGCGGCGCCGGCGGCGCCTCCCAGCGCATCGCCGTCGAGCCCTCCCTCACCGCCGCGACCTACACGATCGGCGGCACGGCCGGCGATTTCGCCGCCGTGCGCTTCCAGTCCTCCACCGACTTCACGAACTGGACCGACCTCGGCGTCGGCCAGCGCACCGGTGCGGCCGGCGCCTGGCGCATCACCGGGTTGGCCCTCCCCGCCGATTCGATCCACTACCTCCGGGTGATCGGCACGGTCGCGGGCAACCGCTTCGGCTCGGTCTCCTCCCGCGTGGTCGCGGCCCAGTTCTTCGGCTCCACCGCCGCCGGCACGTTCGCCGGGTCGACCGCCGAAGACGGCTCCTCCGGCTCCTCCGGCGGCGGCTCCAGCGGCGGCGGCGACGGCGGCTCCGGGGTCTCCGGCCCGGGCGGCGGCTCGGGTGGCGCCGGTGGCGGCGGCTCTCCGGGTGATCCGATCCCCGGCGGCGGGGCCAACACCTCGACCTTCGGCGTGAGCAACCTCTCCAGCCGTGGCTGGCCGAGCGCGACCGAACCCCTCATCGCGGGCTTCGTGGTCGCCGGCTCCTCGCCACAGACCGTCCTGCTCCGCGGCGTCGGCCCCGGGCTCGCGCCCTTCGGCGTCGCCGACACGATGCCGACCCCCGCCCTCCGCGTCTACGATGGCGCGGGCGCGCTCCTCGCCGAGGCCGGCGCATGGGGCGGCGCGGGCGGTCTCGCCTCCACCTTCGGCGCGGTCGGGGCGTTCCCCCTCGACCCGGCGAGCACCGATGCCGCCGTCGCCCTCACCCTCGCGCCCGGCGCCTACACGGTCCATGTGAACGATGCCGGCTCGCAGGGCGGGGTCGCCCTCAACGAACTCTACCTCGTCGCCGGCGCGGGCGTCGCCAACGTCTCCGTGCGCGGCCCCGCCGCCTCGGGCAACGCCGCGCTCATCGCCGGCTTCGTCGTCGACGGCACGGCGCCCCGCCGCCTCCTCGTCCGCGGCGTCGGCCCCGGGCTCGCGCGTTTCGGCGTCGCCGGGGTGATCGTCGATCCCGCGGTGCGCGTCTACGATTCCGACGGTCTCCTCGTGGCCGCCAACGACGACTGGGCCCACCAGGCCGCGCTCGCGCCGGCCGAGATGGCCGCGCAGGTCGCGGCCACGGGAGCGTTCGCCCTCCCGGCGGACGGTCTCGACGCCGCGGTCTTCGTCACGCTCGCCCCCGGCGCCTACACGGTCCATCTCACCGGCCCCGCCCCCGGCGCCGCGCTGATCGAGATCTACGCTGCGCCCTGATTCCGGTTCCGCTCCGCCGTCGCGTCCGGAGGTTCGGGCGGGACGCCCGAACCGGCACGCGGGACGCGTGCGCCTCCCGGACTTTTCCGCACACGCGACCTGGGACGGGCGGGCGAGCCGCCGCCGCAACGGATCCACCGCCGCCCGGAGCTTGCCCCGGGCGGCGCGGCCGGCTTTTTCTTGCGCCGCCGCCGACCCCGCGGACCCGGCGGACCACGCCTGATGCGTTTCACCTCCAGCACCTTTCTCGCGATCGCCTGCCTCATCGCGGCCTTCGCCCTCATGGCCCTCGCCGGGTTGCTGAAGGTGCGCGAGATCTACGTACCGGTCTTCCTTCTCCTGATCGCGGCGGCGTTCTTCGGCTACCGTGCGTTCTCCGGCACGCTGCCGACCGCCGAGGACACCGAGCGTTTCCTCATCGGGCTCCTCGCGAGCAAGGGCTTCGGCGGCGCCTTCTGCGTCTCCGACGTGTCGAGCCGGGCCGCCCGCGGAGCCGCCGCGGGCAAGGCGATCGTGCGGTTCTCCGCCCAGGTCTCCATGACCGAGCCCCTCTACAAGACCGCGCTGCTCGACGAGACGCAGTGCGCCGGCTTCACGCCGCGGCGCGTCTCCGCGCTCCTCGCGGCCGCGCAGCGCCTGCGCGGCGAGCTCGGGGAGGCCGCCGGAGCGCTTGCCGCGCGCCCGCCCGAGGATCCGTTCGACCGGCGCTACCTCACCGCGGCGGCGAAGCAGGGCCTGAGCGTCGCCTTCAGCGGCGTGGCCGGGGCCTCGCACAACGCCGGCCAGTGGAAGCTCCGGGTCGAGGAGCTCTCCGGGGAGTTCGGCGGCCTCGTGCGCACCGGCCTGCCCCGCGCCGCCTTCCCCGACGCGATCGTCCTCGACTCGAGCGACGGCCGCCAGTGGGTGCGCGATACGATGAAGGCGTGGGTGGATTTCAGCGCCGAGGTCGGCGAACTCCAGAAACTCGCCGACCGGCTCGCCGCCGAACGCGCGGCCGCCGCCGTCGCGGCGTTCTTCACCGTGGTGCGCGCCGGCGCCTTCTTCAGCGGGCCCGGTGCGAGCGCCGCCGGGCAGGGGGCGGGCACGCCGTTCTTTCTCGAGTGGACGAGCCTCGAGCCGGCGGAGAAACGTGCCGCGTTCCTCCTGCGCAACGACGGCGCCTGGCGGCTCCGCCGACCCTTCGCCGGCACGGTCGCGGGCGATCCGGCCACGGGCTCCGCGCTCCTCCGCGCCCGCACCTCGGCGGCCGACGCGATCCCCGGCGCGGGCCCGCTGCTCGGCGTCGCGGCCGAGTTCGAGCTGGAGGTCCGCTGGCGGCCCGACGCCCCGGGCCTGCTCGCGGTCGCGGCGGGGGATTTCTCCGCCGCGCTCCTCGAGCTCGCCCCGGCCGGGCTGGAGGCCGCGCGGGCCGCGGCCTTCCCCTTCGAGCGGCTGCTCGAGCAGCGCCTCGCCCCGGGCGCGCGCCATTCCGGTCGCGCGACCGGAGAGGGTTTCGACGCCGCGCTGCGGCTGGAGTTCGTCGAGGGTCCCGAACCGGGGCGCCCGCTCGCCCGCGTCTCCTGTCGCGAGGCCGGCGGCCTCTTCACCGTCGAGATCGTCTCGAACCGCCATGCCGAGGCGCCGCGCGACCTCGTGCTCGCCCCGACCGCCGGCTTCGCCCCCGGGGCCGACGCGGAGGCGTGGACGAGCCTCGCCCTCACCCTCACCGCCGCCGGTTTCGAGGGCGTGGTCGAGACCGCCTCCGGCCGGCTCGCGGTGGTCGTGTATTCGTGAAGTGGTGACGTCCGGCGGAGCGGCGGCGTCCCCGCCGCCGGTGGGTCGTCGCTCACGGCGGCGGGGACGCCGCCGCTCCGGCGGACGATGACCTCACCGAACCTCCCGCGGCGGGGCGGCCCCGCGCAGGTAGCGCCGGCGGCGCGAGGGCTCCGCGACCGCGCGGACGACGCGCAGGCCCCGCGACGCGCCGGCGGGCCGGTTGTGGTTCCTCCGGGCCGGGTCGGCGGCGCAGCGGATCTGCACGTCCTGCATCTTCGCGAAGACCTCGAGCAGCCGCCCGGGCTCGGGGTAGTCGTCGAGCCCGGCCCGTTCGAGCGCGAGGAGCGTCTCGTGGACGGCCTCGAGGGTGGAGAGGCAGCCGACCTGGGGTTGCTGTTTGATCACGTAGCGGCTCGGGGCCGAGGGGGTGAAGACGACGCGCGGGAGACGCCCGAGCGTCGGGTTGAGGCGGAGCATCTTGCGCGCCCCGCTCCAGGTCGCGTCGAGGAGGAAGACGACCAGCCGCCGCGGGCCGGGCTCCGCGGCCGGGAGGCCGCCCTGCGAGAGGTCGCGCGCCTCAGCCCCCGGGTAGAGCAGCACGGGAAAACACGATGGGTCGCGCAGGATCGCGCGCACGGCCGGGTGCTCTTCGAAGTCCACGCCCACGTGGAGCTCGCTGGAGGCGAGGTGGAGGTGGGTGAGCCGGCCGGTGTTGGCCTTCACGTCCTTGAACTCCCGCGGGTGCATCAGGAACACGAAGCGCGTGCGCGTCGGCATCGGCGCGGTGACCGGGCAGAGGCACACCGCCGCGGGGCGGAAACAACGGTAGCACATCGCGCGCGGCATCCGCCGAACGTGTCACGCCCCCCAGCCCGCCGGCAACGCCCGATCAGTAGTGCGGCGGCCGCTCATCGGCCGGCGGGCGGGGCGGGGTCGCGGGGCCGGAATCGAGCCGGGCCTCCAGCGCGCCGATCTCCGCGCGGAGGCGGGCGAGGGTCTCGGCGAGGGCGAGGATCTCCCGGTCCTGCTCCTGCACGTGGCGCTGGAGGAAGGTGAGGCTCTCCTCGAGGCGGACGAGACGGTCGGCGTCGGTCATGGGTGCGGTCGGGGATCAGCGGTCGGAGGGGAAAAGGCGGTCGGAATGGACACGGAGTTCACAGAGACTCCGGAGGGGTGCATGCCGTGGTCGTGGGCCCATGGCAGCAGGATGCTGCCACTACTTTGGGTTCCGCGCATTCCGTGGTTCAACATCAGGGTCGTTGACCGCCGCGGGAACGGAATCGACCCCGAAGTTTTCGTCTGGTGGAGCGCTCACTCGCCGTGGCCGCCGTCGACCGGGGCGACGGGCGTCGTGCGGAGGGCGCGGGGTTTCGGTGGCGCGCCGGCTTCGACGACCGCGGCGGCGCGCAGGCCGGCGAGGAACTCGATGAGGTCGCGGATCTCCGCCCTGGTCATCACCGCGCCGTAGATCTCGGGCATGCTGGAGGGTGCGGTGTCGCGGCGCGCGATCTCGGCGCGGGGGACGCGCACGAGTGAATTGTCGCCAAGGCGCAGTTCGACCGCCTCGGGGGTCTCGGCGGCGAGCGTGCCGGCGTGGACGGCGCCGGAGGTGGTGGTGAGCACGACGGTGTCGAAGCCCTCGGCGATGGCCGCGTTGGGTTTGATCACGGCTTCGAGGAGTTGCGGGCGGGTCATCCGCGCGCCGATGTCGGAGAGCTCGGGACCGGCGAGGCCGCCCTGACCGTCGACCACGTGGCAACGCTGGCAGGCGAGGACGGGGTGGGCGTTGAAGAGATCGCGGCCCTTGCGGGGATCGCCGCCCTCGAGGGAGACGAGGAAGGGCGCGAGCGGATCGGGGGAGGCGGCGAGCACGGCCTCGCGTGCGGCGAGGGCGTCGACGACAGCCGCCTCGGTGCGGCGCGCGGCCGCTTCGAGAAGGTCGACCTGCGTCGCGGCGTCGACCTCGCCGCGTTCGAGCGCGGCGAGTCGTTCGAGAAGGAGGCGCGCGGCCTCCGGGCGAGCGAGGTCGCCGAGGGCGCCGAAGGCGGCCCGCTGCTCGCGGATGTTGCCGCGGCCGGCGAGGTTCTCGAGGACCGGGAGAAGGCTCTCCGGCGAAAGCCGGGCCGCGATGGGCAGCGCGGCGAGGCGGAGCGCGGGTTGCGCGGAGGCGCCGGCGAGCGCCACCGCTTCGGCGAGACGCGCGTCGCCGAATTGATCGAGCGCCTCCAGCGCGGCGACGCGCACGGCGGCCCCGCGCGAGTCGTCGCGGAGGACGGCGAGAAGCGAGTCGCTGGCCGAGCGCAGGTCGAGCGCGCGCAGCGCCCGGAAGAGCGCGGCCTGGACGGGCTCGGGAGTGGTGTCGGCGAGAAGGGCCGCCAGTTCGCCGCTGAGCGCGGCGGCGGCGTCGGAGGCGACGTGGAGGCCGGGGTCGACGGGGCGGAAAATCCCGACGATCCGGTCGCGGGCCGGCGGGGCGGGCCACTCCGCGAGGCGGG
>DAIPIQ010000101.1:674-14224 GCA_036770745.1 Opitutaceae bacterium | reverse complement strand
GGCAGGCGCGGATGGGGAGGATGGTTCTTGCCCACGCTCCGCAGGCTTTGCTTGTGTGACCGGTTCCTGGACGCCTAGCTCAGTTGGTTAGAGCATCTCGTTTACACCGAGGGGGTCGGGGGTTCGAGTCCCTCGGCGTCCACCATCGAGCAACCCACCTTCATGAGGCACACGATCTCCGTCCTGGTTGAAAACAAGTTTGGAGTGCTTGCCCGCATCGCCGGGCTCTTCTCCGGGCGCGGCTTCAACATCGATTCGCTCAACGTCGCCCCCACGCACGACGCCGCGCTCTCGCGCATCACCGTCGTGGTCCGCGGCGACGACAAGACGCTCGACCAGATCAACAAGCAGCTCCGCAAGCTGATCAACGTGATCGAGGTGGTCGACTTCACCGAAGGTCAGGCCGTCGCCCGCGAGCTGCTCCTCGTCAAGCTCTCGGCCGACTCCCGCACCCGCTCGGAGATCATCCAGATCGCCGACATCTTCCGCGCCAAGATCATCAACGTCGCCGCCGCCTCCGTGATCATCGAACTGACCGGCGACGAGGGCAAACTCTCCGCCTTCCTCAGCCTCGTCGAACCCTTCGGCGTCATCGAGCTCACCCGCACCGGCAAGCTCGCGATGCGCCGCTGAACCGCGCGCCCCCCCTCTCATGCCTGCAAAAGTCTACACCGACAAGGACGCCGACCTCGGCGTGTTCGCCAACAAGACACTCGCCGTGATCGGCTTCGGCTCCCAGGGCCACGCCCACGCGCTCAACCTCAAGGACAGCGGCTGCAAGGTCATCGTCGGCCTCTACCCCGGCAGCAAGTCCCGCGAGGTCGCCGCCGAGAAGGGCTTCGAGGTCTTCGACACCGCCGAGGCGGTGCGGCGGGCCGACGTGATCATGGTCGCCCTGCCCGACATGAAGCAGGCCTCCGTCTACACGGCCGACATCCTTCCCAACCTCGCCAAGGGCAAGACGCTGCTCTTCTCGCACGGCCTCGCCGTCCACTTCAAGTTGATCGACCTGCATCCCGCGATCGACGTGATCATGGTCGCCCCCAAGGGCCCGGGCCACATCGTCCGCCGCCTCTACACCGAGGGCAAGGGCATGCCCGCGCTCATCGCCGTCGCCCAGGACAAGTCGCGCAAGGCGAAGAAGACCGCCCTCGCCTGGGCCAAGGGCATCGGCTCGACCCGTGCCGGCGTGCTCCAGACGACGTTCAAGGAGGAGTGCGAGACCGACCTCTTCGGCGAGCAGGTGGTGCTCTGCGGCGGCGCCTCCGAGCTGATCCTCGCCGGTTTCGAGACCCTCGTCGAGGCCGGCTACCAGCCCGAGATGGCCTACTTCGAGTGCCTCCACGAGCTGAAGTTGATCTGCGACCTGATCTACGAATCGGGCATCTCGGGGATGCGCTTCTCGATCTCGGAAACCGCGAAATACGGCGACCTCACCCGCGGCAAGCGCATCATCACCAAGCAGACCAAGGCCGAGATGAAGCGGATCCTGAAGGAGATCCAGTCCGGCCGGTTCACCCGCGAGTGGGTCAAGGAGCACAAGGGTGGTCTCAAGAAATACACCCGGCTGCTCGAGGCGGGCCGCAAGCACCCGATCGAGAAGACCGGCGAGCGCCTCCGCGGCATGATGCCGTGGATGAGCCGCAAGAACATCACGGGCGTCGCCGCGGCCTACTGAGTCGGAACCCGACTTCCATGGCCACGCCCCGCCGCACTCCCCCGAAGAAGACCTCCTCCAAGGCCGCCGCCCGCCCCGCCGTGAAGAAACCGGCGCGGAAGGCCGCGGGGAGTGCGAAGGCGGCGCCGCCGTCGAAGCGGCGTCCCGCCGCCCCCGCGCCGGCGAAGACTCGGCCCGCCGTGCGCAAGGCCGCGCGGCCCGCGCCCGCCGTCGTGGTCCGGGCCCCCCTCGTCACGCTCACGGTCGCGACGCGTCGCAGCGCCCTCGCCCTCGCCCAGGCCGAGGCGGCGATCGCGCACCTGAAGGCCCGTCTGCCGGGGCACGACTTCCGTATCCTGAAAGTGGTGACGACGGGGGACCGGCAGGAGGGCTGGTCGCTCGAGCAGCAGGGCGGCAAGGGCCTCTTCACCAAGGAGCTCGAGGAGGCGCTGCTCGACCGCTCCGCCGACCTCGCCGTCCACAGCGCGAAGGACCTGCCCACCGACATGCCGCGCGCCCTCGCCATCGCCGGCTGCCTGCCGCGAGGGGACCCCCGCGACGTGCTCGTCATCAAGGAAGGCCTCGCCCGCGCCGCCTCGATCGCGACCGGCAGCCCGCGCCGGCGCATCCAGCTCGAGCGACAGTTCGTCAAGGCGGTCTTCCAGGAGATCCGCGGCAACGTCGAGACGCGCCTGCGCAAGATCGCCGAGGGCGCCGCCGAAGCCACCGTGCTCGCCGCCGCCGGCCTCAAGCGCCTCGGGATCGACGGCCATCCCGGCCTGCGTTTCCAGATGCTGCCGCTCGCCGTCTCCGTGCCCGCCGCCGGTCAGGGCGCCATCGCGGTGCAGGCGCGGCCCGACCTGGCCGGGTTTCTCCGCGGACATCTCGACCCGGTGACGTCCCGCGCCGTCGCCCTCGAGCGCGCCTTCCTCCGGCGTCTCGGCGGCGGCTGCCACACCGCCTTCGGGGTCCATTACGACGGCCTGGGGTTGCACCTCTTCCACGAGTCGTGCGGCTACCAGCGCTTCACCGTCCAGGCCGAGGAGTCGTTCCAGCCCGAGCGGGTCGCCGAGCGGGTCCTCGCCTCGCTCAACCTCAATGCCTGAGGGTCGGGTCTTTCTCGTCGGGGCCGGCCCCGGCGATCCGGGATTGCTGACGCTGCGGGGTCGCGAGCTGCTGGAGACGGCGGAGGTCGTGGTCTACGACCGGCTCGTCCACGTGCGCCTGCTCGCCTGGTGCGGTCCGGATTGCGAACGCATCCCCGTCGGCAAGCGCGCCGGCGCCTGCGGGATCACGCAGGAGGCGATCGGCGCGTTGCTCGTGGAGAAGGGGCGGGAGGGTCGTCGGGTGGTCCGCCTCAAGGGAGGGGACCCCCTCGTCTTCGGTCGCGGCGGCGAAGAGGCGCGGCGCCTCGCCGCCGCCGGCATCCCTTTCGAGATCGTGCCCGGGGTCACCGCCTCGGTCGCCGCCGGGGCGTACGCCGGGATCCCGCTCACCCACCGCGCGTCGGCCTCGACGCTCGTCATCGCCACCGGCCACGAGAATCCCGGCAAAGGCGCGGTCTCCGTCGACTGGCGCGCGCTGGGCGGTCTGCGGGAGACGACGCTCTGCATCTACATGGGCGTCGCGCGCCTCGCGGAGATCTTCGCCGACCTGCGCGCCGGCGGCCTCGATCCGGCGACTCCCGCCGCCTGCGTCCAGTGGGCCTCGCTCGGCGCCCAACGCACGCTCGTCGGCACGGTCGCGACGCTGCCCGAAGAAATCGCCCGCGCCGGGCTCGGGGCCCCGTCGATCGTCGTGGTCGGCGAGGTCGTGCGTTTCCGCGAGACGATCGCCTGGTACGAGCGCCGGCCGCTGCTCGGGCGCCGGATCGTGGTGACGCGCAACCGCGAGCGGGCGGGCGAACTCTCCGCGCGCCTGGAGGCGGTCGGGGCGACGGTGCTCGAGGTCCCGCTCGTCCGCGTCGAACCCCGGGTCGACCGCACGGCCTGCGTCGAGGTCTTCGCGGAGCTCGGGAGTTACGACTGGATCGTCTTCTCCAGCGCGAACGGCGTGCGCGGCTTCTTCGATCTCTTCCACGCGGCCTTCAAGGACGTTCGTGCCCTCGGTGCGTTGCGCTTCGCCGCGGTGGGCGAGGCGACCGCGCGGGCGATCCGCGAACATCGGATCGAGGTCGAGGTCGTCCCCGAACGCGCCGTGGCCGAGGCCCTCGCCGACGCGCTCGTCGCCACCGACAGCCTCGACAACGCCAAGGTCCTCCTCGTCACCGGCGACATCGGCCGCGACGTGCTCGTGCGCCGCCTCGAGGAGGCCCGGGCGATCGTCGACCGCCTTCCCGTCTACCGCACCGTGAAGGCGTCGCTCGCCGACGATCCCGCGCTCGACGAGTTTCGCGAGCAGGGGGCCGACGCGGTGCTCTTCACCAGCTCTTCGGCCGTGCGTTCCTGGGTGGAGCAGGCCGCGGCCCTGCGGACCGGGCCGGGGGCGCGCCGCCCCGCGTGCGGCAGCATCGGCCCGCTCACCAGCGAGGCGCTGCGGGAGGCGGGCCTGCCGGTGGATTTCGAGGCCCCGACGTCGAACCTCGACGCGCTCGTCGCCGCGACGGTGGAGGCCCTTGGGCGCGCCTCATGAACGTCCCTTTCCTCGACCTCGGCCGCCAGCACCGCGCCCTGCGCGAGGACATCCTCGCGGCCCTCGCGGCGACCTACGATGCGAACCGCTTCTGCCTCGGCCGCGACGTCGAGGATTTCGAGCGCGACTTCGCCCGGGCGAGCGGCGCGACCGACTGCCTCGGAGTGAGCAACGGCACGACCGCGCTCCAGCTCGTCGCCCACGCCCTCGGGATCGGCCCCGGGGACGAGGTGATCGTCCCCGCCTTCACCTTCATCGCCTCGGCGTGGACCGCGAGCCACGTCGGCGCCCGGCCGGTCTTCGCGGACATCGAGGCGGCCTCCTTCACCCTCGATCCGGCGGCGATCGAGCCCCTGCTCTCGTCGCGCACCCGGGCGATCGTCGTCGTCCACCTCTTCGGGCAACCGGCGGCGATGGACGGGATCGTCGCGCTCGCCGCGCGCCGCGGTGTCGCCGTGATCGAGGACTGCGCGCAGGCGCACCTCGCGACCCATCGGGGCCGCCCGGTCGGTCTGATCGGCGACGCCGGCACCTTCAGCTTCTATCCGACCAAGAACCTCGGGGCCTGCGGGGAGGGCGGGGCGATCGTCTCGCGCCGCCCCGAGGTGCTCGACCGGGCGCGCCTCCTCCGGGTCCATGGATCGAGCGTGCGCTACCGGCACGACGCCGTCGGCTTCAACCACCGGATGGAGGGCTTCCAGGCGGCCGCGCTCAACGTGAAGCTGCGCCGGCTCCGCGAGTGGACGGAGCGCCGCCGGGTGATCGCCCGTCGCTACCGCGAGGGCATCCGTTTGGTGGATACGGTGCTCCCGGCGGTCCTCCCGACGGGGGAGTCGGTGCACCATCAGTTCACGATCCGGCATCCGCGGCGCGACGCCCTGCGCGCCCACCTCGCGGACCGCGGTGTCGGCACGGATCTGATCTACCCTTCACCGCTCCACCTCCAGCCGTGTTTCGCGGAGCTCGGATACTCCGAGGGGGCGCTCCCCGTCGCCGAGGCCGCGGCGCGCACGGTCCTGAGCCTGCCCATCTTCCCCGAGCTGACGGAAGCCGAGATCGATCACGTGATCGCCTCGGTGAACGCGTTCTGAGCCGGCACGGCGGAGCGGAGGGCTCGTGCCTTTCGGCGGGTGGCACGCCCCTCGCCGAGGGGCGTGGGGTCGATCGGGCGCGTCGCCCGGCGAGGGTTCCGGGATCTCCACGAGGCTTCCCTTCCGTGGGAGTTCCTGTGAGCGTCCCGGCGTGATCGCCGGAATCCGGATCAAGGTTTGTGGACTCAGGTCGCTCGTCGATGCCGCCGCGGCCGACGAGATCGGCGCGGACCACCTTGGATTCATCCTCTGGCCCGGTTCGCCGCGCTTTGTGCCGCCCGGGCAGTGGAACGCGATGGCCCCGCGCCTCCCGGCGCGTCCGAAGGTGGCCGTCTCCGTCCTCCCGACCCCGGACGACCTGCGCCTCTGGAGCGACGCCGGGTTCGATCTCTTCCAGGTCCACTTCCCGTTGGAAACGACGCCGGAGACCGTCGCCGCCTGGGCGCGGTCGGTCGGTCGGGAGCGGCTCCGGCTCGCTCCGAAGCTCCCGCCGGGCGCCGCCTTCCCCGAGGCGTTGCTGGAACACGCGACCGGCGTGCTCTTTGACGCGTATTCGAAAGATGGATTCGGCGGTTCGGGCCTGACGGGCGACTGGACGGCCTTCCGGCGCCTTCGGGAGAGGCACCCCGGCCACGAATGGGTCCTCGCCGGCGGTCTCGGCCCGGAGAACATCGCCGCCGCGCTCGCGGCGACCGGCGCGCGGTTCGTCGACGTGAACAGCGGCGTCGAGGCGGCCCCGGGGGTCAAGGATCCCGCGAAACTGCGGGCCTTCGCCGCCGCGGTGCGGCGAAACCCGTAGGGCGGATCGGTGTTGTGGCGCGCCACCGATCCGGGGAGCGGTGCGTAAGGCAAAGGCGGCGAGGAACTCCTTGTTTTCCGGCGAGGCCGGCGGCCATGCTGCGAGTCCTGCGCGAAGACGCAGGGCAGCGCATCTCCCCCCGATTCATGTCTCCCGACCGATCCGCGACGACGGCGCCTGTGCGTGCCGTCTGGATACAAGGTTTCCTCTGGTTGCTGGCGCTCGCGCCCGTCGCGTTCATCGCGATCAAGCTCGTCGGCAACCTCCGCAACATCCCGTTCTGGGACGAATACGACGCGATCCTCGCGCTCGCCGTGGCGCTTGACGAGGGCGCCTCCGGCGGGAGGTTGTGGGAGCTGCTCGTCGCCGTGCACAACGAGCACCGCATGGTCGTCAGCCGGCTGCTCGTCGCGGGAATGTTCTGGCTGACGGGCGGAGTCAACTTCGTCGCCCTCGCGGTGGTGGGGAATCTGCACCTCGTCGGGGCCTGCGGGTTGTTGCTGGCGGTCGCGAAGGGCGCGGCTTCGCGGGCGCGGCTCGCGGCGGTGCTCGGCCTCGGCCTGTTCCACCTCCAGCACCATGAGAATCTTTTCTGGGGCGGCTCGTCGATCGACCATTTCTTCGTCGTGCTCTGCGCCGTCGGGGCGATGGTCGCCCTTTCGCGGCCGGGCGGGTGGCGGCTGGCGGGTGCGATCGCCTGCGGCGTGCTCGGCACGTTTTCGCTCGCGCACGGCCTGGCGATCTGGGTCGCGGGCGGCGTGCTGCTCGCGCTCGATCGCCGCTGGCGGGAAGCGGGCGTGTGGGCGGGAGCCGCGCTTGGCGCCGGGCTCCTCTTCTTCTGGGGATTCACGGTCAATCCGCAGCATCCGCTTCCCGGCGTGGCCGATCTCGGCACGACCCTGCGGTTCTGGCTGACCCTCGTCGGTGGCGCCCCGGCGATCGGCGATCTCGGGACGGCGCCGTGGGCGGGCGCGGCGATGCTCGCCGCGCTCGGCTGGATCGCGCTGCGCCGGCCCGGGGGGGAACGGAGACGGCGGCTCGCTTTTTCGATCGCCTGTTTCGGGATCGTCGCGCTCGCGATGGTGGCCTATGGCCGCACCCATGTCTCGGCGGGTTTCGACATCCCTTCGCGCTACTACGTCCTGAGCGCGCTCGTCCTCGCGATGGTCCTCTGGGTCGCGGTCGAGCACTGGCTGGAGGCGCGGGATGCACGACCGGTCTACGCGGCGGGCGCGTTCGCGGGCCTCGCCTGCTTCAACCTGCTCGCCTCCGCCGCCTTCGAGGGTCGGGGCGCGGACTTCCGCGACGACCGGGCGGCGGCGGTGGCGCGCTACCGGGCGACGGGGTCGCTCGACACGGCCGGCCCGTTCAAGCTCTACCCGAAGCCGGCGCATGCGGAGAAGATCGTCGCGGAGTCGACTCGCCGCGGCGTCTACCGTTTTCCGGTGGTGAACCGGCAGGTGCGGTTGAAGGCGCCCAGGGAGACCGGAGAGGCCACCTACTATTTCGACGAGGTTTCGACGGGCAACGACGGCGTCTTCATCCGCGGCTGGGCGGTGCGCAAGGACGTGCCGTCGGAACGCGGCGCGATCCACCTGATCCTGCGTTCCGGGGACCGTCTCGTCGCCTTCAGGCCGATCTCGCGCAAGCGCCGGGACATCGTCGCGGCGCTCGGGCGGCCCGACGTCGAGTTCTCCGGTTTCCTGATCCAGCTCCCGCGTTCGGCGCTCCCGGTCGGCTCGTACCAGATCGGCGTGGGCTTCAAGGACGGGATGCGCGTGACCTACACGATGACCGGGCACCGTGTCGAGATTCCGGATACGGCGGACCGCCCCATGCTGGCATCGGTGGTCCTCGGCGCGACCGAGTAGCGGGTCGGCTCGAGGGAGCGGCGGTCTTCCTGACGCAGGGTCCTCACCGTTAGAACGGCGCCATGCGCCGTCGCACGTGCCCGGCTGCCACGGCGCCGGTCTGAATCCCGCGCAGGCTCCCGTGGTCTGGTCTCCTCCTGGCCGCGGACCGGAATCAGAAGGGCCGCCGCCCGCCGCCGCCCATGCCTGGGAAACCCCCGCCCCCGCCGCCGCGACCGCCCATCTCGCGCATGAGCTTCTTCATGTTTCCGCCCTTGAGCAGCTTCATCATCTTCTTCATCTGCGCCTGCTGTTTGACGAGGCCGTTGACGTCGGAGACGGACGTGCCGGAGCCCTTGGCGATGCGGAGGCGCCGGCTGCCGTTGAGGACGTTCGGGTTGCGCCGCTCCTGGGGCGTCATCGAGAGGATGATGGCCTCGGCCTGCTTCATCTTCGATTCGGCGTCGTCGCCGACCTGCGCGCCGCTCATCCCGGGCATCATCCCGAGGAGGGACTGGAGCGAGCCCATCTTCTTCACCTGCCGCATCTGGGCGAGCATGTCCTCGAAGGTGAACTCGGCCTTGCGGAGCTTCTCGGCCATCCGTTCGGCGTCGCGCTCGTCGATCGTCTCCTGCGCCCGCTCGACGAGCGAGACGACGTCGCCCATCCCGAGGATGCGCGAAGCCATCCGGTCGGGGTGGAACGGCTCGAAGTCCTCCACCTTCTCGCCGACGCCGATGAACTTGATGGGCACGCCGGTGACCGCCTTCATCGAGAGGGCGGCGCCGCCGCGGGCGTCGCCGTCGAGCTTGGTGAGGACGAGGCCGGTGAGCGGCACCGCCTCGTGGAAGGCGCGGGCGACGTTGACGGCCTCCTGGCCGAGCGCGCCGTCGACGACGAGCAGCACCTCGTCGGGTTTCACGCGGGCCTCGAGGTCCTTGACCTCCTGGATGAGCGCCGCGTCGATCTGGAGGCGGCCGGCGGTGTCGAAGATCGTGAGCGAAGCCCCGGCGCGGGCGGCCTCCTGGAGCGCGGCCGCGCCGATCGCGGGCACGTCGCGCGAGGCGCGATCGGCGAAGAAGGCGAACCTTTCGCGCCTGGCGAGGATCTCGAGCTGGTCGATCGCGGCCGGGCGATGGATGTCGCAGGCGGCGAGGAGGGGCGTGTGGCCCCGCTTGGCGAGGGCGCGGGCAAGCTTGGCGGCGGTGGTCGTCTTGCCTCCGCCCTGCAGGCCGACGAGCAGGACCTTCAACGGACGGCGCTCGCTGAACGACGTCTCGCCCTCGCCGAGGAGCTTCACGAGCTCGTCGTGGATGATCTTCACCACCTGCTGGCCGGGGGAGACCGATTTGACGACCTCGCGACCGACGCAGGCGGCCTGCACCCGGTCGATGAAGTCGCGGACGACCTTGAAGTGCACGTCGGCCGAAAGGAGGGCGGTGCGCACCTCCTTGAGGGCGGCGGCCATGTTGTCGTCGGAGAGGGTCGCGACGCCGCGGAGGTTGCGCAGGGCCTGGCCGAGCTTGTCGGTGAGGGAGTCGAACATGGTGGGAGCCGGGCAGTAGGAACGCGGGCGGGACGGGGGGCAAGCCGCCGTCCCGAGGGGGCTCCCTTTTGTGTGGAACCGCCGCGGGGTTGCCGCGAGGCTCCGCGCTTCCATGAACCCTGTTCTCAAGCTGTTGCTCGAAGGCGGGCGCCTCTCGACCGCGCAGATCGCGCAGGTCGCGGGGATCCCCGAATCCGAAGTCCACCGGCACCTGGAACAGTTGAAGAAGGAGAAAATCTTCCTCGGCTGGCGCCCGGTGCTCGATCTCTCGCGCGAGGCGGCCGCCGACGCCGCGGTGCGCGCGGTCATCGAAGTGCGGCTCACGCCCGAGCGCGGCGGCGGTTTCAACCGCCTCGCCGAGCGCATCAGCCGCTTCGACGAGGTGGAGACGTGCTACCTCATGTCCGGCGCCTACGACCTGCTCAACCTCGTCAACGGCCCCGGCCTCCAGAAGGTCGCGGCCTTCGTCTCGGAGAAACTCTCCACCCTCGAGGGCGTGCTCTCCACGAGCACGCATTTCCTGCTGCGCTCCTACAAGGAGGGCGGCTACCTCATCGAGGCCCCGGTGGAGGAGACGGGCCGGCTCGAGGTCACGCCCTGAGGAAGGGAAGAGCTGAAGGACTGGAAGGCTGAAGGGCTGAAGCCATGTCGGCGGCGCCCGCGGTCTCCCCGGTTCGGTCTTTCAGCCTTTCGCTTCCAACCGCCATGGACACGAAACGCTTCGTCGCCCGCCACGTCGTCAACCTGCCCAAGTCGGGCATCCGCGACTTCTTCGAGATCGTCGCGCAGATGAAGGACGTCATCTCGCTGGGCATCGGTGAGCCCGACTTCCGCACCCCGTGGCACATCCGCGAGGCCGCGATCTATGCGCTCGAGAAGGGGAAGACCTACTACACCTCGAACCTCGGGTTGATCGAGCTGCGCCGCGCCATCGCCGCCTACGTCGAGCGGCACTTCGCCGTCTCCTACCGCCCGGAGGACGAGGTGCTCGTCACGGTCGGCGTCTCCGAGGCGCTCGACCTCGCCTTCCGCGCGCTCATCAACCCCGGCGAGAAGGTGATGTTCCACCAGCCCTGCTACGTGAGCTACCACCCGAGCATCACGCTCGTGCACGGCGCGGCGATCCCGGTGCCGACCTACGCGAAGGACGGCTTCGCGCTCACCGCCGGGGCGCTGCGCGCCGCGTGGGAGCCGGGCGCGAAGGTGCTCATGCTCAACCTGCCGTGCAATCCGACCGGCGGCACCTGCTCGCGCGGGCAGCTCGGGGAGATCGCGAAGTTCGCGATCGAGAAGGACCTCCTCGTGCTCAGCGACGAGATCTACTCCGAGCTCACCTTCGAGGGCGGGCACTCGAGCATCGCGAGCCTGCCGGGGATGCGCGAGCGCACGATCTTCCTCCACGGATTCTCGAAGGCCTTTGCGATGACCGGCTGGCGGATCGGCTACGCCTGCGGGCCGGCCGACCTGATCGAGGCGATGATGAAGGTGCACCAATACTCGATGATGTGCGCCTCGATCATCGCCCAGGAGGCGGCGCTGGAGGCGCTCCTGCGCGGCGAGGACGGGATGAAGTCGATGCGCGACCAGTACCACCGGCGCCGCGACTTCATCGTGCGCCGCTTCAACGAGATCGGCCTGCCCTGCCACCTGCCGCGCGGTTCCTTCTACGCGTTCCCGAGCGTCGCCGGCACGGGGCTCGACGAGCGGGAGTTCGCCGTCGGCCTCCTGAAGGCGGAGCGCGTCGCCGTGGTCCCCGGCTCCGCCTTCGGCGAGAACGGCCGGGGCTTCGTCCGCGCGTGCTTCGCGACGGGCTACGAACAACTCATCGAGGCCGCCGACCGGATCGAGCGCCACGTCGCCGGGCTCCGGCGCGGGGCCTGACCCGCCCGGCCGTCGCCACCATGTCCGCCACCGTCGCCATCGTCGGGCGCCCCAACGTCGGCAAGAGCCGCCTCTTCAACCGGCTCGCGCGCCGCCGCATCTCGATCGTCCACGACCAGCCCGGCGTGACGCGCGACATCATCCCGGCCGAGGTCGACGGCTTCGCCCTGCTCGACACGGGCGGCTTCGGCCTCGAGGCCGCCGACACGCCGGCGGCGATCACCCGCGCGGTGGACGCGCAGGTGCTCCTCGCCGTCGAGATCGCGCAGGTGATCCTCTTCGTCGTCGACGCGCGCGACGGGATCACGCCGGTCGACGACGACATCGCCGCGCGCCTCCGCCGCTCGGGCAAGCGCGTCGTCCTCGTCGCGAACAAGATCGACCACCCGAACCACGAGGCCGCGATCGACGAGTTCCACCGCCTCGGGCTGGGGGAGCCCGTCTCTTTCTCCGCCGAGCACGGGCTCGGCGAGGACGCGCTCCGCGAGCGTATCCGCGAAGCCACGACGGATCTCGCGCCGGCCGCCGCGGCCCCGGAGGACCCCGCCGACCGGCGGCTGCGCATCTGCTTCGTGGGCCGGCCCAACGTCGGCAAGTCCTCGATCGTCAACCGCGTCGTCGGTTCGGACCGGATGATCGTGAGCGACGTGCCGGGCACGACCCGCGAGTCCGTCGACCTCGACTTCGATTTCCGGGCGAAGCGCGGCGGGCTCTGGAAGTTCAGCCTCACCGACACCGCGGGCCTGAAGAAGGGCACGAAGCTCGCATCGCCCGTCGAGTATTTCTCCCAGCTCCGCTCGATCGACGCGCTCCAGCGGGCCGACGTGGTCTTCGTGGTGCTCGATGCGGTCGACGGCGTCGGGGCGCAGGACAAGGCGATCGCCGGCGAGGCGGTGAAGGCGAACCGTCCGCTCATCGTCGTGGTCAACAAGTGGGATCTCGCGCTCGAGGCGTTCCGGGCCGGAAGGCTCCCGAAGTACGAGACCGAGGAGCATTTCCGCAAGGGCTTCGCCGAGTCCGTGGAGGGCTCGATCTTCTTCAGCCCGGGTTCGCCGATCGTCTTCGTCTCCGCGCTCACGGGCTTCGCGATCGAAGCGATGCTCCGGGCGGCCCGCCAGCTCGACGAGCGGCTCGACCGGCGGATTCCGACCGGCGAGCTAAACCGCGCGCTCATCCGGCTTACCGAGACCACGCCTCCGCCCCGGGTGGACGGCCTGCGTTTCCGCATCTACTACGCGACCCAGACCGGCACCCGGCCGTACCGGATCAAACTCTTCTGCAACCAGTCGCGCCGGCTCGGCGAATCCTACCGCCGCTACCTCGAGGCCGGCCTGGTGGAGGAGTTCGACCTCCAGGGTTGTCCGATCCACTTCGACCTCCTCGGCAAGCCCCCCCGCGGGGGCGAGTGACGGCGCCGCGCGGGACGGCCGCGCCCGGAGCGGCGGCGTCCCCGCCGCCGGTTGGACCAACATCCGGCGGCAAGGATGCCGCCGCTCCGCGGTTGCTCGCGACCCTAGATCCCGGGACCGACGCGAGGATCGGGGAACTCCGCGGCGAGCTCGCGCATCCGCGGCAGCCAACGCAGCGCGGTGCGGTCCTCGACCTGGTTCCAATCCCGATCGAACTCGATCCACTGCGCGAGGCCGAGTTTCGGCTCGTCGCCCGTGTCGATCGCGCGGGCGGTCCGTCGCTTGACCAGTTCCTCGACCGACTTGGTGAGGTAGTGGTTGATCCGGATCGTGCCGTCCGTGCGGGTCGACGAACGGGCCTCGGTGACCGGCTCGAAGCCGTGATCGACGATCGACGAGCCCGGCGCGCATGCGAAGAGGTGTCCGCCCACGAGCGCGCGGACGGTGCGATCCGGGCGCACGATGCACTTGTGGTGTTGGTCGACTTCCGATCGTCGCCGCGTGAAGCGCTCGACGACCGCTCCCGGCCGGCGGTGGACGAGCCCGGAAGTTCCGAAGAGGAACCACGGCGCCGCGAGCCCGCCGCACGCTTCGTAGGGCCGCAGGGCTTCGCCGAGCGTCAGCCCGCGTTCGTCGAAGAGGAACTCGTCATCATCGACGAAGGCGAGCCAGCCCCCCCCCCCCCC
>DAIPIQ010000101.1:0-664 GCA_036770745.1 Opitutaceae bacterium | reverse complement strand
GAGCCTCTCGCGCGCTCGCGCGAAGCAGTCGTCGTAGATCGCGGTCTGCTGGAAGTAGCCGGGCCAGCCGATCACCTCGACCACGCCACGCTCCACGAACGGTCGCACCACGGGGCCGTGGTCGTCGGTGGAGTCGTTGTCGTAGAGCCAGAAGTGCTCCACCCCGGAGGCGAGGTGAAAGAGGAGCCACTCGCGGAGGTACTCCGAGGTGTTTCGAAAGGCGAGGCAGGCGGTGACCGGGGCGGCGTCCACGCCCGGAGGCTACCAAGGCCGTCAAGGGGCCGGAGGCGGCGGGTGGAGCCCGACCTCCAGGCGGGCTGTCCGGCGGGCGGCTGGCCTGCCGCGGAGCGGTTGTCCAACAACCCGTCCAAGGCCGGGTTCCACCTGCACCGAAAGCGGGCGCCGCTTTTCTCCGCCGCCACCCCTTGACGACTTTGGTAGCGTGAGGGCGGACCGGTCGCGAGGCGCGCTCCCGTCCCTTCCTCCGACACCATGGATTCCCTCTGGATTCTTCCCCTTGCCGCGACCGGTTTCTCCGTCGCGTTCCTGCACGCCGCGATGCCGACGCACTGGTTGCCGTTCGTCGCCGTGGGCCGGGCGCGCGGCTGGTCCGACCGGCGCACGCTCGCGGCCGTGGCGCTCGCCGGTGGCGGGCACGTGCTCG
>DAIPIQ010000254.1:0-3258 GCA_036770745.1 Opitutaceae bacterium | reverse complement strand
GCTCCAGGCCCGCCTCGACGGCAAGCCCGCCCCGGCGCCCGCACCCGGCGCCGTCCCGCCTGCGGCGGGCCCCGGTCCGGATCCGGTCGGGCTTCAGGCCGACATCGATCGCGCCGGCGGCCTGGGCGACAGCTACGGCAACGCGACGATTCTTCTTTCCGATCCCGAGGTCGGAGCGCGGCTTCTCGAGCAGCTCCCACAGGCGAAGGCCGAGCTGGCGCGGCTTCAATCGCGTCATTCCGCACTCTTGGAAGGGCGCACCCTCGAGGCGGACCGGATGCGTCGGGCGCTCGATTACCTCTCGCGCAACCTCGCCGGCTTTGAGCGTTTCCTCGAGACCCGGCGCGCACCGTTCGCCGCCCAGCTCGACAAGGACTTCGCGGCGCTGGTCAAGCTGACCGACGAGGCCGTGGCGAACCGCAGGCCGGCCTTCTTTTCCGGCGGCATCGCCCAGCGCGTCGCGGAGATGAAGCCGAAGCTCGAGCTGCTCCGGGTCGTCGACCCCGCCCAGGGTGCGCGCCTCTCCGAAGCGCTGGCCGGATTCGAGGCCGGGCTTCCCGAGAAGCAGGCCGCGCTGCGCGACGTGATCATCGCCTCCAACGCTCCCGCGGCCGACCTGTTCCGCGGCCCCGATCGCGCCGCGATCATCGACGCCGCGACCCGCGTCTGGACGAAGCGCCAGCCCGGGGCGAAGATCCTCACCGCGCGCATCCCCGCGATGGACTGGAAACGCGAGGTCCTCTGGCGCTGGTCCGGCACGCAGTGGTACAAGATCGATCGCTCGAAGATCCAGATGCAGTTGATCGTCTCCCACGACGACTCCCTCGCGATCATACGCTGGCACACGGTCTGGAAGGATCACCTCGAGGGCGATCGGATCACCGCCACCCCACTGTGGGAGCCCGGCGAAGGACTCCAGCCCACCTACTTCCTTCCGCTCGCAAAGGTGCCCTGAGGCCCGCGACGGACCCGCTCGCCCGCTTCGCGACGTGCCCGCCGGAGCGGCGACGTCCCCGTCGCCGGTTGGACGTCAAACACGGCGGCAAGGATGCCGCCGCTCCGAGTGTGGCGAGGCCTCTCACCTGACCGCGAAGACCTCGACGCCTCCGCCCGCGCCGCCCACCGCCAGCAGTCGGTCGTCGGGCGACCAGGCCAGCAAGGTCGGCGCGCCGGCCTCCAGCCGCACCCGGGCCCGGCGCGGAAGCATGCGCTCCGGACTCCAGAGCACGACCTCGCCGTCCTCCGAGGCGGTGGCGAGCAGACCCGAACGGCGTTGAAACGCCACCGCGCCCACCGAGGCCTCGTGCTCCAGCATCACGGGCGTGCGGTCGCGCGGTCCCGGGCCCCCGCAGTCCCACACGAACGCCGCCGGGCCGCCGTTGGTCGCCAACCACCGCGAGGCGCGGTCGAAGGCCAGCGCCCGCACCGGCTCCTCGTAGCCGCGCATGTGCAGCTCGTCGGCACGCGCGCGATCCCAGATGTGGACGCTCGCATCCTGGTTCGCCACCACGAGCCAACGCCCGTCGGGCGACCACGTGAGCGCGCGCACCGCCACGTCGTAGCCCAGTTCCTCCCGCAGGTCGCCGGTCTGATCGAAGAGCCGGACGCCGCCGAAATGCGACGCCGCGAGCGTCGCCCCGTCCGGCGCCCAGGCGAACGCCGAGATGTGTTTCGAGGCCTCGGGAAACTCGTGCCGGACCGCCCCCGCCGGATCGAGCAGGACCAGGCGCCGGCCACAGGCCGCGGCGAGCCGGGACTCCCCGTCGCCCGGCCGCCAGGCGAGAAGCGCCGCCGGCTCGCGGCCGAGCGGGATCTCCGCGACCACGCGGCCGGTCGCCGCATCCCAGAGGTGCACGCAACCGTCTCCGCCGCCGCTGGCGAGCAACGGAAGCGTCGGATGCCACGCGAGCGCGTCGGCCCCGTTCGCGTGGGCACACGCCTCCCGCCGCTCCATCCCCCGGTTCACCGCAAAGACCGCAACGGTCCCGGCGGCGGACGCAGTGGCGAGCCGGCCGCCCTCCGCGGCCGACCAGTCGAGCGCGGTCACGTAGTCGTCGAGGAGCGCGGCGCCGGTGCGGACGAGCTGGAGCGCCATGTCAGGCGAGGCAGCCGGTGAACCCGGCGAGCAGCTCCTCGCGCTCGAGGTTGCGGCCGATGAAGACGAAGGTGTTGCGCCGGGGTTCGTCTCCCCAAGGGCGGTCGAAGCGACCGTCGAAGAGCATGTGGACGCCCTGGAAGACGAGCCGCCGCTCGCTCCCGCGCACGCTGAGCACGCCCTTGCTTCGGAAGATGTCGTTGCCCTTCACCCGAAGGAGGGTGCTGATCCAGGCGTTGAGCTTCTCTCCGTCGAGGTCGCCCTCCAGCGACACGCCGACGGAAGTGACCGCCTCGTCGTGTTCGTGGTCGGGCTTGAACGCATGCGACCAGACGGGCGCGAGGGCCGCCCCGCCCGCCTCGAGCGCGGCGTTGAACTCGTCGGGATGATGCTGGGTGAAGAGCGCGTAGCTTCCGGCGTGCTCGATCGTGACGGGAAACTCCGCCGGAAACCGCGGGAAGCCCAGCCGCTGCAACGCGCCGCCGGGCAGGATCGGATCGCCGGGAGCGAGCGCGAGTCGCTCGTCGTCGGAGAACACGAGCACGGCCGCCTCGCGCGCGGCCGCGAGGTCGCGTTCCTCGAGGCTGCGCACCGGGAGCAGCACCGCGTCCATCTCGGGGTCGGGGCCTTCGTTGATGACGAGTCGCGCCCCGCCCGCCGGCAGGTCGTAGACGCCGCCCCACTCGAAGGGATACTCGGGCTCCAGGAACTGCGGATCGATCTCGTGCGCGCGGGCGAGGTTGAAACCGCCGATGCCGAGCACGTGCTCCAGCGGCACGGCGGCGTCGCGGGTGCGGTGGAGCCGCGCCGCGGCGTTCATCCGGCGCAGGCGCCGCTCCAGCGCGTCGAGTTCACCGGTCTCCACGAGGTCGGTCTTGTTGAGCAGGATCACGTCGGCGAACGCCACCTGCGCGCGCGCCTCGTCGCTCTCGTCGAGGTGCAGGGCGAGGTGCTTCGCGTCGACGAGGGTGACGATGCCGTCGAGCCGGTAGTGCGCGCGGATCTCCGGATCGGTGAAGAAGGTCTGCGCCACCGGCCCCGGGTCGGCGAGGCCGGTGGTCTCGATCAAGACGGCGTCGAGCCGGTCCTTGCGCCGGATCAGGCGCGTGAGGATGCGGATGAGGTCGCCGCGCACGGTGCAGCAGATGCAGCCGTTGTTCATC
>DAIPIQ010000100.1:0-14420 GCA_036770745.1 Opitutaceae bacterium | reverse complement strand
CCGCCGTCGGGGCTGCTCCCGCCGACGGAGACCTGGTCCACCATTCCGCCGTCCGGCTGGCGGACTTGATCCGCCGGAAACAGGTCTCCGCCCTCGAGGTCGTCGATGCGTGCATCGCCCGGCAGACGGCGGTGAACGACCGGCTCAACGCCGTCGTCACGCAGTGCTACGACCGCGCCCGGGCCGAGGCGCGGGCGGCCGACGCCGCCGCGGCGCGGGGCGAGTGGCGGGGTGCGCTCCACGGCGTGCCGATGACCCTGAAGGACTCGATCGACACCGCCGGCGTCGTCACCACCGGCGGCACGGTCGGGCGGATGACCCACGTGCCGGAGCGGGACGCCACCGTGACCGCACGGTTGCGGGCCGCCGGAGCGATCCTCCTCGGCAAGACCAACACGCCGGAGTTCACCCTCGGCGGCCTTGCCGGGATCAGCACCACGAGCAACCTCCTCTTCGGGGCCTCGCGCAACCCCTACGACCTCACCCGGAGCACGAGCGGCTCGTCGGGGGGCGCGGGCGCGATCGTGGCCGCGGGCGGCGCGCCCTTCGACATCGGCTCGGACTGGGGCGGCTCGATCCGCGGGCCCGCCCACAACAACGGCATCGCGGGCATCAAGCCCACCAGTGTGCGCGTGCCGCGCACCGGCCACATCGTCGACTACGGCGGCGTCTTCGACCTCTGGCAGCAGCTCGGGCCGATGGCCCGGCGGGTCGAGGACCTGGCGTTGATCACGCCGTTGATCAGCGGACCGGATTTCCGCGACTGCGCGTGCGCGCCCGTGCCGTGGCGCGACCCCGCGAAAGTGGAGGTGAAGGCCCTGAAGGTCGCCTTCTACACTTCGAACGGCATCTCCGATTCCGACGCGGCGACGAAGGAGACCGTCCTGCGCACCGCGAAATGGATGGAGGAGGCCGGGGCCTCGGTGGTCGAGGATTGCCCCATGGGGATCCTCGCCGATCTGCAGGAGGCGCGCACCACGCTGACGAGCGCCGACGGGTGGATGTTCTTCAAGCGCCTGGCCGACAAGTGGGGCACGAACAACTTCGCGCCCTCGGTCAAGGCGCGCATGGAGGGCCTCGCGCCGATCTCGAGCGCGAAGCTCGTCGAGGCCTGGGAGCGGCACGACGAGGCGAAGTCCCGCATGCTCCGCTGGATCACCGCGAAGGGCCACGACATCGTGCTCTGCCCGGTCGCGACGAGCGCGGCCACGCCGATCGACCGTCCGCCTCCGCCCGCCACCGCCTCGCGCGGTTGGAGCTACATGGGCGCGTTCAACACCACCGGCTGGCCCGTCGTGGTCGTGCGTTGCGGAACCGATGCCGACGGCGTGCTCCCGATCGGCGTCCAGGTCGTCGGCCGGCCGTGGCGCGAGGACCACTGCCTCGCCGTCGCGAGCCACCTCGAAGCGCTTGGCGGGGGTTGGAAACCGCCGGCGATCTGAGCCCGTCCATTCCGAAGCTCGTCTCACGATCATGGATACAAAACTTCTCCGTCGTCTCCTTCCGCTCGCCTTCTGCGCCTCCCTCGCCTCCGCGGCCCCGACCGCCGAACAGGAACGCCTCGCCCGTCTCACCCTCGCCGGGGCCGCCGCCGAGGTGCGGGCGGGCCGCGTGACCGCGGTCCAGCTCACCGAGGCCGTGCTCGCCCGCATCGCCGTCTACGACCGCAAGCTCGACGCGTTCATCACCGTGATGCGCGAGCAGGCGCTCGCGCAGGCGCGCACCCTCGACGCCGAGGCGCGGGAGGGCCGTTTCCGCGGTCCCCTCCACGGCGTGCCGATCGCCCTCAAGGACAACGTCGACACCGCCGACGCGCGCACCACCGGCGGGAGCGCGCTCTTCGCGGAGCGCCTGCCGGCCGGGGACGCGCCGATCGTCACCCGGATGGTCGCCGCCGGCGCGATCATGATCGGCAAGACCAACCTGCAGGAGTTCGCGATGGGCGGCGGCGAGTCGTCGTTCTGGGGTCCGGCGCGCAACCCCTGGAACCTCGCCCACAACACCGGCGGCTCGTCCTCCGGCTCCGGGGCCGCGGTCTCGGCGTTCCTCGCCTACGGCGCGATCGGCACCGACACCGGCGGATCGATCCGCATGCCCGCGTCGTTCTCCGGCATCGTCGGCCACAAGCCGACCTACGGGCTCGTGCCGATCCGCGGGATCATCCCGTTGCGGGTTTCGATGGACCACGCCGGACCGATGACGCGCACCGTCGAGGATGCCGCGATCCTGCTCAACGTCCTCGCCGGCTACGACCGGCTCGACATCACCTCGGTGGAGCATCCGCCCCTCGAGGACTACGTGCAGGCGATGCGGCAACCCGTGGAGGGCTTCCGCCTCGGCATCCCCGCGGGCTTCACCGACCACCTCGAGCCCGAGGTCGAGGCCGCGTTCACGGCCGCCCTGGAGATCCTCGCGACACTCACCGCCGGTCCCGCGACGCCGATGTTCCTCCCCGCCGCCACGCGCCCGGTCGCGGGATCCGCCGAGACCTATGCCTGGCATGAGGCGTTTGTGAAGTCTTCCGCCGCGCTCTACCTGCTCCCGCAGCGCCGGCGGCTGGAGGCGCTCGCCAAGGACGGCGGCGGCACGGCCTCGGACTACGTGAAGGGAATGTGGGAGTTCCAGCTCCTGCGCCGCACGATCGACGACCACTTCACCCGCGCCGGCGTGGACCTCGTCGTCACGCCGACGCACCGCATCCTCCCGCCGAAGCTCGACGACCTGATCGCACGCGCCTACTCGAGCCAGCCGACCGACCCGCGCCTCACCTCGAACTGCTGGCCGTTCAACCTCTTCGGGCTGCCCTCGATCTCGATCCCCTGCGGATTCAGCAAGGACGGGTTGCCCGTCGGCCTCATGATCTCGGGGCCGCGCTTCGCCGACGGCCGCGTGCTCGCCCTCGCCCACGCCTTCGAGCAGGCGACCGGGTGGCACAAGCGGCAGCCGCCGCTCACCCCCGACACGCCCAAACCCGAGGTGCGTTCCGGCACGTGAGCGCGACCACGCCGATGCACCGACGCCTCCTCTCCCTCTCCGCGCTTCTCCTCCTTCCCGCCGTCGCGACGGCCTCGCTCGACCTCGCGACCGCGACGATCGCCGAGCTGCACGCCGCGATGCGCGCCGGCTCGCTCAGCGCGGAGCGGCTCGTCGCCGCCCACCTCGCGCGGATCGACGCCTACGACAAGCGCGGGCCGTTGATCAACGCCGTCATCCTCCTCAACCCGCACGCCCTCGACGAGGCGCGGGCGCTCGACGCCGAGCGCGCCGCCGGCCGCTGGCGCGGCCCCCTCCACGGCATCCCGATCCTGCTCAAGGACAACATCGACGTGCGCGGGCTCCCGACCACCGCGGGCTCGCAGTTGCTCGAGGGTTTCCTTCCGCCCGACGATGCGTTCGTCACCCGCCGGCTCGTCGCCGCGGGTGCGATCGTCCTCGCCAAGGTCAACCTCTCCGAGTGGGCCGGCGGCGGCGGCTCCGTCTCGGGGGCGACCGATCCCGCGCTCCTCGAGGCCGGGCACGTGCCCAACGGCTTCTCCTCGCTCGGCGGGCAGACGCGCAACCCGCACGACCTCGCCCACGGACCCGCCGGCTCGTCGGGCGGCACCGGCGCGGGCATCGCCGCGGTCTTCGGCCAGTTCGGTCTCGGCACCGACACCGCCGCCTCGGTCCGCGGCCCGGCGGCCGCCGCGGGAGTGTTCGGCCTGAAGACCACGCACGGCCTCGTCTCGCGCGACGGCGTCGTGCCGCTCGCCCTCAGCTTCGACACGGTCGGGCCGATCGCCCGCAGCGCCCACGACCTCGCCGTCGCCCTCGGCGTGATGGCCGGGATCGATCCCGACGACGACTCGACCCGCAAGGGCGCGGGCCGCGCGGAGGCCGACTACACCGCGCACCTCCGCCGCGGGGCCCTCGCCGGTGCGCGCATCGGCGTCGCGCGCGACTTCTTCGGGCGCGACGCCGGAGTGGACGCCGTCGTCGAGGGCGCCATCGCGCGACTCCGCGGGCTCGGGGCCGTGATCGTCGACGACGTGCGGATCACGCCGCCCGTGCTCGCCCTCCGCGGGCCGCTCTACAACACGATCCGCTCCGCCGAATTCAAGGCGCAGGTCGCCGACTACCTCGCCGACACCGGCCCGGCGTATCCGAAAACCATCCACGAGCTCGCCGCCCGGGCCGGCGACCCGGCGACCGGGTACCGTTCTCCCGGGCGCGCCGTCGGCCTTCGCCACCAGGCCGCGACGGCGCTCGACCTCGACGACCCCGTCTACCGCGCCGCGGTCGCGCACGGGCTCGCCTACGTCCACTCCGCGGTGGAGGGCGTGTTCGCGGAACACCGGCTCCACGCGCTCCTCTATCCGACCTCGCCCGCGCCCGTCGCCCGCATCGACGCCGCGCCCTCCGGAGGCGGCGTGGCGGGCGCCTCGCCGCTCAACCTCGCCAACCTCACCGGCTTTCCCGACATCGTCGTGCCGGCCGGGATGAGCGACGGCCTGCCCGTGACGTTCTCCCTGCTCGGGCGCGCCTTCACCGAGGGTCGGCTGCTCGGCTTCGCCCACGACTTCGAGCTGGCGACGCGGGCCCTCCGCCTCCCCGTCCACACGCCCCCGCTCGCGAGCGACCGGCTCGCGCCCTGACGCCGCTGCGGCCCGCGCCGCCCCCGAGCTTATGACCATGAAACCACCGCCTTCGCCGAAACTCTTCCTCCTCGCCGCGGCCCTCGCCGCGGCGACCCCCCTCGCCCGCGGCGGGACGATCGACCTCGCGACCGCGACCGTCGCGGACCTCCAGGCCGCCTACGACGGCGGGCTCCGCACCGAGCAGGTCGTCGCCGCCTACCTCGCCCGGATCGAGGCCTACGACAAGCGGGGACCGGTCATCAACTCGATCATCACCCTGAATCCCGACGCGCTCGCCCAAGCGCGCGCCCTCGACGCCGAGCGCCGGGCCACGGGCCTCCGCGGTCCGCTCCACGGCGTGCCGGTGCTGCTCAAGGACAACGTCGACACCTTCGACCTGCCGACGACCGGCGGCTCGCAGTTGCTCGAGGGCTCGATCGCGCCGGACGACGCCTTCATCGCGCGGAGGCTTCGCGAGGCGGGGGCGCTGATCCTCGCCAAGGTCAACCTCTCCGAGTGGGCCGGCTCGGGAGGTTCGGTCAGCGGCGCGCCGCCCGAGGTCGCCCGCCAGGGACGCGTGCCCAACGGCTTCAGCTCCGCCGGCGGTCAGACGCGCAACCCCCACGACCTCACGCGCGGGCCGTCGGGCTCTTCGGGCGGGACAGGCGCGGCCCTCGCGGCGATCTTCGGGCACCTCGGGATCGGGACCGACACCGGCGGCTCCGTGCGGGGCCCGTCCTCCGCCAACGGGATCGCGGGGCTCAAGCCGACCCGCGGCCTGCTCAGCCGCGACGGCATCATCCCGCTCGGCCTCTCCTACGACACCGCGGGCCCGATGGCCCGCACCGTCCACGACGTCGCCGCGATGCTCGGACCGATGACCGGCGTGGACCCGGCCGATCCGGCCACCTTCGGGAGCGCCGGGTATTCGTTCTCCGACTACACGTCGTTTCTGAAGCGCGGCGCCCTGAAGGGTGCGCGGCTCGGGGTGGCCCGCGACTTCCTCGGGCACGATCCCGAGGTCGACCGCGTGATCGCGCAGGCGATCGCGACGCTCGAGGCGCTGGGGGCCGAGGTGGTCGATCCGGTCTCGTACCCCGCGTTCCTCCGCGACGGGCGGCAGGACATCTACAACACGATCGTGCGGGCCGAGTTCAAGGCCGACCTCACCACCTACCTCGCGACCACCGGACCGGGATTCCCGAAGAGCTTCGACGACGTCGTGCGGCTCTCCAACGACCCCGCCACGAACTACCGCTCGCCGGGCAAGGCCTTCGGTCTGAAATGGGGCGCGCCGTCGGACGTCTCCCTCGACCTCGACGACCCCGTCTACCTCGCGACGCGCGACCACTTCCTGCCGGCGGTGCGGGCGGTCTTCGAGGCCTTGTTCGCCAAACACCGGCTCGATGCGGTGATCTACCCGACCTCGACGCGCCCCGCCGGGCCGATCGAGCCGCCCGACGGCGCGCCGCCGACCCCGCCGGCCTCCGCCACGAGCTTCGCCAACTTCACCGGCTGGCCCGACGTGATCGTGCCGGCGGGCATGACGAAGGACGGCCTCCCGGTGACGCTCTCGTTCTTCGGCCGGGCCTGGACCGAGCCGGCGCTGCTCGGCTTCGCCTACGACTTCGAGCAGGAGACGCGGGCGCGGGTGACGCCGGTGCACACCCCGGCGCTGGCGACGGACGTGATCCGGTACTGAGGCGCGCCTCCCGTCACCGGAGTCCGGATACGCGACGGCCCGGAGCGGGCGGCGCTACGGGCGGCCGGCCGCCCGGGCGATCGAGACGACGGCGAAGAGGAGCAGGCCGGCCCCGACCGGCACGAGAAGGATGCCGAGCCCGGGGTCGCCGTCGTGGATGAAGAGGCCGCCGAGGAGGAAGCCGAGCGGTACGAGCACGGCGGCGGTCCGGAGCGCGGCGGCGGCGGAGGTGCGGTGTTCGAGGGCGGGGAGCCGCTGCGCGGTCAGGCCGGCGACGATCGTGACGATCGCGAGCAGGGCGCCGTGGGCGTGGGCGAGGGTGAGCATGAGCCGGCGCGTCTCGTGGCCGACGTCGAGGTACCAACCGAGCTTGAAGCCGTGCATCGCCTCGAGCGCGACGCCGAGCGAGAGCCAGAAGGCGAGCGACCACCAGCCGAAGCGCAGGCAGCGGAAGGCGAAGCCGGCGGGCGGGGCGGGGGAGGGGTTTCGTTGCCGTGTCCTTGCGCTCATTCGACGAGGTAGACGGGCCGGTGGTCGCGCGTGTCGAGGAGGCGTTCGTAGGGCTCGCCGCGGAAGCGACCGTCGGGATCGAGGAGCGTCGCGGGCGGGCTCGGCGGCGCGCGGGGCGGGCGCAGTTCGAGGGAGCGCTGGTAGGCGGCCGCGGCCGCGGCGAACGTCGTCTCGTCGTCGGCCGTGTGGTCGAAGTCGAGGCCCTCGAAGCCGGGCAGGGTGCGCAGCGAGCGCGCGGCGATGTGGCGGACCGCGGCGTAGGGATCGTTGAGCGAGACGGCGAGGTAGGGGGCGAGCCAGTCACGACCCGAGGCTTCCTGCGCGGGCCGCCAACCCATGCTCCACGCGGCGAGGGCGCGCGCGCCGGCGTCGCCCTGGAGGATCCAGCGCGCGCCGGCGGCGATCGTGCGATCGTCGGAGGAGAGCGCAGGCGCCGGCTGCGCGTACCACTCGGTGAGTTTCCCGGCCGTCCACTCCAGGGTGCGGTCGAGGTGGCAGAGGTTGCAGGCGTTGGGGCGGCCGAGCTCCGTCGTCTCCCCGACCGTGGGCGAGGTGATGCGGTGGCCGCGCACGGCGCGGAGGAGGCCGTAGGTGTTGTGCGGCATGTGGCAATCGTAGCAGCGGCTGCCGGAGGAGCCGGGGGCGTGGCGGGTGTGCGCGACGAGGTCCGCGCCGATCACGGCGTGGCACGCGAGGCAGGCGCGGTTGGAGTCGCCGCCCTCCGCGAGCTGGTTGACGGCCCACGACCGCAGTTCCGCCCGCGGTCCCGGGGGCGGGTGCATCTCGTGACAGGAGAGGCAGGAGAACGCGCCGCCCTCGAAACACGGCGAGGTCTCGACGCCGTTGTATTCACGACCGGTGATGCGGACCATCCCGTCGGGCCAGAAGGTGTCGCCGATGAAGTCCGGATTCGCGGCCTCGAGCTCGCGAAGGCGGTCGGCCTCGCCCTCGCGGGCGGGCTGGACGACGAAGCGCCCGGGCAGCTCGCGATCACCGGGGCGGAAGCGCGTGCCGTGGAGGGCGGAGTCGACGAGCGACTCGCGCGAGTCGTAGGTCCACACGGCGTGGCACTGACCGCAGACGAGGGCCGAGGCGGGGCCGTCGAGGCGCGCGGGGTTGACGATGCTCGGGTCGGGCGCGTCGTCGAGGCGCGCGAGTTGGCGGCGGAGGGGATTGCGGTGCAGGTCGACGTGCGCGCGCGCCGGGCCGTGGCAGGATTCGCAGGCGATGCCGAACTCGGCGACCTCGGAGTCGAAGAGCCCCGAGGGATCCGGTCGCGCCCGGCCCTGGGTGACGTGGCAGTTGAGGCACGAGGTGTTCCAGACGCCCTCGGCGCGACCGCGACGGATGTCGGGCGGACAGAGGAACGTGTCGGTGAGCGGGGCCCAGCGCCGCTCGGCGACGAGCCAGCCGAAGGGAAACGGCTCGAGGCCGCGGCCCTCGCCGGATTCGAGCCAGAAGTTCTGCTGGTGGTGCGAGCCGGTGAGCAGCACCAGCTCGCGCGGCGCGCTCGTCGCGGCGCGTCCGTCGGGCCCGGGCTGCGAGGTGGTGACGAAGATCGCATCACCACGGCGCTCCGCCCGGTGGTCGATTCCGTCGAGGGCGAGCTCGAGGCCGTCCATCTCCGGAAGGATGTCCTCCAGCCGGGCCACCCGTGTCATCGTGCGATGGAACGAAGCGTGCCAGCTCGCGTGGTTGCCGGGATGGCAGGCGCGACAGGAATCGGAGGTGACGAACTCTCCGGCGGCGACCGCGAGCGGCCGGTTGGAGGGCTCCGCCGGGTGGGCCGGGCCGGTGGCGCGCCACAGGTCGATCGCCGTGGTCGCGACCCCGGCGAAGGCGACGGGTGCGATCCAGGGCCACGACCGCATCATCGTCAGTTCGGCCGATACCAATAGGGGTTGGCGTCGCGCACGAAGATCCTCTTGGGGATCATCGCATGGATCCCCTGGGTGCCGTCGACCACCTGGGTCACGCGGAAATCGACCGCGATGCTGGAGAGCGTGTAGGCCTCCTCGAAGCCGAGGCCCTGTTTCTCGCGGAGGAAGTCGATGGCCTCGAGCATGGCCATGCGCATCGCGCCATCGAGGTCCTCGTGGAGTCCGAAGGCGAGGTAGTGGGTCGGCGTCTCCGCGCGGGGGGCCTTCAGGGTGCGGCCCTTGTGGAGGATGAACTGGAGCGTGCAGGTGTTGGCGGTCTCGATCGCGTTGATCGAGATCTCGCCGTCGCCCTGGGCGGCGTGCGAATCACCGGTGTAGAAGAGGGCGCCCTTCTGGAAGACCGGCAGGTGGATCGTGGCCCCGACGACGAGTTCCTTGCAGTCGATGTTGCCTCCGAAAAGCCCCGGCGGGCCGGAGCGCCGGGCGGGGCCGTCCTCGTCGGGCGGGCACGTGCCCATGATGCCCATGAAGGGCGCGAGCGGCACCTCGATGTCTTCATCGAAGACGCCGGCGTTGCGGGCGAGGTCGAGGTGGACGACCTTCGTGAACGGACGCCGCGCGAGGTCCGGCAGGCCGCCGCGACCCGGGATGGACGACACCGTGCCGAAAGGGATCCTCGGGCTGACGGCGAGGATCCGCACCTCCAGCGAGTCGCCGGGCTCGGCGTCCTCGATGTAGATCGGGCCGACGATGAAGTGTCCGCTCGGGATGCCCTCGGCGCGCGGCGTCTCGGCGAGGACCTTGTGGCTCTCGGCGAGGGCGGGGGATCGCGCGAGCGTGAGGTCGATGCCGTTCTCGGCGAGCCACTCGTCGGGCGTGACGCCCTCGCGCCAGCGCGCGCCGCCGCCGCCGTCGATGCGCACGGTCGTGCCGGATTTGATCCGTGCGACGGGCGGCTTGGTCGCGGAGTAGTGGCCGATGATCGAGTTCTCCGGCGTCAGCGGCACGTGGAGGTCGTAGGGCACCTCCAGCGCGTGCGCCGCGGCGGGGGCGAGCGAGCCCGCGAGGAGTGCGAGCGTCGCGAGCGCGCGGCGGGGAAAAAGGGGGACGCGGCCCGGTGGCCGCGTCCGACAAGGGTACGATTCGTCGAGTCCGGTCGGTCGTGTGAGGAGGTTCATCGTTTGGCAACGTGCGCCTCCGGGGAAGCGCCTCGCGTGCCAGTGCGAACGGGAACTCATGCGCCGGTCGCGGGCGCGACCGCGGGCATGTGCTCCGGGGCGGGGGCGGGCCGGGCCGGGTAGGCGAGCACGTAGACCGAGGGGATCACGAAGAGCGTGAGCGCGCCCCCGACGATCAGGCCGCCGATCACGGCGATGCCCATCGACATCCGGCTCTCGGCCCCGGCGCCGAAGGCGAGCGCGATCGGGAGGATGCCGAGGATCGTGGCGAGGCTCGTCATGAGGATCGGCCGCAGCCGGCGCACCGCGGCGGCGTGGACCACGGCGGCGGGATCGAGGCCCGCGGTCGCGCGATGCTGGCGGGCGAACTCGACGATGAGGATGCCGTTCTTCGTCACGAGTCCCACGAGCATGATCAGGCCGATCTGGGAGAAGATGTTGAGCGACTGGTTGAAGTACCAGAGGGCGAGGAGGGCGCCGCCGAGCGAGAGCGGGACGGTGAAGAGGATCACGAAGGGGTCGCGAAGGCTTTCGAACTGGGCGGCGAGCACGAGGAAGATGAGCAGGATCGCGAGGGCGAAGACCCAGCCGAGCGACGACGAGCTGTCGACGAGGTCGCGCGCGCTCCCGGTGAGCTCGGTGGTGAAGCGGCCGTCGAGCGTGCGCGCCGCCGCGGCGCGGAGCGCGGCCACGCCCTCGCCCATCGTGCGGCCCTGCGCGAGCGTGCCGGAGACGGTGGCGGCGGTGTAGCGGTTGAAACGGTAGAGTTCGGGCGGCGAGACGCGCTCCTTCAGCGAGATCAGGTTGTCGAGCCGCACGATCTCCCCGCCGGCGGCGCGCACCCCGATCTTGCCGAGATCGGCGGGCGTGGAGCGGAAGTCCCGGGTGAACTGCCCGATCACCTCGTACTGGCGGCCCTCGTGGATGAAATAGCCGAAGCGCTGCCCGCTGAGCGAGGCCTGGAGCGTCTGGGCGATGTCGAGCGCGGTGACGCCGAGCGTCTGCGCCTTGTTGCGATCGATCGCGATCTCCAGCTCGGGCTTGTTGAAGCGCAGGTCGGTGTCGACGAAGGTGAACACGTCGCCGCGGCGCGCCTCCTCGAGAAACGCCGGCAGGGCGTCGCTCAGGAGCCCCAGCGTCGGGGCCTGGATGACGAACTGCACGCCCGAGGCGCTGGAGCGGCGTTCGCCGATGCTCGCCTCCTGGGTGATGTTGATCCGCGCACCGTCGATCTCGCGGAGGGCGCGGCGGAGCCGCTCGGCGATCTCGCCCTGCGAGGCCGCGCGCGTCTCCCGGTCCTCGAGGAACACGCGGACGAAGCCCGTGTTGACCAGCCCCGTGCTGCCGGGGCCGCCGCCGAAGCCGGGCACCTGCGTCATCATGATCCCGGCCTCGGGGACGGCCTCGATCGTGACCGCCGTGATGTCGTCCATCACCGCCATCATGGAATCGAAGCCGGCGCCCTCGCCCGCGGTGGCGCGGACCCAGAGCCGGCCGCGGTCCTCCAGCGGCGTGAGCTCGCGCGGCAGTTCGCGCAGGCACAGCCAGGCGATGGCGCAGGTGAGCGCGAGCACCGCGGGCGCGATCCAGCGGCGGCGCAGGGTGAAGCGCAGCGCGGAGGCGTAGCCCGACTCGAGGCCCTGGAAGAGCGGCTCGGTCGCGCGGTGGAGCCGGCCGTGACCGGCGGCCCCGCGACCGGCGCGCAGGACCCGCGCACAAAGCATCGGCGTGAGCGTGAGTGCGACGACCGAGGAGAGGATCACCGCGCCTGCGACCGTCACGCCGAACTCGCGGAAGAGGCGCCCGGTGACGCCGCCGAGGAAGAGCAGCGGGAGGAACACCACCGCGAGCACGATCGTCGTCGCGATCACCGCGGTCGTGATCTCGCGCGTCCCGGCGATCGCGGCCTCCGCCGGCGGCTCGCCCCGCTCGATCCGCGCGTGGATGTTCTCCAGGACGACGATCGCATCGTCGACGACGAGCCCGATCGCGAGCACCACGCCGAGGAGCGTGAGCGTGTTGACGGAGAATCCGGCGACGTCGAGCAGGCCGAAAACGCCGATGATCGAGACCGGGATCGCGGCCACCGGGATCAGCGTGCTGCGCCAGTCGCGCAGGAAGAAGAACACGACGAGGAGGACGAGACCGAAGGCGATCAGGACCGTCTCCTCGACCTCGGCGAGCGAGCGGCGCACGTAGGCCGTGTTGTCGTAGGCGATCTCGACCCGCACGTCGGGCGGGAGCTCGGCCGCGAGGGTGTCGAGGCGCCGGCGGATCTCGTCGACGATCTCGATGTGGTTCGCCCCGGGCTGCGGCCGGAAGTAGAGGCCGGCCACGGCCTCGGCCCCGACCTTGAGGGCGCTGCGCTCGTTGAGGGCGCCGAGCTCGGCGTGGCCGACGTCGCGGAAGCGCACGAGCCGGTCGCTTTCGCGCTTGAGCACCATGTCGTCGAACTCCGCGGGCGTCGAAAGCCGCGCGAGCGTCTTGATCGGGAGGTCGATCGCGGCGCCCTCGATCCGGCCCGAGGGCAGCTCGATGTTCTCCCGCTGGAGGGCGAGGCGCACGTCGAGCGGGGTGAGGCCGTAGGCGGCGAGCCGCTCGGGATCGAGCCAGAGGCGCATCGCGTAACGCTTCTCCGCCGGCTGCTCGACCGCGGCCACGCCGCCGATCGTCTGCAGGCGCTCGCGCAGGTTCTCGGCGATCGCGCCGAGCTCGAGTTGCGAGCGCGCCTCGCTCCGGATCGCGAGGCCGAGGATCGGGCTCGAGTCGGCGTTGGATTTCGAGATGATCGGCGGGTTGGCGTCGGGCGGGAGGAAGCGGACGGCGCGGCTCAACTCGTCGCGCACGTCGCTCGCCGCCGTGTCGAGGTCGGTCTCGAGGGTGAACTCCGCGTTGATCATGCTCGCCCCTTCGCGGCTGGTGCTGATGACCGTGCGCAGGCCGGCCACGGAGTTGATCGCGGTCTCGAGCGGTTGCGTGATCTGCGTCTCGATGATCCCCGCCGCCGCGCCCGGATAGGCCGTCGAGACGGAGATCGTGGGCGGATCGATCGCCGGGTACTCGCGGACGCCGAGGCGCAGGTGTCCGACGATCCCGAATACGACGATGAGGATCGAGAGCACCGAAGTGAGGATCGGGCGGCGGACGCTGAGGGTGGCGAGGTCCATGGCGGTTCAATCCCCTTGCGCGAGCGCGACGGCCGCGCCTGAACGGAGCGTCTGGAGTCCTGAGGTGATGACGAGCTCGCCCGGGGCGACGCCCGAGACCAGCTCCACGCTCGTGCCCGTGCGCGTGCCGGTCTGCACCGTGCGTCGCGAGGCCCGGCCGTCGGCGACGACGAAGACCGTCTTTTCCGAGAGCCCGGGAATCACCGAGGCGGCGGGGACGAGCAGGGCGTCGTCGCGCTCGGCGACCTTGAACTCCACCTGGGCGAACGCCCCGGGGCGGAGCAGGCCCTCGGCGTTGTCCACGGTGGCGCGCACCTGGACCGTGCGCGTGCCCACGTCGATCCGCGGCTCCACGGCGTAGACGCGGCCGGTGAAACGCTGCGGGCCGCCGGAGACGGAGAACGTCACCGGCGCCCCCGGCGGGATCGCGGCGGCGAAGCGCTCCGGCGCGGCGAAATCGAGCTTCATGCTCTCGATGTGCTGGAGCGTGGCGATCCGGGTGGCCGGTGCGACGTAGGCCCCGAGACTCACGCTGCAAAGCCCGATCCACCCGTCGAAGGGCGCGCGCAATTCGGTGCGTGCGAGCTGCGCCTCGATCAGGCGGATCTCCGCCTCCTGCACCTCGACTTCGCTGAAGGCGGCGTCGCGGTCCTGGGCGTTGGTGCCGCCGTGGGTGAAGAGCTCGTCGATGCGCCGGGCGCGCGAGGCCGCGAGGTTGCGCCGGGCGGTGGCGCGCTCCAGCGCGGCGCGCAGATCGGCGTCGTAGAACTTCAGGAGCAGTTCGCCGGCGCGCACCCGCGTGCCCTCGACGAAGTGGATGCCGACGATCCGCCCGGCGATCTCGGTCTGCAGATCGACCGCGTCGCCCGCGCGGAGCGTGCCGGTGGCGTGGATCGTCTCGGCGAGCGGTTCGGGCGCGAGCCGGATGGCGCGCACGCGCGTCGGCGCGGCGGCGTGGGAGGGCGGCGCCTCCGCGGGCGGGCGACCGCCGGCGAGCGGGAGCAGTTTCGGTGCGGCGAGTCCCGCGAGGGCGAGCAGCACGCAACCCGCGACAAGGATGAGCTTTTTCATGGTGGCGGCCTCCGCGCAGCCGCGGGCCGTCGCCCGGGATTCACCGGACGAAACTGGAGGTCGCGGTCGCCACGCGCCTGAAGCGGCGCGTCAGGACCGGGCTTTCAGCGGCCTTCGACGGAGCGGAGGATGTGGCAACGAGTCGCGGTTCAGTCAGCAGCTTCCGAGCCACGCGCGGGGAAGGTTGCGGAGAGGGCGGGCAGCATCGGGGTCACCACGATCCCGCGATCGTGGGCGGGGTTTAGCGTCCGGGCTGGAGTCTCCCTACGGTGATCCGATAGAGCAGACGTGTCGTC
>DAIPIQ010000099.1:0-14431 GCA_036770745.1 Opitutaceae bacterium | reverse complement strand
CGCCTCCGCGCTCTCGAAGAGTCCCCGCCAGCGAAAGCCGCTGCCGATCCTGCTGCGGGCCGTCCCTGGTGCGTGTTCCTTTTTCAATCCGAAGTCTCCGGCCCGAGGATGTCCGCCCACCGCGCTTCTTCACGCATCAAGTTGCGCTCGACGAGCGCGAGCACCTCGCGGGTCGGGCGGCGGATGACGCCCAGCCGGCCGAGGAACGCCGTCCAGAGAAGCCGCGTGTCGTAGTCGCGCGGCTCCAGCCAGTGCTCGACGAGGTAGGCGTGCGGCCAGGAGCGGGCGCCGTCGTGGATCAACGCCTCGCGCCACTTGCGGCAGAGGCGCCGGCTGTTGTGTTCGTCGCGATCCTTGCGGCCGGGGGTCGCGCTCACGTGGTGGCGGATCACGCTGCGGTTGGCCACCACGACGCGCAGCCCGCGCGCGCGGATCCGGTAGCAGAGGTCGACGTCCTCCCCGCCGTTGCGGAAACCCTCGTCGAAGCCCCCGATCCCGAGGAAGAGCTCGCGCCGCAGCAGGCAGCAGGCGCCGGTCACGGCGTGGCGTTCGGAGAAGCCGAAGGGCCGGAGCGGGCGGCGCTGACTGCGGTCGAGGTGTTCGGGCTTGGCCTTGACGCCGATGATGATGCCGGCGTGGTCGAGCGCGCCGTCGGCGACGCGGACCTGCCGGTTGCCGACGATCCCGATCGCGGGCCGCGCGAGCGCGCGAAGCATCGGCTCGAGCCACCCGCGGGTGAAGACGAGGTCGTTGTTGACGAGTGCGAGCAACCGGCCGCGGGCGACGCGGGCGGCGCGGTTGTTGGCGGCGGCGTAGCCGAGGCGACGCTCGTTGAAGAGCGCGGAGAATGGCGGGGCCGGCTGGCGTGCGGCCCACTCGCGGGTGCCGTCGGTGCTTCCGTCGTCGACGAGGAGGATCTCGTGGGCGAGCCCGGGCGGGATCGTCTCGCGGAGCGACTCGAGGCACGGCCGGGTGACGTCGAGCCGGTCGAGAAGCGGGATGATGAAGGAGATCTCCACGATCGGTCGCGCCTCGCGCGCGGGGGCCGGCAAGGGCGGCGGAAGGCCCCGCGCGTGGTCAACGCGTCGCGTTCAGAGCAGGTTGTCCTCCAGCATCCGGCGCAGGTAGGCGCCGTAGGTCGACTTGCCGAAGCGGCCGACCGCGGCCTCGACCTCGGCCCGCGTGATCCAGCCCTGCCGGTAGGCGATCTCCTCGAGGCAGGCGATCTTCAGACCCTGCCGTCGTTCGATCACCTGGACGAAGTTCGCGGCGTCGAGGAGCGAGTCGTGCGAACCGGTGTCGAGCCACGCCGTGCCGCGACCGAGGATCTCGACGTTGAGCCGGCCGGCGCGGAGGTAGCGCATGTTCAGATCGGTGATCTCGAGCTCGCCCCGCGCCGAGGGACGGAGGGCGCGCGCGTGTTCGACGACGTCGCCGTCGTAGAAATACAGCCCGGGCACGGCGTAACTGGATTTCGGGACGGCGGGTTTCTCCTCGAGTGAGATCGCCCGGCCGCCCGCATCGAACTCGACGACGCCGTACTGGCGCGGGTCGGCCACGTGGTAGCCGAAGATCGTCGCGCCGTCGACGCGGGCGCTCGCCCGCTGGACCGTCTCCGCGAGATCGTGGCCGTGGAAGAGGTTGTCGCCGAGGACGAGCGCGGCGGGCGCGCCGGCGAGGAAATCCGCCCCGATGTGGAACGCCTGGGCGAGCCCTTCCGGCCGCGGTTGGGCGGCGTAGCTGAAGGAGACGCCGGCGTGCGCACCGTCGCCGAGCAGTTCCTGGAAGAGCGGCAGGTGCTGCGGCGTCGAGATGACGAGGATCTCCCGGATGCCCGCGAGCATGAGCATCGAGAGCGGGTAGTAGATCATCGGTTTGTCGTAGACCGGCATCAACTGCTTGCTGATCGGGATCGTGAGCGGATGCAGCCGGGTGCCGGAGCCGCCGGCGAGGACGATGCCGCGCCTCGGGCCGGCAGACGGGGGAGCGGAGGAATGCGGGAGCGGGGGTTTGTTCACGAGTGCGGAGGATTTGATGGGTCGCGTCGGGGAAGGCGACGATTTCCTTGCGAGCCCATAACCGTGCGGCGACTCGCGAGGGAGCATGGAGCGACCGTTTTCCAACCGCCGGTTGGACGTCGCACTCGGCGGTTGGAAAACCGCCGCTCCGCGCGGGGCGCTCCGGCCCTCTACCCGCGACGGGGTGCCCGGGACCCGCCGAGGCCGGCAAGGGAACGGGAGGACGGCTTCGCTTTGCGCCAGAGGATCCGGTCACGCGGGCGGGCGTCGCGGCGCGTCGGAGGCTGATGGTCGGATGGGCAACGACGGGGGAGCGGGGGCATCCGCGGCGCGCGAATCTCCAGCGTGCCGTCGAGGCGGAGGGTGAGGTCGACGGGATCGCCCGGCTTCACCGAACCCGGTGCGATCTGGTAGGCCCACACCTCGAAGTGCCGCAGTCGTGCGGGACCGAAGGTCGTGGCGAAGGCGCAATCCGAGGCGTCGCGGCCGCGGGAGATCGCGATGCGGCCGATGCGCGGGGTGTTGTAGCGCGCGTCGAGCGCGATCCAGCGACCGCCGAGGCTCACCTCCGCGCAGGCGTGGAAGTCCATCGGAGATCCGGGATCGAGGCAGCCGATGTCGGGCAGGTGTCCGGAGACGTAACGCGCGGGCAGGTTGAGCGCTCGGCAGAGGGCGACGACGACGTGGGCGAAATCGCGGCAGACTCCGAAGCCGCGTTCGAAGACGTCGAACGCAGAGAGGTCGCTCCCGCCGGACCCGAAGCGGTACTCGATGTGGCGGTGCACCCAGTCGCAGACGGCCCTCGCCCGCGGCCAGCCGTCGGGCAAGGCGCCGAACCGCTCCCACGCGAACGTCGCCAGCCGGTCGGATTCGCAGAAGCGGCTGGGCCGGGTGTAGTGGAGTTGTTCACACGTCATCCGGTCGACCGGGGTGGGAAGACAGGATTCGGCGCCCGCCTGATCGGTCTCGTACGGGACCTCGACGATCGCGTCGTGCACGACCTCCGTCACCCCGCCGGGGAGACGACAGCGGACGATGTCGACGCTCCGGCCGTTGCGGATCGGCTCGAAGGCCAGGTCGTCGCCGACGACGAGGCGCTCGCTCGGCACGAAGCGGCCGGCGTCGGGTTGCGGCCGAACGTCGAGCAGGAGCGTCGTCTCACCCGACGTTGCGAACACGAGGCGACAGCCGACCCTGACGTGGAGGCGCTCGGAAACGGTGCGAGGGGATGCGGGAATCATCCGACGCACGAAGCGGCGCCCATGCCATCCGCGGCGCGAGGACCGGCCGCCCTCGGGGCGGAGCCGGTCCCGACATCCGTTCGGAGCGGCGATCGAGGCGAAACGCCCGGTCGCCCGGGGCCGTTGCGTGCAGGATGCCGACTCGCGGGAGGCCGTCGCCGCCGGCTACTTCGCCGCGTGCTCGAGGATCTTGTTCAGCCGCTCGAGCATCGAGCGGGAGTCGTCGAGGAGCCCGGCGGAGATGAGGGCGTTGTCGAGGACCTGGGCGGCGATGAGCGCGGCCAGGTCGGGGCGCGCGGTGCGCAGACCGTGGAGGTTGATGATGAGCGGGTGACGGGGGTTCACCTGCAGGTCCACCTTGACCGGCGTTTCCTCCGCGCCCTCCGGCTTCATCGAACGCATCATCCGCCGCATGTGCGCGGTCAGGTGGTCGGTGTTGAGCGCCATGACCGGGCTGTCGACGAGCCGGTCGCTTCCGGCGGCCTCGCCGACGCGCTCGCCAAGCGTCTCTTTCAGCCACGAGCAGAGTTCCTTTGTCTGCTCGTCGGTGAGCGCGCCCTCCACAGCGGGCGGCGGAAGGTCGTCGAGCTTCACCTCGCGGCTGTCGGCCGAGACGAGGCTCCTGCCGTCGAACTCGTGAAGGTTGCCCATCACGAACTCGTCCACCGTCTCGGTGAGGAAGAGCACCTCGAGGCCGCGCAGCTTGAAGGCTTCGAAATAGGGGCTCGCCTCGAGCGCCTCGCGGTTCGGGCCGACGAGGTAATAGATCTCCTTCTGGCCGTCCTTCATCCGGGAGACGTAGTCGGCGAGCGAGGTGGGGTCGCCGCGGGCGAGCGCGGAGGTCTCCATCCGCAGGAGTTTCGCGAGGGCGGCGCGGTGCGTGTAGTCGGTGGCGGCGCCTTCCTTGAGGTAGAGGCCGAAGGTCTTGAAGAAATCCCGGTAGGCGTCGGGTCGGGCCTTCGCCTCCTCCTCGAGGAACTTGAGGAAGCGGCCGGTGACGATCTTGTTGAGTTTCTCGACGAGCGAGCGGTCCTGGAGCGTCTCGCGCGAGATGTTGAGCGGGAGGTCTTCGCTGTCGACGACGCCCCGGAGAAAACGCAGCCACTCGGGCAGGAGGTCCTTCGGGGCGGCGTCGATCAGGACCTTGCGGCAATAGAGGGCGACCTGCGGATCGACGCGGCCCCAGCCGAGCCGCTCGGGGTTCTCCTTCGGGACGAAGAGCAGGGCGTGGATCGCGAGCGGTGCGTCGGCGGTGAAGTGGAGGCGCAGGCGGGGCTCGTCGAAGGCGTTGGCCTGGTACTTGTAGAATTCGGTGTACTCCTCCTCCTTGATCCCGGCCTTCGAGCGGAGCCAGAGCGCCTGGATCGTGTTCACCCGCTTGCCGTTGAGGTTGATCGGAAACGGCACGAAGCTCGAGTAACGCTTGAGGATCGCCTCGACGCGGCTCGCGTTGGCGAACTCGTGGCAGTCGTCCTTGAGCTCGAGCACGAGCTTGCAGCCGCGCCGCTGACCCTCGGATTCCTCGACCTCGTAGCTGCCGGCGCCGTCGCTCGTCCAGCAGTGCCCGACACCGTCGCGACGCCACGGCCGGGCGTAGACGCGGACGCGCCGGGCGACCATGAAGGCGCTGTAGAATCCGACGCCGAAACGGCCGATCAGGCTCACGTCCTTGCGGGCGTCCTCGGCGAGGGCCTTGAGGAACTTCTTCGAGCCGGAGTGGGCGATCGTGCCGATGTTCTCGATCAGCTCCTCGCGGGTCATCCCGATGCCGGCGTCCTGGATCGTGATCGTCTTCGCCGTGTCGTCGGTCGTGATGTTGATCTCGAGCGGCAGGCCGTCGTCGAAGACCTCGGACTCGGTGAGCCGGGTGTGGCGGAACTTCTCGATCGCATCGGCGGCGTTGGAGACGAGCTCGCGCAGGAAGATCTCCCGGTCGGTGTAGAGGGAGTTGATGACGATATCGAGGAGCTGGCGGATCTCGGCCTGGAACTCGAATTTCTCGACGGAGGGTGTGCTCATGGCGTGGTCAGGGTTGGTGTGGAAAGTGCGGAAAAATGCGTGGTTACCCGGGGTTGGCGGACGCGCAAGCCGGTTTTTCCTCCGTCGGCGACCGGCCGTTCAGCCGGCGTCGAACACGGCGCGGCCGAGCGCCGGGAGGTCGGCGAAGACGCCGTCGGCCCCGGCGGCGGCGAGCTCCGGGGCGGTGTGCGAACCGGTGGCGACACAGGCGGAGCGCATCCCGACGACGCGGGCCGCTTCGATGTCGTAGGGCGAGTCGCCGACGAGGATCGTGGCGGCCGCGGTCGCGTCGAGCCGGCGGAGCGCGTATTCAGAAAATGGTTGCTGGGGCTTGCGGAAGGGGATGTCGCCGGCGCCGATCACGCAGGCGAGCAGCGGGGCGAAGCCGAGGTGGAGGCAGATGCCGCGGGAGGCGTCGCCGAGCTTGTTGGTCAACACCCCGAGGGCGAGGCCGCGGGCGTGGAGCCGCTCGACCAGTGCGAGTGCGCCGGGCATCGCGCGGACGTCCTCGAGGTAGGTCCCGTCGAAGCGGGCGCGCCAGATCCGCGCGGCCTCGTCGATCGGGGCGGAGGGAGGAAGGAGCTTGCGCATCGTCACCTCCATCGAGCCGCCGACCGCGCGGCGCACGGTGGCGGCGTCGGGGGCGGGCAGGCCGAGCGTCTCGAAGGCGTGGCGGTAGCAGGCGTGGAGCGTGTCGAAGTGGTCGACGAGCGTTCCGTCGAGGTCGAAGAGCACGGCGCGGACGCCGGGCCACGTCCCGGTGGCGTGGTCCGCCATCAGGCGAGGACCGAGCGCACGCGGCGCATGCCCTCCTCGACGTTCTCGCGGCTGTTGAAGGCGCTCAGCCGGATGTGGCCCTCGCCGCACTTGCCGAAGCCGGCCCCGGGCGTGCAGACCACCGCGGCCCTTTCGAGGAGCAGGTCGAAGAACTCCCAGGAGTCGCGGCCCGTGTCGATCCAGAGGTAGGGGGCGTTGTCGCCGCCGGCGCAGGCGAGCCCGAGCCGCGAGAGCTCGTCGCGGATGATCCGCGCGTTGCCGAGGTAGAAGTCGGTCAGCGCCCGGGTCTGGGCGCGGCCCTCGGGCGAATAGACCGCCTCGGCGGCGCGCTGGACGGGGTAGGAGACGCCGTTGAACTTCGTCGAGTGCCGCCGGTTCCAGAGGGCGTGGACGGAGTGGGCGCCGCCGCGGCCGTCCCAGGCCTCTAGCTCCTTCGGGACGACGATGAAGCCGCAGCGCGTGCCGGTGAAGCCGGCGGTCTTGGAGAAGCTGCGGAACTCGATCGCGACCTCGCGCGCGCCCTCGATCTCGTAGATCGAGCGGGGGAGCGAGTCGTCGCGGATGTAGGCCTCGTAGGCGGCGTCGAAGAGGATGATCGCCTTGTGGGCGCGGGCGAACTCGACCCAGGCCTTCAACTGCGCCTTGGTGGCGGTCGCGCCGGTGGGGTTGTTGGGGTAGCAGAGGTAGATCAGGTCGACCGGTTCGGCGGGAAGAGACGGAACGTAGCCGTTGGCGGCGGTGCACTCGAGGTAGACGAGGCCGGCGTAGCGGCCGTCGGTGTCGGGGCCGGTGCGGCCGGCCATGACGTTCGTGTCCACATAAACCGGATACACGGGGTCCGGCACGGCGATGCGGACGTCGGTCGCGAAGATCTCCTGGATGTTGCCGCAGTCGCACTTCGCGCCGTCGCTCACGAAGATCTCGTCGGGATCGACCCGGCAGCCGCGGGCGCGGAAGTCGTGTTCGGCGATGGCCTCGCGGAGGAAGGCGTAGCCCTGCTCCGGCCCGTAGCCGCGGAAGCTCTCGCGCTTCGAGAGCTCGTCGACGCCCCGGTGGAAGGCGTCGATGCAGGCCGCCGGCAGCGGCTCGGTGACGTCGCCGATGCCCATGCGGATGATCCGCTTGTCGGGGTTGGCCCGGGCGAAGGCGTTCACCCGGCGCGCGATGTCGGCGAAGAGGTAGGAGGCCTTGAGCTTGGTGTAGTTCTCGTTGATGCGGATCATGGGAACCGCGGGGAAACCACCTTTTGCGCGGAGGGGCAAGCGGTGAGTGGCCGCCGTCGTCACGGGATCGTGACTTGCCTCCGGGCGGCCCGCGGTGCGAGGTTCGCGCGACCGCGGTCGACCATGGAACGTATCGAATCCGTCCACCAGATGCAGTCCCTCGCGCTCGGCCTTCGCGGCGGGGGCCGGCTCATCGCCCTCGTGCCGACGCAGGGCGCGCTCCACGAGGGTCACGCCTCGCTCATCGCCGCGGCGCGCCAGCAGGCCGACGCGGTCGTCGTGTCGATCTTCGTCAACCCCGCGCAGTTCGGGCCCAACGAGGACCACACGCGCTACCCGCGGGAGCCGGAGGGCGACGCGGCGCTCTGCGAGCGCGCGGGGGCGGACGTGCTCTTCACGCCCTCGATCGCGGAGATCTATCCGAAGGGTTTCTCGACCTTCGTCGCCGAGGAGGCCCTGAGCCGCGGGCTCTGCGGGGTGTCCCGCCCGGCGCACTTCCGCGGCGTGACCACGATCCTCGCGAAACTCTGCAACCTCGTGCGGCCCGACCTGCTCGTCTTCGGGCAGAAGAACGCGCAGGGGGCCGCGGTCGCGCGCAAGATGATCGAGGATCTCAATTTCAGCGTGCAGGTGCTCGTCCGGCCGACCGTGCGCGAGCGCGACGGGCTGCCCTGCGGCTCGCGCAACGGCCAGCTCACGACCGCGCAGCGCGAGGACGCCACGGTGATCCACAAGGCGCTGACGATCGGCAAGGGCCTCGTCGACGGCGGCGTGCGCAACGTCGACCGCGTCGTCGCCGAGGCCACGCACACCCTCGGGGAGCGGCGGCGGATCCGCGTGATCTACGTCGCGATCGTCGACCGCGACACGATGGAGCCCGAGCGCCAGATCAACCCCGGCCGCTCCCTGCTGGCGATCGCCGCGTGGATCGACGAGGTCCGGTTGATCGACAACATCATCCTGTGACGACCGCCGCGTCTCCGAGTCTCCGGAGCGTCGTGATCCGACCCGCGCAGGACGCGGATTTTCCGGCGATCGCGGCGGTCTACGCGCACCATGTCGAGACGAGCACCGCGACCTTCGAGCTCGAGCCGCCGGGCGCGGACGAGATGCTGCGCCGATGCGCGGAGGCGCGCTTGCGCGGGCTTCCCTGGCTCGTGGCGGCGGCGGAGGGCGGGGTCGTCGGCTACGGCTACGCGGCCCCGTACCGGGCCCGGCCCGCGTATCGTTTCACGGTGGAGGACTCCCTCTACCTCGACCCCGCGTGGAACCGGCGCGGAATCGGGCGCGCCCTGCTCCTGCGGCTGATCGACGACTGCGCCGCGCTCGGCTGCCGGCAGATGCTCGCGGTCATCGGCGACCGCGCCAACGTCGCCTCCCTCGGCCTCCATCGCGCGCTCGGTTTCGTCGACGCCGGCGTGCAGCGGGCCGTCGGGCTGAAGTTCGGGCGCTGGATCGACACCATCACGCTGCAACGCGCGCTCGGCCCCGGCGACTCCGGCATCCCGGGCCTCGACGAGCGCGGGATCGGACCCTGAACGAGGCGGGACTTGTGCAATACACCTTCGACGCGGTCGTGATCGGGAGCGGCATCGCCGGCCTCAGCCTCGCGCTCGAGGTCGCGGCGGCGGGTCACCGCGTCGCGATCCTCACCAAGAAGACGCGCGCCGAATCCAACACCAACTACGCGCAGGGAGGCGTGGCCTGCGTCACCGCCGACACCGACGATTTCCAAAGCCACGTGCGCGACACCCTGGAGGCGGGCGACGGGCTCTGTCGGCGCGAGATCGTCGAGCGGATCATCGAAGAGGGCCCGGCGCGCATCCGCGCGCTCGCCGAGCTGGGCCTGAAATTCTCCCGTGACGCCGCCGGGGTCTACGACCTCGGGCAGGAGGGCGGGCACTCGCACCGGCGGATCCTTCACGTGAAGGACATGACCGGGAAGGCGATCGAGGACGCGCTGCTCGACGCGGTCGCGCGGTCGGAGAGGATCGTGCTGAAGGAGCACACCTTCGCGATCGACCTCATCACCAGCGGCAGCCTCGGTCGCCGGGCCGGGGGCGACCGCGGGCGGGTGCTCGGGCTCTACGCCCTCGATTCCCGTTCGGGGCAGGTCGACACCTACGTCGCGCCGGTCGTCGTGCTCGCCTCGGGCGGGGCGGGGCAGGTCTACTTCTACACGACCAACCCCGACATCGCTACGGGCGACGGCATCGCGATGGCCTACCGGGCCGGGGTGGAGGTCGCGAACATGGAGTTCATCCAGTTCCACCCGACCACGCTCTACTCGCTCGAAGAGAAACGCTTCCTCGTGAGCGAAGCCGTGCGCGGTGAGGGGGGCGTGTTGCGCAACCTCGCCGGCGAGGCGTTCATGACGCGTTACCACCCGCTCGCCGACCTGGCGCCTCGCGACATCGTCGCCCGCGCGATCGACGCCGAGATGAAGGCCTCCGGCGCCGCCCACGTCTGGCTCGACATCACCCACAAGGACGAGGACCTGCTCCGCGCCCGTTTCCCGACGATCTTCGAAGGCTGCCTCGCCCTCGGGCACAACCTCGCCCGCGACCGCATCCCGGTCGTCCCCGCCGCCCACTACACCTGCGGCGGCGTGGTCACCAACCTCGACGCGGAGACCTCGCTCCCCGGTCTCTATGCGTGCGGCGAGGTGGCCTCGACCGGCCTCCACGGCGCGAACCGCCTTGCGAGCAACTCCCTCCTCGAGGCCGTGGTGATGGCGCATCGCGGTGTCGGATCGATCCTCCGCCACATCCGGGAGTGCGGCCCGGCAGGGGCGCTGCCCGACTGGGTCTCGGGCGACGCCCACGACTCCGACGAACAGGTCGTGATCGCCCACAACTGGGATGAGCTCCGCCGGACGATGTGGGACTACGTGGGCATCGTCCGCACGACCAAGCGTCTCGCCCGGGCCCGCACCCGCATCGCCAACCTCGCCGCCGAGATCCACGACTACTACTGGAACTTCCGCGTCGAACCTCGGCTGCTCGAGCTGCGCAACCTGATCCAGGTCGCCGAGCTGGTCGTGCACTGCGCCCTCCAGAGGCGCGAGAGCCGCGGCCTGCATTTCATCCTCGACCACCCCGGCAAGGAACCGGTCGCGCGGGACTCGATCGTGCGGCACCCGGGGCGTTGAGGCGCCCGTCGGAGAATCCAGGACTTCCCTTGTGAACAACCTGGGGGTAACCCGGGCCGTGTCCTCAAAAACGGGATACGCGCGAGCCCTCGGTGGAGGCTGGGCGACCCTCCGGGCGTGGGGCGACCCGTCGGAAGGCCGGGGACCGTCCGCCCGCGCAGGCCGGCCGCGTGTGACGATTGTGCCGAACGGGTGACGGCCGGGCGGGGGAGGGCGGTCCCCGCCACCGCCGCCACCGGAGGCGGCCGACGTGGCTCCCAAACGTCACGGCTTGAACGGTTTGCGGAGATCGGTCCGGCCGAGCTCCGGCGTTCGCGCGCGGCTCGTCCTTCGCGGAGTCCCGGGGTCGCCGGGGCGTGCCGGCGGGTTTCGTCACGATCGCCCCCGATTCGCAACACGCCGCGGGGCCGCGGGCCCTCCCGCGCCTCGTGTCGCGGCGAGGGCCGCAGCCGGGCCCGGCGGGGGCGGGAGCGCGCGGGGCGGGCCCTCCCGGGGATGTTGTGAAGAACGCCGCCCTCCGGGGTTGAAGCGCCGTCCCTGGCGCGCGACGGTGCGGGGGTCGTCCCAGCGCCATGACCGATCTCTTCAACCCGGACCTTCACGATTTCGCCTCGGTCCGCCACTACCTGTACGGGCTCAAGCACCACGGGGCCAGATTCGGGATCGACCGCATGCGGCTGCTCTCCGAACGCCTCGGTCATCCCGAGCGGAGCTTCCCGGTCGTGCATGTGGCCGGGACCAACGGCAAGGGTTCGGTCGCGGCCATGATGGAGGCCGCCCTGCGCGCGTGCGGCCTCCGCACCGGGCTCTTCACCTCCCCGCACCTCGTCCGCCAAGGCGAGCGCGTCCAGGTCGACCGCCGCATCCTGGGCGAGGACGAGATCGTCCGCCACGTGCGCGAGCTCCAGCCCGTCGCCGCCGAGCTGGGCCGGCGCGACCTCGACGATCATCCGAGCTTCTTCGAGTTCATGACCGCGATCGCGTTCCTGCAGTTTCAGCGGTCGGCGGTCGACGTCGCGATCATCGAGGTCGGCATGGGCGGTCGGCTCGACGCCACCAACATCGTCGAGCCCGAGGTCTCGATCATCACCTCGATCGGCCACGACCACATGGAGATCCTCGGCGACACCCTGGAAAAGATCGCCGCGGAAAAGGCCGGGATCGTGAAGCCCGGGAAACCGGTCGTGCTCGGACGGCTGCCCGCCGGGGCCGAGGCGGTGGTGCGCGAGGTCGCCGCGTCGCGGGGCTGCGCGGTCGATTCCGTCGTGGAGCGTTTCGGGCACGAACTCGAGGCGTATCCAGAAACCAACCTCGCGGGCGGCTTCCAGCGGGTCAACGCCGCCACCGCCGTCCTCGCGCTCCGCCGGCTGCGCGGCCGTTTCGACCTCCCGGAGGAGCGGATCGGGCGGGCGCTGCTCGCGGTCGACTGGCCGGGCCGCTGGCAGCGGCTGCGCTTCGGCCGGCGCGAGATCATCCTCGACGCGGCGCACAACCGCGAGGGCGCGGAATGTCTCGAGGAGAACCTCGCGCACCTCGTCTCGACGACGGGCCGCCGGCCGCACCTCGTGCTCGGGGTCCTGGGCGTGCCGCGTGCCGAGGCCCTGGTGCCGACGGCGGCGCGGCACGCCCGTTCGCTCACCTTCGTGACCGTGCCGCACCAACCGCGCGCCTCCACGGCGGAGGCGTTGCGGGCGTTCGTCCCGGCGGACTTCGCGGGTCCCGTGGCGTGCGGCGCGCTCGACGCGCTGTTTCCGTCGCCCGGTCGCTGCACGATCGGGGGGGACGATGCGACGGTCGTGGTGACGGGTTCGATCTACCTGCTCGGCGAGGTGATGGACCGGCTCTTCAACGAGCGCCTCGTCGGGCAGGGCACGCTGCAGGATTGAGGGAGGCCCTCCCGCCAACCGTGGGTCGTCATACCCGGAGCCAGCGCGCGAGGCGCTCGCGCAACCGCCGCCGGGCGCGGTAGAGGCGCGTCTCGATCGCCTTGGGCGTGACGCCGGCGATCTCCGCGATCTCGGCGTGGGAGAGGTTCTCGTACTCGAAGAGGATCACCGCGGTGCGCAGCTCGTGCGGCAGTTCGCCGATCGCCTCCCGCACCGCGTCGACCCGTTCGCGGGCGCGCAGTGCCTCGTCGGGCGCCGGTCCCGGAGCGACGTATCCGGCAAGTGGTGACGGGCCCTGTGCGATGTCGAGGGCGACGGTCGGCCGGCGCCCCTGCTTCTCCGCGTGGTTGCGGCAGCAGTTCACCGCGATCGTGAAGAGGAAGGTGGAGAAGCGCGCGGCGGGCCGGTAGCGCGCGCGGGCGCGGAAGAGGCGGACGAAGGTCTCCTGCGCGAGATCCTCGGCATCGGCCGGGTTGCTCACGTGCCTGAGGATGAAGCCGCGGACGGGCCGTTGCCAGCGGGCCATCAGGGCGTCGAGGGCGGCGTCGTCCCCGCCGGCGAGCGCGAGCATGAGGCGTTTGTCGTCGGCGTCATCGAGTCGGTCCATCCGGGGCGGGGTTGCGGAATCAACGACGCAGGCCGCGGTCGCCGTCGTGGGGCAGCTCGGCGAGGTGCGGTTCGATCAGCGCGAGGTAGCGCCGGCCCTGCGCGGGTGGCATGAGGTCGGCGACCGCGTGGATGTGGACGCGGGTGGCGTCGTTGCAGACCGCCTCCAGTTCCCGCAGGGCCCGCTCCGCGTCCGCGAGTTCCCCCGGGCCGGCGTCCGCGGCCCGGAGGGCGGCGAGGCGGTCCTGAGCCGCGACGATGTCGGCGCAATGGGCGGCGCAGGTCACCGCGTAGGCCGCGTGGAGCGCGGCGATCCGGGAGAAACGCTCCTCGTCGAGCGCGAACTCCCGGCGCAGCCAGGTGATGTCGGCCCCCGAGCCCGCGGTCGCCCGGGGCGGAGGAAGGAGCGCGCGCACGGCGGCGTAGGCGAGAAGCCCCGCGACCAAACCGAGCGCGAGCAGGAGGGCGAGGCGTCTCACCGAGGGTGGTGGTGGTGGTCCGCGGTCATCGCGACCGGATCGATGCTGCGCACGTACTCGGCCGCGAGGCGCTCGATCCGTCCGGCATCGGACGCTCGCGTCTGTCGGACGGCGGCGAGGCTTCCCACGAGCGCAAAAGCGAGGACCGTGTACCCGAGCGCCGAGCGCGTCAGCATCCAGCCGGTGACGACCTCGCGCCAGAATCCGTGGGTCGCGGGAGTTTCCCGCTCCAGCCGGGCCCGCACCGCGCGGGCGAAACCGGGGTCCTCCGGTGGATCGACCTTCCAGACCTCGAGCAGTTCGGAGAGACGCCGGTCGTCGTTTTCGGGTGGAGGATGCATGCGGGTGTCGGGGTGCGTGATGGTGAAACCGCGGCGCCGCGGCAAACCCTCGCGTGCAAGTCCCGGCTGACAAGAGTCCGTGTTTCCCTCAGTGTGCCCCCCGTGAAATCCGTCGTGCTCGCCGGCGCCGTGGTCTTCGCCCTCCTTCTCGCGGGCTTCCTGCTGCTCGCCCGGGTGTCCCGCGGGAAGCTCCCCGAGACGGGCGTCGTGGAGGGCCGCTTGCGCGCCTGTCCCGACTCCCCGAACTGCGTCACCAGCGAAGACGCGCTGGTGGCCCCGCTCGTCTTCGAGGGCGATCCGGGGGCGGCGTGGGCGCGCGTGACCAACGCCGTGCGCGCGCTGGGCGGCGAGGTGCGGCGGGAGAACAGCCTCTATCTGTGGGCGACTTTCGAGACCCGGTGGTTGCGTTTCGTCGACGACCTGGAGCTCCGGCTCGATCCGGACGCGGGCGTCATCCATGTGCGCTCGGCTTCGCGCGTCGGACATTCCGACCTCGGGGCGAACCGACGGCGGATCGAGGCCCTGCGGGCCGAGTTCGCTGTGACGCCGGGGCGGTGACGAGCGAGGTGGCCGCCGGCCGGTGGACGGCGTTGAAGCGCGTGCGATTCGCGCCTGCGTTCCCCGAAAATAGTGCAGGTTCCCCGCCGATCGCCGGAAGATCCGGGGCGGAATCGGCGTTCTTTAGGGTGT
>DAIPIQ010000098.1:0-14486 GCA_036770745.1 Opitutaceae bacterium | reverse complement strand
CTCAGCGGTAGAGCAGGTGACTGTTAATCACTTGGTCGCTGGTTCGATCCCAGCCCGGGCAGCCATCCGACTTGTTTCCCGGAAGATGGAACAACCTGCGGAGGCGGACCGATGAACGTGCCGACCACCCTGCGGCTTCAAAGCCCCCTCGGCGATCGCGTGACGTTCGCGGTGGCGCGGCCCGACCCGACGAACGCCTCCGCACCGGCGGCCCGCGACGGCTGGCTGCGCGGGGAGGAACTCGAGCGCTTCGCCCGCTTCAAGGTCGACCATGCCCGGGCGGACTTCCTCGCCGGTCGCAGGGCCGCGAAGTCGGCCTTGTGCGCGCTCCATCCCGACACCGCTCCCGCCGACTGGGAGCTCGTGCGCGGGGAGTGGCGTCAACCCCTGCCCCGCGGTCCCGTCTCCGGCGTCGCGGTCACCCTCGCCCACTCGGGCGGGACCGCGGTCGCCGTCGCCTCGGAGGAGCGGTATGCGTTCGGCATCGATCTCGAGACCGTGGACCGCGAAGCCGCCGCCGTCGTGCGGACGCAGGTGACCGACGCGGAGACGGCGTGGGCGGAGGCCGGTGGCGCGGACGCGCAGGTCCGCTGGATGCTCCTCTGGACGGCGCGCGAGGCGCTCGGGAAACGGCTCCGCACGGGGCTTCTCTTTCCGGAACGCATCCCCGCGACGGCGATCTGGAGCGAGCACCACGGCATCTGGACCGCCCGCCTCGCCGGGACCGCCGCGGTCGAGATGCGCGCCGTGGTGGCCGGCGGTTTCGCGGCCTGCCTGGCCGCGCCCCCAGCGGATGACGGTGGCTCGTGGCTCGAGCCGGGGATGCGCTGGCTCGCGACCGTCCTCGCCGACGCGCTTCCGTGAACCTTCACCGCACCGGCCGGATCGCGTAGAGGTGCGGCCGTGGTTGCGCGGTCAGCCGCGCGAGGCGCGCCAGCCGATCCGCCGCCGCGATCGCCTCGCGCTCGCGTTCCTTGCGGACCGCATAGTGTTCGAGGGCGCCCCGCCGCGGATCGTCGGCCGGGGCGGAGCGCAGTTCCTCCAACCGGGCCGCAAGCAACGACTGGAAGGCCTCTCGCACGAGCGGACGCGCGGCCGTCGGCGCGAGGCCGTGCTCCACTTGCGCGAGCGTCCGGATCGAGTCGGCCACGAGTTCGGCCCTCGCGGAAACGAGCCGCAGCACGTCGAGCGCCTGCGCATACTGCGGAGTCCGGGTCTCGCCGCCGAGCTCGAGCCCGGCCGCGAGCTCCTCGGCCGAGGCGGTGCGGACGGCCTGATCGTCGATCCGCAACTCGTAGTTCCCCGCCCGCAAACCGATGATCCGAACCGTCTCGCGGCTCAGCCCGGAGGCGAAGGGGACGCGCTCCAACACCCCCGCCGCCCGCGGATCCACGGGGAAGGGCAGAGCCCGGCCCGACCAGGTGAAGGACACGCCGCCATCGGGCTCGCGCCGCACGCCCTCCAGCGCCCCGTTCTCCGCGACCACCCGGTTGGTGCGGAGATCGATCGAGGCGCTCGAGACCAGCCCGGACACGCCCGAGGCCCGGAGGAGGCCGTAGGCGAGGACCCATTCGTCGGCGGGATCGAGCACGTATCCACCTTGTGGCGACACCGTCGCCGCCACGCGCTCCAGCTCCGCGTGCAGGTCGATCAGGCCGGCCCCCGTGCCGGCCGCGAGCCGTCGGAGCGCCGCGGCCCGCTCCGCCTCGGCGCCGCCCCGGACCCGCGGTGGCGGCGTCACGAGGGAGACCCGCGAGCCGCTGCGGAGGAGCGTCTCCACGATCTCGCGAAGGGCGGCCTCGTCGGTCGCCTCAGCCTCGAGCCCGAAGAACACGGACGTCGCCGTCGGTTCCTTCGCCAGCACGTCCCAGCCGAGGCGCCGGAGGGCGTCCGCCGGAGTGTCGCCCGCGAGACCGGCGTTGACATGGTCGACCGTGCGCTCCGGAAACCGGGTGAGGTGAAACAACCACACCCAGTCGTGAAACCGGCCCCGGTGAACGCCACCGTCGCCAAGCACGCACCAGCGATCCCCATCGACGAGGTCGGCGATCGCCCGCGTCTGCGCGAAGGCGGTCGCGCCCACGACCACAAGTACCGCCAGCGCCATGCGCGCCTCGCGGAGACTCCCAAGGTTCGCCGTTGGCATGACCGGAACGATGCATGCCCGACTCGCGGAGGCGAGCCCGTCGATGGAGTACCATCGCCCCGGCTTTCCGCTTGCCGCTTCGCGGCTCGAGGGCAGCTTCGCGAACAGTCGGCTCGACACCCTACGGCCGTCGCTTGTGCGGCTCCGCCCCCGCCTCTTCTTCGATGACACGCCTCGCCCCGATCCAAAGAAGCCACTGGTTGATGGTCTCGGCATGTTGTGTCCCGGCTCTGCTCGGCCTCACCGGCTGCGGCACGGTGGTGACCACCCACCGCACCCACGCCCGGGCCCCTGCGGTGATGGGTGAGGTCAAGACGGCCGGCGCCCCGAGTCCGCAGATCGTGCTCAATCAGCTTGGGGCCGGTGGCGTCCGGGAACAGCGACACGACTGGACGGAGACCGCCCGGACATCCTCGGAGGAGTGGCTCGCGATGCACCGACCCGGAGAAATCGTCGTGCTCGCCGAACCGGCGGACCGCGAGGATCTCGTCGAGCTGCTTCGCGAGGTTCGCGCACTCTATGCGGTGATCGATGCGAACCTCATCGTCTTCGGCGACCCCGTCCTCGGTCCGCCCACCGCGCGCAATCGCTTCGAGCACTCGGTCGGAAGCATCGACGGTCTCTGCGACGCCCTCGGGGTGGATGCGCTTCTGCTGATCCAGGGCATCGACGACTACTTCACCGCCGACCGGAAGGCGCTGGTCGTCCTCGGCTTCGTCGCGGCCGCGTTCACCGGCGTCTACGTCACCCCCGCCAGCGGCCTGGCCCACGTGAGCGCGGCCCTGATCGCGCGCGACGGCACGATCCTCTGGAGGGACGAACTGCGCCATGGCGGCATCGAGGACCTGCGCACACCCGAAGGCGTCCAGAAGACGCTCACGCGCCTGCTTCGGAAGCTGCCCCGCGGGAGCGGACCGGCCGCCTGAATCATGCCACCGTGCCACAGGCTGGGACTGGTGCTGCTCCTGGCCCTGTCTCCCCGCGAAGGATTTTCGGAGCGGACGCTCCTTCCGCTCGCCCGGGACGAGATCGGCATCTGGGAGACCGTGCGCGAAGAGCGCTCTGCGCTGGAGCGCAGCGGCTTTCTCCTGGGCGACCCCGCCGTGACGGCCTACGTCCAGGGTGTGCAGGACGCTCTTGCGCGGGCCGAGGGATTCGCGCCCGGCACGTTTGAGATCCGGATCCTCCGCGACCCGACGCTCAACGCCTTCGCCTATCCCGACGGAGGCGTCTACCTCCACACCGGTCTGCTCGCACGCCTGCAAAACGAGGCCCAGCTCGCGGCGATCCTCGGCCACGAAATGACGCATGCGATCGCGCGTCACACGTGGAAGTCGCACCGCAGCCTCAAGACCAAGACCGGACTGCTCGCCGTCCTTGCCACCGGAGCCTCGGCCGCCGGTGATTTCCGGAGCGTGGTGGAGCTTCTCGGCACGTTCGGGGCCCATGCGGCGATCAGCGGCCACTCCAAGTCACTCGAGACCGAGGCGGATGCCGAAGGCTGGCGCATCATGCACCGCTGCGGCTACGACACGAACGCCGCGCCCGAGGTGTTCCGCATCCTCATGGCCGACCTCGCGGCGCATCGAAGGCCGGAACCGTTCTTCTTCGGGACGCACCCCCGGCTGGCGGAGCGCGAGCGGAACTTCGAACAGCACAACCGCGCCCTGCGCGGCGCGACCGCGGGTGAGCTCCACGCCACCCGCTACCAGGCGGGGATCCTCCCGGTCCTGCTCGTCAACGGCGAGGCGGAGATGCGCGCCGGCCGCCATGTCGCCGCACGGGATCAGCTCTGGCGTTTTCGCGCCGCCGACCCGCTCGAGGTCCGCGTGCGCTGGCTCCTCGCGGAGAACGAACGCCTCGCCGGCCCCGATGGCGATCTCCTCGAGGCGCGTCGCCTCCTCGGCGAGGCGCTTGCCATGGACGAGGGCTTCGCTCCCGCCCGCCGGACGCTGGGGATCGTGCTCTACCGGGCCGGCGAGCTCGCGGAAGCGGCGCCGCACCTCCGCCGTTTCCTCGAGCTCGAACCCTTCGCCCACGACCGGGCCTTCATCCAGAGCTACCTCGACAAATGTCCTCCCGATACGTCCTCGCAGCCCGCCTCCTGAGCCTCGCCCTCGGGGCCCTCGTGTTCACCGCCTGCGCCTCTCCCGTCTGGGTGGCCGACGGCAGGCCCCAGACCGCTCCGAAGATCGGCGTCACCTCCGACCTTCCCGAAGGGTGGTCGCGTTTCACGCGCGACAGGGATCTGATCTACACGCGAGACGGGCTCCTTCTGCAATCGATCCGCATCTCGCGGGTCGCCTACGAGACGAAGGTCCCCGGCAGTGACCGGACGATCACCCGAGGAATGGAGCCTCTCGAGGCATCCCAGGTGGTCGTCGACGCGCTTCAGGCCGACACCGACAAGCACCAATTGCGCATCCTTGACACCCGCCCGGCGACGGTGGACGGACGCGAAGGCCATCGGCTCGAGTTCAGCTTCCGCACTCCCGATGGGTTGACCATCCATGAGGTGCGCTACGTCGTGTTCCTCGAGGACTCCTACGTGGTCGCCGTCTTCACCGCACCGGAGCGGCACTATTTCGAACAACACGCCGGCACGTTCGAACGGGTCGTCGAGAGTCTGCGCATCGCCCCGGACCCGCCGCGCCGATCCTGAGCGCGGTCCGCGCGCGGAATCAGTGCGGCAGTTTCACCGTGACGGATTGTGCGCCGCCGGTCGTCGTGCCCATGTATTCGACCACCGCGTCGACGAGCGCGGGGATGCTGTTGAAGACATCCACGCTTTCATCGTCGATCTTCGCCTCGACCCGCCAGACTTCGCGCGCCGGCTCCCCGCCCTGCCGCGCCGAATCGGGATTCTCCCGGGCGACGATGACGAGGTATTTTTCCGAGGTCTGGGAGAACTCCGTGGTGGGGACCATCACGACCTGCGAGCCGACGCCGACGCCCGAGCCATACGGGCCCGAGCCGGGATAACCGCCCGTGCCGATCGTGCCCGGCACGCCGCCGATCGTCCCGCCCACCGACGGCTGCACGACCACCGGCTGGTTCACTGTCCGGGTGTGGGTCTTGGCCGCGCCCTCGCCGTAATCGAAGGAGATCACCACGTCCGCAGCCGGGGCCGGGGCCTCGTACATCCCGCGTTGCGAGAGGGCGATCCGCAGCCGCTCGGCGACCTCCTCCTGCCGCTCGGTGCCGGCACCGCGTCCCGGGCGGGTGGTGGCGAGCGTGTAGGACCAGCCGTCCCGCGCGGCGGGGTTGCTGACGGCGTCGACCTGCACCCGGGTCGTCCTCATGCCGGGTGTCGCGCAACCGGCGAACCCCATCGCGAGCGCCAGAACCAACGGCGCGGAAAACACCACCGGAAGGCGACGAGAGGCGCTCGCATGCATGATCGTCACCATGCCCATTCCACCCCGCTTGACAACCTCGCGCGCATCCACGGTTGCACGAAATGCCGTTGCCTGTTCGCGCGGCCCGGATTCGCTCTCCGGCATGATCCCCGCCCCTCGCCTTCGCGCCCTGCTTCTGGCCCCGTTGCTTCTGGCCGTCCCGCTTTTCGGCGGCGCGCACCTTCCCGGGGAAAAGCCCGCGCCGCTCTTCGACGGGGTTTCGCTGAAGGGTTGGGTGATCGAAAACGGCGGGCGCTTCTCCGTCGCCGACGGGGTGATCCGGGTCGACCGCGGCACGGGCTGGTTGCGCTCGGAGGAGACGTTCGCGGACTTCACGGTCACGCTCGAGTTCCGCTTTCTGGAGGCCAACGCCAACAGCGGCATCTTCGTGCGCACGGGCGCGACCAGTCACCGCGACGACAACGGCTGGCCCGACAACGGCTACCAGGTGCAGTGCATGGACACGATCACCGGCGAGCGCCCGCTCGGCATCATGATTCCCTACGGCGCGCCGCCCTTCGAGCATCAGACGGACGTCGAGGCGTTGAAGCGCGCCTATCGCCCGACGGGGGAATGGCAGACATTCGAAATCACCTGCCTGGGCGAGACGCTCGAGGTGAAGCTCAACGGCGTGCGCATCACCACCGCCACGAGCATCAAGAACCGCAGCGGCCACATCGGGATCCAGGGCGAGCACGGCCTGCTCGAGTTTCGCCGGATCGCCGTCGTCCGGCGCTGAGCGCCACCGCGCGCTCCCCGCGACCCGGGATCAGAGTCCGAAGAAGGCCAGCGGCGCGCGCTCCAATAGCTTCGCGCCGTGCGGCGCCACGAGGCTGCGGTTCGCCGGCGGGGCGAGGTTCTCAAAGGCCTCGCCCGACCCCTCGAGGTCCGGCACGCGCCCGGCCGCGACGTCCCGCATCAGCCGCTCGAAGGTCCCGTCGATCGGGACCCCGGCCGCCTCGTAGACGCGCGCCCGCGTCCACTCGTACTCGGCCACGGAGAAACCCTGGCCGTTGAGCGCCTCCACCTGGGCCTGCTTGGCCTCGAGGATGAGCGCGGAGAGATCCTTCACCGCCGCCACCATCTCGGGGATCGAAGGCTGGGCGCCGGAGCCCAGACCCTCGAAGGTGCGGTACTTCGCCCGCAGCGCCTCCATCCGCTGGCCGAGCCGGGCGTGCATCGCGTCCTGCGCGGCGAGGAAGCGCCCCACCCCCTCGGGAGCGAGCAGCCCGTCGGCGGGCGCGGCGAACGCGGCCTTGTTGACGAGGTTCTCCTCGAGCCGGGGGATCTCCCGGAGTTGCGCGAAGCCCGCGAGGTAGCCGCGCGCGGGCTTGTAGACGAAATGGTAGCCGCCGATCGCACCGGCGATGCCGAGGACGACGAGCAGGCCGAGGCAGCCGAAGAGGAACTTCTTCATGAGACGGTGGCGTTCGAATCCTCGCGGGCCCCGCGCACGTCGGCGGCGATGCACTGGAGCAGCTCCGACCGACCGCGCCCCGAGACGCTCGAGCTGAAGAACACCGGGGCTTCGACGGCACAGCGTTCGGCGAGCGCGCGGCGGAAGGCCGAGGCGTTTTTCTGGAGGGCGTTGCCGGAGACCTTGTCGATCTTCGTGAAGACGAGCGCGAACGGCGCCTCGACGTCCGCGAGCCAGTGAAGGAACTCGAGATCGATCGCCTGCGGGTCGAGCCGCGCGTCGATCAACACGAAGGCTCGGCGGAGGTTCTCCCGGTGCTCCAGGTAGTCGGCCACGGCCTCGTTGAAGTCGGCCCGCCGCGACTGCGAGACCTTGGCGTAGCCGTAACCCGGCAGATCCACCAACAGCCAGGCTCCGTTGATGAGGAAGAAATTGATCAGGCGCGTCTTCCCGGGCGTGGCCGAGGTCTTGGCGAGCGCGTTGCGGCCGGCGAGCAGGTTGATCAACGAGGATTTCCCCACGTTGGAGCGGCCGATGAAGGCGAACTCCGGCGGCGCGAGCCGGGGGCAGCCCGCGAGATCGGCGGCGCTGGTCACGAAGGTGGCGGAGGTGATCTTCATCGGTCGGCCCCGAGGGCGGAGAGCGCGGCAGCGTTGTTGAACTCGCGCGCCACGTCCAGCGCGGTGACTCCGGTCTTCGACACGACCGCGGGATCGACGCCGCGCTCCAGCAGCAGCCCGATCAGGGCGGCGCCCCCGCTCGCCGCCGCCTCGTGGAGCGGCGTGCCTCCGCGCGCGCTCAACGCCATGACGTCGGCCCCGCCGTCGAGCAGCGCCCGCGCGACCTCCAACCGGTCGCGCGCCGCGGCGTGGTGGAGCGGCGTCCATCCGTCCTGGTCGAGCTCGTTCGGCCGCGCGCCGGCCGCGAGCAGCGCCGCGACGATCGTCGCGTTGCCGCGATCGACCGCGAGGTGCAGCGCGGTGCGCCGGGTCGCGTCCGCGAGATCCGGATCCGCCCCGGCCTCCAACAGCGCGAGCGCGATCTCCGGGCGGTTGCGCAGGATCGCCTGTTGCAGCGGCTTGAGCGTGGCGTGCCGTCCCGCATGGACGCGCCCGGGATCGAAGGCGAGGTGCCGGCGCACGTCCTCGAGATCCCCCCGGGCGATCGCCTCGTCGATCGACCCATGGCGCGGGGTCGCCACGACGCTCGACGACACGCCGCCTTCGGGCACCTCGAGTCCGGCGGTCCAGACGACGGCGTTGAGCACGAGCCGGCGGAAATCCGGCTGCTCCCAGCTCCGGTGAAAATGCCCGCCCGTCGTCCCGAAGGCTCGCGCCCCGCCCCGCACATGCACCCACGCGAGCGTCTGCGGCACGCCGTCGCGCAGCGCCGCGCGCACGGCCGGGTTGCCCGAGCGCGGGCCGTCCTCACCGAGCGACGACGCCGGCGGCAGACCGCGCAGGACGCGCACGACCGCGGGGTTGAGCCGCAGATGGTAGTACCACTCGTCGTGCAACGTGAAGGGCCGCACCCCGCGCGTGACCTCGTGCGGCTCGAGGGTCGGCCCCTCGAGCGTCCAGATCGGATTGACCGACCAGTCGACCTCGAAACGCCCGCCGGCGAACTCGAGGAGGTAGTCGGCCAGCGGAGTCCCGAGCGTCGGCTCGGTCGCGAAATGGAGGAACGAGACGCCGCCGCCCGAGGCCGAATGGGCGCGCAACGCCGGGACGTGCCCCGCCGCCGGATGGCTCCCGAGCCCGTCCGAATAGATCACGAGCGCCCGCGCCCCGGCGAGGACCGCGTCGGCCGGCCAACCGACGTGCACCTCCGTCCGCACAGGCAGGCCGCTGCGCTCCAGCGCTCGGGCGAGCAGTTCGCAACCCGCGGGAAACTCGTGCTCGCCGGGCCCATGACTCTTCTCGCCCGCGATGAAGACGATCCGGGCCGGCCCGGCCGCGGAGACCGCGACCACCGCGAGGAAAAGAACCGCCGCGCCAAAGTGCCTCATGCCCCGGATCAGAACGCCCGGGAGCTTCGCCGGCAATGCTTCACGCCTCCGGAGGAAACCCTCCCGTCCGCCTGAGTAGTTCCCCGCGCTCACCGCCTGCGACAAGGCCTCAGGGGCGGTCAACAACCGCTCAATCCCCGATCCAGCCCGGAGGAGTTCCGTCATCCGGCGGTGAACGCTCCGACCTAGGGAGGTCGTGCAAGCGCCTTCCCACGGCCTCCTCCCGCGCGCGCCCGCGTCATGAACCGCAGCTCCCCATGGATGCGGCCGGCGCGCTCTTGCGTAGTCCTCCTCCGCGCCGGCGCACTCGTGCTCGCCCTCCTCGTCGCGATCGCGGTCCGGCCCGGTCTCGAGGAGGGTCCGACGACCGGCGCACCGATCCCGACGGATCCGTTCACGGCGTTCGCCGAGTGGGGTGCCGCGGTTCGTGGCGCGGAGGTCGCACCCGGCGATCCGCTCCTCGAGCGCGGTCTCGCGCTCGCCCACGAAAGGCGCCTCGCGCTCGCCCGTCTCATCCACGACGATCCCGCGCGCGCCCTCGAGCACGCGCTCGCGCTCGACCGCGACGGAATTCCCGAGTCCGTCGCGCCCTTTCTGGAGCGCATCGTGATCGCCCGCGGCGACCTCCGGCTCTCCTGCCACACCGCACCCGACGGCTCCCACACGCACCGCCACCTCGCGCGGATCGGTCGCGAGGTCCTTCAGGCGCGGGTCTACGGCCGTCGGGCGGGAGTGGAGAAACTTCACGACGTCTCGATCGTCGGCGTCGCGCTCGACGGCGAGCTCGCGGTCGCCGACGCGCCCGCGTGGATCCGCGGCGGTGGACCCGAGGTCGAGCTCCTGCTCGACGGGACGACCCGCCGGATGCCCGCCGCGATGGCCTACGCCCTCGCGAGCGAACGGGCGGTCGTCGAGGCGCGGGAGATCGACGCCCTCGCCGCCGGCGAAGCCGCGTCGGGCGTCCATCGTTTCCTCGTCGTGCCCGTCGATTTCTCCGATCGGCCCGGCGACCCGTTCACCCGCTCCGAGCTCGACGAGGTCTTCGGCCGGGTCGTCCCGGAGTTCTTTGCGGAAAACAGCCATGGCGTGCTCCGCCTCGAGTTCGACCTCGCTCCGGCGACGGTCCGGGCCGCGGCCACCGCCGCCGAGTATCAGGCGACGCTTGGCGAGTTCACCCTCGCCGACCACATCCGCGCCCGGGTCGACGCCTCGTCCCATGCGGGTCTGATCCTCGCCTTCGCCCCGCTCGACACCCCGGACTCCGCCCGCTTCCGCTTCGCCGGACTCGCCGTGCCGGGCACGCTGTGGATCAACGGCGCGCTCCGGCCCGACGTGATCTGCCACGAGCTCGGCCATCACTTCGGATTCGGCCACGCGAAACTCTGGGTCCCGTCCGACGGCGATCCGCTCTCCCCCGACGGCCGTTCCCACGAATACGGCGACGTCGCCGACGTGATGGGCATCTCCGGCGCGCGGACTCCGCCGCACTTCAGCCCGGTGGCCAAGCATCGCTTCGGCTGGCTCGCCGACTCCCGGGTGATCGACGTCGAGGCCTCCGGCGTCCATCGTATCCATGCCCACGATACCAACCGGGGCGACCTGCCCGTGGCCCTGCGCGTCTTCCGCGGCCAGCGCAACCTCTGGTTCTCCTTCCGGGAGAACGCCGCCGATTCCCTGCCGGCCTACCGCACCGGCGTGAGCGTGCTGCGCGCCGGTCACGACGCGCGCGACAGCGAGGTCGTCGACCTCGAGCCCTCGACACCCCACGCGGCGGACTCGCCCCTCCAGCCCGGCCGCGTCCTCGTCGATCGCGAGTTCGGTCTGACCGCACGCGTCGGCCCCCGCGTCGGCCGGGGCGCGGACGCCTACACCGACATCGAGATCACGCTCGAGCCGCTCGCCCGCAACGTCCTCGTCGACTACACCCGCACCCTGCCCCTCACCCGTGACGCGTTCCGCGACGTGACGGAATTCTCCGGCGGCGCGCTTTCCGGCCTCGCCGCGCTGCGTGGCGGCGGCGTGGCCTGGGCGGGGCACGACGTGGGCGGGATCGGCTCCGTCCCCGCCGGCCTCGCCGACGTGCGCTTCGTCGACGCCTCGGCCGATCGCTTCCGCCTGACCGTCGCGGTCGACGACGAGCACCGCGCCCATGTCTGGGGTGACAACCCCGCGCTCGCCGACGCGCTCCTCCGGGCCGCCGGCCGGGTGCGCCGCATCGCGCCGTCCGCCCGGCACGCCGCCATCGTCCGCACCGACGGCTCGGCCGCGGTCGTGGGGAGCGATGCCGCCGCGGCGAACCTCTTCGCCGCGGCGCTTTCTGGCGTGGTTGACGCCACCGTCACGCTCGGGGCGACGATCTTCCTGCTCCGCGACGGGACGTTGCGCAGCTTCGAGCACCCGTGGCTCGCCGACCTCCCCGCCTTTCGCTCCGTCGTCGCGCTCGCCGTGGCGGACACCCATCTCCTCGCCCTCCGCGCGGACGGCACGGTCGCCGCGGCGGCCTTCGGCCGCGACCTCCACGGGGCCGCGACCGTTCCCGCGGGGCTCGCACGGGTGCGTCAGGTCTCCGCGGATCCGGACCTGTCCTCGGCCCTGCTCGAGGACGGGACGATCGTGACCTGGGGAGCGGCCCCGCCGCCGCTGCGCCGGGCGGACCGACCGGTCGCCGCGTTCGAGATCCAGACGAGCCACCTGCTCGTGCTCCACGGCGACGGCGCTCCCCACGTCGTCCTGCACCCGGCGCCCCTCGACGCACCGACCGGCGGGGAGGCGGCGTTCACGACCTTCGCCACCGGCGCGCTTCCGCTCCGCTACCACTGGCAGTATCAGGAACCTGGAGACACGAACTGGCGCGACCTTCCCGATCTGCCGCCGGTGACGGGTGTGAACGCCCCGACGCTGAACCTCGCCGGATCGGCGGCCCGAGCCGACGGCCGGGCGTTCCGCTGTCGCGTGAGCGACGACCTCGGGCGCACCACGCACTCGCACCCTGCCCGACTCGGCGTCGGCACGCCCGCCGAACCGACGATCCGGACCGGCGCCACGGTCCCCGCCCTCGAACTCACCGCGCTCACGCCCGGCGTCGCCGGGGCCGCCTACAAGTGGTATCACGACGGTCGTCGCCTCACCGACGCTTCCGAAGCGACCCTTCGGCTGCCCGCCAGGGCGACAGGGGTGTTCACGGTGCACGTCATCACCGCGCACGGCACGCGTGTCGTCAGCGCCGCGCTCGCGCCAACGGTCGCGACCGCCTCCGTTCCGGCCCGGGGCCGGCTCGTCAATCTCTCCGCGCGCGGTCGCGCGGGCGCCGGCTTCGACACGTTGATCGCGGGCTTCGTCATCGACGGGCGGGATCCGATGCCGGTGCTGGTCCGCGCGATCGGGCCGTCGCTCGCCGCCCTCGGGGTGGAGCGCTTCGCCGCCGATCCCTCGCTTGTGCTGCGCCGGATGTTTGCGCCTGATTCCGGCGTCCTGACCAACGACGACTGGCATGCGGTCGCCCCGGACGCCGCACTCCTCGCGGCGGGTGGGGCGACCGGAGCGTTTCCCCTGCCGGCCGGCAGCCGGGACGCCGCGCTCCTCGCGGACCTCCCGGCCGGCGCCCACGGCGCGGAGGTGCGCAACCCCGCGGCCGACGGCGTCGCGCTCGCCGAAATCTACCAGGTCGATGCGACCGGGCCCTCGCGCCTGGTCAATCTCTCGGTCCGCGGCCCGGCGGGTGCGGGCGAGGAGGCGCTCATCGCCGGCTTCGTGATCGTCGACGCGCCCCTCGAGGTGTTGGTCCGCGCGGTCGGGGCCTCTCTCTCCGCCCATGGCGTGCCCGGAGGCGCGCGCGACCCGGATCTGCGACTGCACGGCGCGAACGGGCCGATCGCGGCAAACGCCTCGTGGATCGAGGCCGCCGGCGCGGTCGCCGAGGCCGGGCGCGTCGCGGGTGCGTTCCCCCTCGAGTCGGAGCTCGATGCGGCGCTGGTCGTCACGCTCGAGCCGGGGGTCTACCACGCGATGGTCACCTCTGCCGATGACGGGCCCGGGGTCGTGCTCCTCGAAGTCTACGCGCTGCCCTGAGCGTTCAAGCCACGCGCACGTGTGGCCAAGTGGTGCGAAGCCTCCGGGCGCGGGATCTGCGACGCTGCCCGGGCGCCAAGGACCCCCGTGAACGCGAAAAACACCCCGGCCCCCGCGGCCCTCACCATCGACGGCAACGAGGCGGTCGCGTCCGTGGCCTACCGGATGAACGAGGTCTTCGCGACCTACCCGATCACCCCCTCGTCGCCGATGGCCGAGTGGTGCGACGAGTGGGCCGCGCAGGACCGCCCGAACCTGTGGGGCGACGTGCCCCGGGTCGTCGAGATGCAGTCCGAGGGCGGGGCCGCGGGGCTCCTCCACGGTTCGCTCCAGGCCGGGGCGCTGACCTCGACGTTCACGGCGTCGCAGGGGCTGCTCCTGATGATCCCCAATCTCTACAAGATCGCGGGCGAACTCACCCCGTGCGTCATCCACGTCACCGCACGGACCCTCGCGACCCACGCGCTCTCGATCTTCGGCGACCACTCCGACGTCATGGCCTGTCGCCAGACGGGCTGGGCGATGCTCGCGGCCGGTTCGGTCCAGGAGGCGCAGGACTTCGCGGCGATCGCCCAGGTGGCGACGCTGCGGACGCGCGTGCCGTTCCTCCACTTCCTCGACGGCTTCCGCACCTCGCACGAGGTCGCGAAGATCCTCCCGCTCGCCGACGACGACCTGCGCGCGCTCCTCGATCCGGACGACCTCGCGGCTTTCCGCGGACGGCGGCTGACGCCCGACCGGCCGGTGTTGCGCGGCACGGCCCAGAATCCCGACGTCTTCTTCCAGGCGAGGGAGGCCGCCAACCCGTTCCACGACGCCGTCCCGGAGGCGGTCGCCGCGGCGATGGCCCGGTTCGCCGGACTCACCGGGCGCGCGTATTCGCTCGTCGACTACGAGGGCGATCCCGACGCCGACCGCGTGATCGTGATCCTGGGATCGGGAGCCGAGACCGTCGCCGAGACCGTCGCGTGGATGCGCGAGCGGGGCGAGCGCGTCGGCGTGCTCGCGGTGCGGCTCTACCGTCCGTTCCCGACCCGCGCCCTCCTCGACGCGCTGCCGGCGACCGTGCGGACGATCGCCGTGCTCGACCGCACCAAGGAGCCCGGCTCGGCGGGCGAACCGCTCTTCCTCGACGTGATCGCGGCGCTCGACGAGGCCGTCGCCGAAGGTCGGCTGGAGCCCGGCGCCCGGCCGCGGGTCATCGGCGGTCGCTACGGGCTGGGATCGAAGGAGTTCACGCCGGCGATGGCGAAGGCCGTGCTCGACGAGCTTGCGCAGCCGGCACCCCGGAACCGCTTCACGATCGGCATCGTCGACGACGTCACGAAGACCAGCCTGCCGTGGGATCGCGAGTTCCGGACCGAGGGCGAGGGCGTGCGCGCCTTGTTCTTCGGCCTCGGCTCCGATGGCACCGTCGGCGCCGCGAAGAGCACCGTCGCGATCCTCGCC
>DAIPIQ010000097.1:0-14559 GCA_036770745.1 Opitutaceae bacterium | reverse complement strand
GCGCGACGGCGAACTCGACGGCCGGCGTATCCTTGAAGCAGATACAGCCCGGGTGATGCGTCGCCCGCATTTCAGCAACGAACCGCGCGCCGGCGCGATGGGGCTGGGATGGTGGCTGACGAACGAGGCCGGTCGCGCCGTCGTGAGCCACGGTGGTCGCAACCAGCACTTCCGCGCCGGCCTTTGGCTGCTGCCGGAGGAGGGCGTCGGGCTCTTCGTCGCCTTCAACGGCGTCCACGGATCGCCCGACGCCGTCTGGGCGCGCTTCCGCGGCCGCTTCTTCCCGGGGCCGGTCCCGCCGCCGCCGGCGGATCCGACCCTCACCGACGTGCGCGAGCTCGCCGGCGTCTACCACGACCTGCGCTTCGGCCGGCGGGGAGTATTGCGGCTGATGAACCTCGCGCTCGCCGAAACCCTCACGGTCGACCCCGCCGGCCGCCTCCTCCGTCGCGGGCGCGAGCTCGTCGAGGTGGCCCCGCTCGTCTTCGAGCCGGCGGACGGCGCTCCGGACGAGCGCCTCCACTTCCGCCGCGACGCCGGCGGGGCGCCCTGGGCCTACACGGTCGGCGGCGCGCCACCCGTCATGAGGTTCCAACTACGCTTCACCGAGACGCCGCGCTTCCATGCGGCGGTCGCCGGCGCCGCCGCGGCCGTGATGACGGTCGGCCTGATCGCCCCCGCGGCGGCGGCCTGGCGACGTCGCGAACCGCTGGAGGGCCCGGCGAGGACCGCGCGCAACGCCGCCCTCGCGAGCGTGCTCCTCCTCGCGGGCGCGGCGGCGCTCATCCTCCTCGGCGGCGGCGTGCGCGAAGTCTATTACCATGGCCTTTCGCCCCTCCTGCGCCTCGGCGCGTTCCTGCCCGCCCTGGCGCTCCCGGCGACCCTCGCCTTCGCGGTCGCGGGCGCACTTGCGTGGAAGAGCGGCCGGTGGAGCCGATGGGATCTTGCGGGGCACCTGCTCCTGCTCGCCGCCCTCGCGGCGATGCAGTTCGAGTTCTTCCACTGGGGCTGGTGGGGCTGGCTCGGTGGGTGAGGTCGCCGCTCGGGAGGGCCTCCGATCATTTGCGAATCGATGCCGACGCGGTCCTTGGGGGCGGGACTTGGAACGAGCAGCCGCTCGCAGCGCGAATCGCCGCGGACGTGCCCGCGCCGACCGCCGTTCCCAGGCTCAATCCCGCACGGCCGTGATGCCGAGCCGGACGATGCGCGCGATGAGCGCGTCGTAGCCGAGGCCGGCCGCTTCGGCGGAGAGGGCGAAGTCCTCGCCCTGGGCGAGGAAGGGATTGGGGTTGGCCTCGATGAAGACGATCTCGTCGCGCGGGGTGAGCCGCAGGTCGATGCGGCCGTAGCCGTTCATCGCGAGCAGGTGGTAGATCTTGCGGCAGGCCCGGTGGATCGTGCGCACGAGCGCCGGCTCGAGCGCCTCGGCGAAGCGGGATTCGATGCCCCAGCGCCTGCGGTAGGCGTCGTCCCATTTGGCCTTGTAGGTCGCGAAACGGGGTTCGTCGGCGGGCATCTCCTTGAAGACGAGCTCGCGGATCGGAAAGGCCTCGAGCCGGTGGTTGCCGAGCACGCTCACGTAGAGCTCGCGGCCCTCGATGTATTCCTCGGCGATCACGTCCTGCTCGAGCCGCTCGTGGACGAAGGCGACGCGCTCCCGGAAGGCGTCGTCGTCCTCGACGCGCGAGGCCTGGGAGATGCCGACGGAGGCCTCCTCCTTGAGCGGCTTGATGATGAGGGGGAACGGCAGCCAGCGCGGCCGGGTCGTGCGGCGCCCGCGCGGGAGGATGGCGAACTGCGGGACACGGATGCGGTGGTAGCCGAGGATCTTCTTGGAGATGCCCTTGTCGCGGCAGAGGGTGAGGCCGGTCGAACCGCAGCCGGTGAACGGCACGCCCGCGAGCTCGAGGAAGGAGACGATCGCCTGGTCGAGGGCGCGGCGGTTGCGGAACTCCTCGACGAGGTTGAAGATCACGTCGGCCGGAAAGGTCTCGAGCTTGCGGCGGAGCAGGTCGGTGTCGTCGTGGATCGCGAGGTACTCGACCTCGCAGCCGAGTTGGCGGAGGGCGCGGAGCACGTCGGCCTCGGTCTTCCACGCCTCGGTCTCGAGTTCGTGGGAGAAATCGCGGTCGAGCGTGCTCGGCTCGCCCAGGTCGAAGAGCGCGAGCACCTTGAGTCCCTTGCGCAGCGGTCGGGTCATCGGCGTGTCATTTGCCGCGCTTGAAGCGGCCGGTGAAGAGGTGGTTCATCACGAGGGTGGTGAGGTAGGTCGCGACCCGCATCCCGGCGTGGGCGTCGTCGGGGGCGACGACGAGCCCGAGGCTGCCGCAACGCGCGGTGATGCGCTGGAGCAGTTTGTCGACGCGGTATTTGCGCTCGTTGCTCCAGGTGCAGACGGTCTCGAGGATCGGGCGGCGGCTGCGCCGCAACCACGTCGACGCCGCGAGGGCGCCGGGTGCGTCGGCCGCGGCCCCGAAGAGCCGGCGCAGGTCGCGGTCGTAGAAGTCGGGCGCGCCCTCCTCGTAGAGCTTCCGCTTGCGGGCGTAGTGGGTCTTGAGCTTGACCCCGAGGCAGTCGTAGTCGGCCGGCTTGTAGACGGGCTGATGGACGGGAGGGCGGCCGGCGATCGAGCGCATGAGGGCGTCGACGTACTCGAGTTTCAGCAGGGCCTTCCACCCCGCGTAGCGCGCGCGCCAGTCCCCGGCCGGGGCGAGCCAGACCGCGAAGGTCTCGGCGAAATCCTCGTCGGGATGGGCCTGGGCGTACCAGTCGTCGAGGTGCACGACGTAACTGCGGCTGTAGGGCCGGGGCCGGTAGAAGCCCGTGTCCTCCTGCGAGGCGAGGCCGAAGGTCTCCTGCCATTTGCGGCGCCGGTAGAGGTTGTAGGCGTAGGAGTAGGCGTGGGCGGCCTCGTGGCGGAGGAGCTTCATGCACCACTCGGGATCCTCGCCCTCGACTTCGAGGATCAACCGGCGCTCGAGCGCGCGCAGCCGGTCGTGGAAGAGGAAGAACGGGATGAAGATCGCCGGCACGCCCACCGGCACGAACCATTCGTCGCCCACGTGGCAGGGCGGGAGGAAGACCTGGCCGCGCGCCGCGAGCTCCTCGTGCAGGCGCCGCACGAACGGTTCGAGCGGCGACGCCTCCAGACGCAACCCTAGCGCGCGGATCTTCAGCTCGAGCAACTGCGGATCGTCGAGCGCGACCCATGGGGGTTGGTCCATGCCCGCGTTGTACCCGCGGCCCGATCCTCGACAAGCCGACAACCGCCCGGCGGAGGGCACGAAAAAGCCCGGGCCGTGGCCCGGGCTCGAAACGGCGGGACTCGAGCCCCGCTCAGCTGCTCTTCCCGACGGGCTCTCCCGCGGCCTTCCAGCCGGCGATGCCCTTCGAGTAGTGCTTCACGTTGGTGTAGCCGAGGTCCTTCGCCGCCTGCGCCGCGCGGGCATAGGCCCCACACTTCTCGTTGCCGCAGTAGGCGACGATCAGCGTGTTCTTGTCGGCCGGGAGGACCGAGGCGATCGTCGCGGACTTGGCCGAGAAATCGATCGCGCCGGGGATGTGGCCGGAGGCGTAGGTCTTGGAACCATTGACATCAAGGAGGACGACCGACTTGGAGGCGATCGCCTGCTTGAGCTCATCGTGCGAGATGTCGGCGAATTTCTGGCCGGCATGCGCGACGGTGGCGAGGAACAGCGTAGCAAGGACAAGGAACGTGCGTTGGATCATGGCGCGCGAAAGCTAGCCGGCGCCGCGCGTCGCGCAAGCGGAGCGGAGAAGTTTCACCGTCCCGGCGCCGAACGATCACGCCCCCGGCCGGGCGAAACGCGCGCTTCGCGGCCCGCCCCCGTGCCGTGTGCAACGCGACCGCTCAGCCCCGGCGGTGCGCGGCCCCTCGCCCACTCCCGTCACCACGCGGGCGGCACGCCGGCTGCGCTGGAACGAGTGAAACCATGGACCTCGTCACCGGCACCCCGTTCTGGAAACACCTCGACGGCCAGCCCCGCGCCTATCCGCCCCTGCGCGCGGCCGGCTCCTGCGACGCGCTCGTGATCGGCGGCGGGATCAGCGGCGCCCTCATCGCCCACGCGCTCGTGGAGGCCGGGGTCGAGACGATCCTCGTCGACCGCCGCGACGTGGGGACCGGAAGCACGGCCGCCTCCACCGCGCTGTTGCAGTACGAGCCCGATCTTCCGCTCCGGCGCCTGGCGCGGCTCCGCGGCGAGGCCGACGTCGGGCAAGACGATCCCCGACCCGGCCCGTGGCGCCGGCGAGACCGTGCGCAAGAGGCTCATGGAGACGACGGAGCCGCACACCATCCCGCGGCTGCCGACGGGAATTTCCCACGCCAACGGCGTGAAGGCCAACGTGCTCTTGTTCGACAACCGCCCCGCGAGCCGATGGAGCCCGAGGAACGCGTGGTTCCGCGAGGTGAACCGGGACGGGGGCGGTTCGTTCCGAACCGGAGGCGCGGCGGAGGCTCCCGTCGCGGAGTTGTTCGAGGCGGCGGGGAGGGTTGCCCCGACGACGACCTTCGGGGCCCGGGCGTCCCGTCCGGGACGGATCATCGGTCTTTGTGCCAGTTTGCGGACGTGGAGTCGGTCGGGACGGCACGGCTCGGGCTGAAGGGCGGGCATGATTCCGAGCGTTTCGTTACGGGTGTCGGGGGCGGTGGCCGCGGCGTTGTTCTTCGGGGAGGCGGTCCGCGCGCAGTCGCAGCCACCGTCGGTCGCGCCGCCAGTGGACGCGATCGTCACACGGGCCGCGGTGGTCGAACTGATCGAGGCGACGTTGAAGGCGTGGGAGCGCGGCGATGCAGCGGGGTTCCTCTCGGCCTTTGCGGACGACGCGGTCTTCGCCTATCCCGGCGGGCGGGTGGACAAGGACGGGCTCGCGGCGCTCTTCGCGGACCTGCAGGTGCGCAAGACCGACATCAAGATCCACCTCGGGCCGTTCGTCGTCGTGGGCGGCGAGTTCGCGCTGCGCTACCAGTTCGCCTGCACCGATCGCGAGACGGGCCGCCGTCAGGCCGTGGGCACGGGCGTGCGCGGCAGCCTGCGCGACGGGCGGATCGTCGTCTTCAAGGAGTATTGGGATGCGGCGATCGCGCTGGAGCAGGTGGCGGGGCGGATGCCGCTCGACGAGGGCGACCCGCGTTTCCCGGCGCCGGCCTCGGTCGTGATGGGCCCGGAGCGGATCAACTGACACGGCCATGCGCACCCGTTCCCTCCTTCTTCTCCCGCTCGTGATCTCCGGCCTCGGGGCCGCGTTGCGCGGCGAGCCCGTGCCGGGCAACGATTCGGCGGTCGATTTCATCAACACCCGCGAGGCGGTCTGGTTCGACCACAAGCACCCGGAGATCGTCGAGGGCTACCCGTTCGGCCGGAGCGATGCGGCCAACAACGCGGCGCTCGACAAGGTCTTCACCTTCACCGACGTCAGCAAGGACTTCTTCCTGCGCAACAAGCGCTACCTCGCGGAGGGCGACTGGTATGTCGTGGAGTGGTTCTACGGGGCGACGAGCGCCCGCACGGGGGCCGAGCAGATCGAGGCCTCGCTGTGTTTCGGGCGGATCAAGGACCAGAAGCTGATCGAGTGGATCGAGTATTTCGACGACTCGGTGGGGGAGATGCAGATGGCGGGCGTGCTCCCGCTCTACGATCCGGGCGAGGAGCCGTTTCCGTGGCCGCGCGCGACCTACCAGCGGCGCTCCTACCGGCCATGATCGCTCCCGACGTGGTTGGCTTCGTTCCTGCTTTCCCCGGGGCACGCGCGGCCGAAGGGGGGCCGACCGCTCCACATCGCGCGGGAGGTTTGGGGAACATGTCCAGGCAAGGCCAGATCGCGAGCTATCCGATGAGCGGCTATCGGCGCGGCGTGCACAAGAGCGGCTGCTTTCACCTCGTGCCTTTCGAGGAGGCGGACGACGTGCCGCACAACCGTTTCGTCCCGCACCGCCACGACTTCTTCGAGATCATCTGGCTCGCGCAGGGGCGCGGCAGCGTGCGGTGCGATCTGCACACGCACCCGTTCGAGCCGGGTTCGCTCATCGTCGTCTCCCCGGGGCAGGTGCATGCGTGGGAGTTATCCGAGCGGGCGCGCGGGTGGATCGCGGGCTTCACGCCGGAGTTCTTCGCGATGGGCAACCAGCGGCCGGATCTGCTGGCGAAGATGCCGTTCCTGTATCCGGAAAACATCGACCCGGTGCTCGTGCTCGACGCCTGGGAGGGCGCGCGGATCGAGTCGCTGTTGGCCCAGTTCCGCGAGTTCGTGCGGGTCGAGGCGGCGGGCCGCGACGACATGGCGCGCGGTTTCCTCATGATCCTGCTCAGCCTCGCGCGGCAGTGCTTCGCGCGCCGCGGCCGGCTGGGGGCGAACCGCCCGGTCGACGACTGCGAGTTGGTCTTTCACCGTTTCCGGCTCGCGCTCGAGGAGTCTCCGCCCGGGGTGGTGGAGGTGGGCGAGATCGCGCGGCGGATGCAGATCTCGCGTTCCCAGCTCAACGAGTCGCTCCGGCGTGCGGTCGGTCACTCGGCGAGCGGGTTGATCCACGAGCGGGTGGTGCTGGAGGCCAAGCGGCTGCTCGTGCACTCGACCCTCACGATCGCGGAGATCGCCTACGAACTGCGGTTCCAGGATCCGTCGTATTTCGGGCGGTTCTTCCGCAAGTACACCGGCTCGACGCCCGGCGGGTTCCGCGAAGCCATGCGCCGGGAGTCGATCGCCTCCTGAGGGTCGCCGCGGAATTCGTGTCGTCCCCCGTCCCCACCGTCCTCGCGCTGGAACACCAGATGCGGCTCTACCGCGAGGACCCGCCGCGGTGGCCGGTCGCGGCGGCGGAGTGGGAGCGGCGGGCCTGCGCCGTGCTCGACGCCCGCGCCTGGGCCTACCTCGGGGGGGCGGGTCGCGAGGAGACGATGGCGGAGAACCTCGCGGCCTTCCGGCGCTGGCGGATCCGGCCGCGGATGCTCACCGACATCTCCACGCCGGCGCCCGAGGCGCGGCTCTTCGGCCTGCGCGCGCCGGCCCCGGTCGTGCTGGCTCCGATCGGCCTGCAGGAGCTCTACCATCCGGAGGCCGAGCTCGCCTCCGCCCGCGCGGCGGCGGCGGCGGGGCTGCCGTTCGTCCAGAGCTGCCAGGCTTCGCGCTCGATCGAGGAGGTCGCGGCGGCGGCGCCGGAAGGCGGGCGTTTGTTCCAACTCTACTGGAGCCGGGAGCGGGCGTTGACCGCGAGCCTCGTCGCCCGGGCCGAGGCGGCGGGCCACGCCGCGATCGTGCTCACGGTCGACACCAAGATGCTCGGCTGGCGCGAGCGCGATCTCGGCCTCGGGCACAATCCGTTTCTCGAGGGCAAGGGGCTCGCCAACCTCGCCAGCGATCCGGTCTTCCGCGAGCTCGCCGGCCCCGACGCGGGTCCGGCGCGGATCGTGGAGACTTTTCTCCGCGTCTTCGGCGATCCGGCGCTCGCGTGGGAGGATCTCGCGTGGCTGCGCGGGCTCACGCGCCTGCCGATCCTCGTCAAGGGCGTGCAGCACCCCGACGACGCGCGCCGCGCGATCGACTGCGGCGTCGAGGGCGTGGTCGTCTCCAACCACGGGGGACGTCAGGTCGACGGCGGCATCGCGAGCCTGGAGGCGCTGCCCGAGATCGCGGCCGCGGCGGGCGGCGCGCTCGAGATCGGTTTCGACAGCGGCGTGCGCAGCGGGGCCGACGCCTTCAAGGCGCTCGCGCTCGGGGCCGATTTCGTCGCGCTCGGCCGTCCGTGGATCCATGGCCTGGCCGTGGGCGGCGAGGCCGGCGTGCGGCGGGTGTTGGAGAATTTCCTCTGCGAACTGCGTCTGACCCTCGCGCTCAGCGGTTGTCGGACTTGGGAGGAAATCACCCCCGGGCTCTGCGTCCCGGCGGGTTGAGCGGGGCGGGTCGCGCCGACGGCCGGCTCGCCGGAGGCTCAGCGGGATTGCGACGAGGAGGATGGGGCGATCCAGACGGGGCGCGAGCGCTGGTCTCCACAGGCGCGCCCGGCAGGCGGCTCGCGGCCTGCCGGGCGCATGTTCACGACCGCGGGGATCGCTCCTAGAACTTGATCTTGAAGCTGACCTGGGCCTCGAACGGTTCGGCCTTCGTCACGATCATCGTGGGCGCGAACGTCGAGCCGAGGAAGTAGTCCTCGCTCGTGAGGTTGTTGAAGCGGGCGAAGACCTCCCAGCGCTCGGCCTTGTAGAAGAGGTTGGCGTTCCAGACGAGGGCGTCGGGGAGCCGGAGCGTGCGTTCGTTGTCGAGCCAGAACGCCTCCTTGTAGGACGGGCCGAAGCCCACGCCGAAGCCGTTCTTGAAGTTGAGGACGGCGAAGAGGTTCGCGGCGAACTGCGGGTAGCCGGCGCGCTCCGCCTCGGGGTTGCGGGCATAGCGCACGTTCGTGGGCCGCACGACGTCGTACTGGATCGCCCCCGCGTAGAGGGCCACCTGCTCGGGCGTCATCGGGACGGTGGTGAAGGGGAAACCTCCCTCGAACTTGGAGACCTGTTCGCCGAAGTTGGCGACGATCGTGAGCTGATCGGTCGCGGCGAAGCTCAGTTCGAACTCGTAGCCCGAGGCCTCGTAGCGGTCGGAGTCGATCGCTCCGGTGGGCAGGTTTGCGAGCGTCTCCTTCTCGTAGGTGTAGACCGAGGCGGCGCCGTAGAGGCGGCCGTCGAGCAGGCCGACCTTCACCCCGCCCTCGTAGAACGGGGCCTCGACGAAGTTGCGCTCGCCGCCGTTGACGCCGCCGGTCTGGGCGGGGTTGAGCGAGGTGCCCTGCTGGATCGCGGCGTAGAGCGAGACGTTGTCGGTGACCTTGAGGATCGGGTTGATCGAGCCGCTCCAGTAGCTCTTGTTGCCGCTGGTGAACGGCTCCTTGACGGCCGACTCCTTCGGCGTGCCGCGCGTCTGGAACCAGGCCCGCTCGGCCCGCAGGCCGGCGAAGACCGAGAACGTGTCGGTGAACTCGAAGCGCGCCTGCCCGAAGAAGCCGAGCTGGTGGAGGCGCGACTCGCTGCCGCCGATCAGCGCCCAGCCGAGTTGCGGGCCGGCGAGCACGATCGACTGGGCGGTGATCACGGGGTTTGAGACGTCGCGGCGGTTGAAGGGCTCGACGAAGAAGTCGTTGGCGTCGCTGTTGTAGGTGAAGCGGTAGTCGGCCCCGTACTGGAGCGTGGTGCGCACGCCGCCGATCGTGCGCTTCTCGTCGAAGGCGAGCTTCTGCTCGAAGGCGACCGAGTCGGAGTTGTGGGCGAAGCCGTAGCTGGAGAGCTTCTCGGTGAGGATGTATTCGGCAAAGGTCTTGGCGCTGAAGCGCCGGTCGTTGTCGAGGGACCAGACGAGGTCGGTGAAGAAGATCGCGGTGGTCGAGTCGGCGAAGTCGCTCGGGTCGGAGAGCACCTGGTTGCCTTCGATCTTCTTGGTGAAGAGCCGGCCGCCGCCGCTGAAGTAGCCGGGCGTGTACTTGTAGCCGAAGAGCGAGCCCTGGAAGAAGATCGGGATGGCCGCGGCCGCGGGGCCGGTCAGGTAGGCCGAGCCCGCACCGGTCGGCACGCCGAAGCGCGCCTGGAAGTCGGCCGCGGGCACGACGAGGGCGAGGTTGGGGTCGTCGACCCCGAGCGGCACCGCGTTCTGGGTGGGGAAGAAGTCGTCGACGAGGTCGTTGTTGGTGAAGCCCCCGAAGGCGGGCGAGGTGGTGTTGGGGTCCATCTCGCCGTAGATGTAGTTCCCGTTGTCGATGAGGTCCTGGGTCACGCGGTTCCACCCGGCGTTTTCGTTGGACTTGAAGCTGTAGTACTCCGTGCCGGCGAAGACCGTGAGCTTCTCGGAAAGGCGCGCCTTGAGCGCGGCGTAGACCGAGATGTAGTCGTTGCCGACGTTGTTGTAGTAGCTGTCGGCCTGCTGCGAGGTGATCGAGACGCGGTAGGCGAGGGGGGTGTCGCCGAGAAGCACCGGTCCTCCCACGTCGACCTGGGTGTTGAAATGATCCCACCGGCCGAAGGTCGTCTCGATCGAACCGCGGAAGCGGTCGAAGTAGGGCGACTTCGGGATGAAGTTCACGTAACCGCCGGCGTTGGTCGGGCCGAACTGCGCGGGGGCCGGCCCCTTCACGATGTCCATCGACTCCAGCGAGCCGAAGGAGGTGGGCGTCTCGTTCTGGTTGGGGATGCGGCGCATGCCGTTGAAGTAGACGCCGGCGTTGTCGCCCCGGATGAAGGGCAGGCCGGGGATGCCGAAGATGTTGGGCCGGGTGAGGCCGGCCCCCGCGCGGTCGAGGTCGTCGAAGCCGCGGACCGCGAGCTGGCGCATCGCCTCCGGGGTGAGGACCGTGACGGAGCGCGGTGTATCCAGAAGTCCGAGACCCTCGGTGAAGACCGAGTCGATCGGGCGCGCGGTCTGCATGAGGGTGTCGGACCCTTCGACGGCGGTCTCTTCCGCGATGAAGCTGTCGAGGACGGTGAGGCCGCCCTCCGACCGCGGTGACTGTGCCGTCAGGCTGGCGGTCGCCGCGGCGAGGAGAACGGGCAGGAGCCCGGTGGAGACGTGTGTTTTCATGTCGGTTGGGAGTGGTTTCCGCGTTTGCGGATGCGGATCCTTCAGCATGATCTCCGCCCCCGGGGCCGGCCGGCCGTGGGACAAATCGCGAAACGCTGGAACTCCCGCCCCCCGGGGCTACGGCCGCTCCTCCTCGATCGAGGCGCGCAGGAATGCTTCCAGGGCGGCGAACTGCTCGGGAGTGAGGTCCGGGTACTTCGGCATCACCGTTTCGGGATAGGCCCGGGAGGCGTCCTCGACGACGAAGCGGAAGTAGGCCTGGTTGACCGTGGCGTGCGTCTGCAGGACGTGGAACGGGCGCAGGGAGAGATTCCCCCCGACTCCGCCGGGCCCCTCGTGGCAGGTGTGGCAGGCGCGGAGGAAGAGGGCGCGCCCGCGGGCGGCGAGGTCGTCGAGTCGGGCGAGCGGCCCCGCGTGGTAGGGCGCGTAGCGGGCGGCCCAGGTCGTCGCCTCGATCGCGACCACCTGCGAGGCCGAGATCATCCCGAACGGCGTGTCGTCCACGAAGCCGGGCCGTTCCGCCCGGCTGACGTAGGCGTGGTAGGGGACGAGAAGCTCGCGCCCGCCGACGACGGGCCAGCCGTCCGGTTCCCCGGGCGCCTTGCCGTTGTAGTAGAGAATCAGATACGGGTCCTCCCGCTCGATCAACGAGAGCGGCAGCCACGATTCCCAGCGGTCCGCGGCGCGCAGCACGAGGCCGTCGGCCCCGGCGCCGGCGGGGAGGGTCGCGAACAACGAGGCGAGCGGCAGCCCCGTGAGCTCGGCGGGAGGGAGCGACGGGGAGACCCGATCGACGAAGGTCTTCGCGCCCGGGAGCCGCGCCAGGGCCGCGCGCGAGACGTGGCGGGCCGCGTCCGCTCCGGGCCCGCTCCACGGCGGGCCGAGCACGAGATCGTCGGGCGCGGAGGGCGCGACGGTCGGGACAAGAGCGGCTTCGCCCGCGAGCGCCGGCGAGGTCGCGAGGGCGAACGCAAGAAGGAGACCACGAAGGCGGGCGGGCACGTCGTTCCGCAAGCAACCCCGATGCCACACCCGGCGGGGCCGCCCGCGCCCGCGAGCGAGTGCCGGAGAAAAGCCGCGATCACCCTCCGACCACAGGCGCTTGCCCTGCCATGGTCGTGGGGTTGATCTCCGGCTTCTGTGGCTCTCTCAGTCGGAAGCCGGGGATAAACCCCGGCCCACGACATCAGGCCCACGACATCAGGCTGCGGCCACGTCCTATCCCACCGCTCCCTGAAGCTCCCCTGCAATCGCCGCGGCCTCGGTGTCCATTCCGACCGACTTGTCCCGGTTCAGATCTTCGGGAGCTTCGTCCACTTCGCCTTCGAGCGCGCGCTCTTCACGACCGCGGCGATGAAGGCCATGCCGGCGACGCCGTCGTCGACCGTGGGGAAGTCGTAGCTTTTCCGGAGTTTGCGGCCGGAGACCTCGTCGGCGATCGCCTCGGCGGCGGCGAGGTAGACGTTGGCGAAGGCCTCGATGAAGGCCTCCGGGTGGCCGAAGGGCGTGCGCGAGTACTTCTGCGCGATCGGGGAGAGGTAGGAGTTGCCGCGGCGGCGCACCTCCACGGGCTGATCGACCTGTTTCACGACGAGGTCGTTGGGCTCCTCCTGCCGCCACTCCAGCGAGCACTTCGTGCCGTAGACGCGGATCGTGAGGTTGTTCTCGTCGCCGTTGGAGATCTGCGAGGCGTAGAGGATGCCCTTCGCCCCGCCTTCGTAACGGATCAGGCAGTTGCCGTCGTCGTCGAGCGGGCGGCCGGGGATGAACGTCGAGAGTTCGGCGCAGATCGACTCGATCTCGAGCCCGGTGATGAAGCGTGCGAGGTTCTCGGCGTGGGTGCCGATGTCGCCCATGCAGTTCGAGGCCCCGGAGACCGCGGGGTCCATCCGCCAGTTCGAGATCTTCCCGTCGCCCTTCTGCTCGAGGGCGGTGATCGCATATCCCTGCGGGTACTCGACCACGACCTTGAGGATCCGCCCGAGCCGGCCGGTGCGGACGAGCTCCCGGGCCTCCTTCACCATCGGATAGCCGGTGTAGTTGTGGGTCAGGGCGAAGACCTTGCCGGACTCGCGGACGAGTGCGCGCAGGCGTTTCGCCTCGTCGAGCGAGAAGGCGAGGGGTTTGTCGCAGACCACGTTGAAGCCGGCCCGGAGGAACTCGCCGGCGACGGCGAAGTGGGTGTTGTTGCGGGTGACGATCGAGACGAAGTCGATCCGCCGGTCGACGGGCAGGGCGGCCTCGGCCCGCGCCATCGTGGCGTAGTCGGCGTAGACGCGCGCGGGATCGAGGTGGAGGTCGGCCCCGGAGAGGCGGGATTTCTCCGGGTCGGCGGAGAAGCAGCCGGCGACCAGCTCGATGCGGCCGTCGAGGGCGGCGGCCATGCGGTGGACGGCGCCGATGAAGGCGCCGCGACCGCCGCCGACCATGCCCATGCGGAGTTTGCGGTTGAGTTTCATGTGCGGGCAGGGGTCAGAGCTTCACGGGCCGGCCGGTCGCGGCGGACTTGTAGGCGCCGTCGATGATCTTCATCAGGCCGGCGGCCTGTTCGGGGGTGTTGAGCGGTTCCTCGCGTCCCTCGAGGGCGTGGATGAAGTTCGCGGCAGAGCGGACGCGCCCCATCGACTCGTCGGCGGGGACGACGATCGAGCGGTTGACCGGGCGGCCGTGTTCGTGGGTGTAGAGCTCGCAGGCGTCGATCGCGGTGGCGTCGAGCCCGTCGGAGCCGAAGAGGCGTCGGACCATGCCGCCGGCCTTCGAACCCTGGAAGACGACGGAGACCTCCTCGCGGTGGTTCATCTCGGCCCACGAGACCTGGAAGGACATCACCTGCCCGGTCTTGAAGCGCACGAAGCCGTGCGCGGCGGCCTCGACGTCGGTCACGCCCTTCTCGACGTCGGCGATGCCCCACGGGCCCTTGAACGACTTGTCGGTGATGTGGTCGTCGAAGGTCTGGGCGAGGACGTATTCAGGTTCCGGATTCCCCATGAAGTGAAGGCCGAGGTCGATCATGTGGAGCAGGTCGATCAACGGGCCGCCGCCGGAGACGGCGCGGGTCGTGAACCAGCCGCCGAAGCCCGGGATGCCGGTGCGGCGGATCCATTTCGCCTGGCAGCTGTTGATCACGCCCACCGTGCCGGCGCGGATGTGGTCCATCATCGCGTAGGACTCGGGGCGGGCGCGGTTGTTGAAGTTGAACATCAGGGTGCGCCGCGCCTTCTTCGCGGCGGCGACCATCCGCGCGGCCTCGCGGGCGTCGAGGGCGGGCGGTTTCTCGCAGAAGACGTGCCTGCCGGCGGCGAGCGCCTGGAGCGCGAGCGGCGCGTGGAACTTGTTCGGCACGATGATCGAGACCGCGTCGAGGCCCTTCACCCCGCGCAGCATCTCGCCGACGTCGCCGTAGGACTGGGGGATTTCGTGGCGGGCGGCCGCCTTCTGGGCGGCCCCGCCGTTGACGTCGGCGAGGGCCACGACCTCCGCGCCGGCCTGACGAAAGCCGGCGACGTGGTAGTTCGCCATGCCGCCGGCGCCGATGATTCCAACTTTGATGGACATGATGGAGAAAGGTTTTCCCGGGGACCGGGGTTACTGGTTCTTCTTGTCGAAGGCCGCGTCGAAGGCGAGGGAGCTGGGCGGGAAGTCGATGCGGCGGACGAACGCCGCGGCCTCCGTGCCGCCATGGACGCGGTCCATCCGGATGTCCTCCCACTCGACCGAGAGGGGGCCGCGGTAGCCGACGTCGTTGAGGGCGACGATGATGTCCTCGAAGCGGATGTCGCCGTGGCCGGGGGAGCGGAAGTCCCAGAAGCGGCGGGCGTCGCCGAAGCCGGTGTGGCCGCCGAAGACGCCGACCGTGCCGTCGCCGTGGCCCCACCAGGCGTCCTTCATGTGGGCGTGGAAGATGCGCGACCCGAGCGTGCGGATGAACTTCACGTAATCGACGCCCTGGTAGCCGAGGTGGGAGGGGTCGTAGTTGAAGCCGAAGCG
>DAIPIQ010000096.1:0-14678 GCA_036770745.1 Opitutaceae bacterium | reverse complement strand
GCCTGCTGATCGGAGAGCTTGTAGAGTCGCTGCAGGATCAGGATCTTGAACATCAAGACCACGTCATAGGGCTTGGACCCGGGCGCATTGGGCGAGCGCTTGAAGACACCGTCGAGGGTCGGACGGAACAACTCGAAATCCACGTATGTAGCGAGGGCGAACAAGGGGTCGTTGAGCTTGGTCAATGCCGCCAAACGTTCGCTCTCGTCGAAGAAACTGGGCTGGTATGCGTCCATGCGCTATACTCTACCGAGCAACCTGCGAAGTTCACGCATAAAGTTGCCTGACAATGACTTTTGATGTTCAAGGTGCCCCAAAGTCTCCCAGCCGACCTTCCTTCGGCTGGCTGACGGCAATCTTCTATTCGTCTATCGCGACGACGCGTCCGGAGGCGATCTTGTTGTCAACCACTACACGACAGCCACGCGGGTTTGGAAACAGATCCACGACAACCTGCTCAACGGAGGGAGCGCACAGCCGGCGCACCCCGGTTGGCATGTCGACCAATATGGCGCCATCCACGCGGCGTGGACCTGGCGCGACACTTCGGCCGCAAACGCCACCTGCACCCTTGCCTACGCCCGTTCGAAGGACGGAGGGGTCACATGGACCGCAGCGGATGATCAGAAGCTCGAGGTACCGATTTCGACGCAGAAAGCAGGACGCGCCGTGCACGTTCCGGCACCAAACGCGACCATGCAAACGCCCTCCGTGGCCGCCGACGCCAAGGGCCGCCCCCACATTGCCACCTTCTGGCCACCAGCCGGGGAAAGCGTGCCACAGCACCACCTGATCCGCTTCGACGGCTCGACGTGGAAAGCACATCAGGTCACCCGTTGGAAGGAAACCGTCCCGGCGACGCACCCGGCTGCAGCCTCCGAGCTTTTTGCGGAGGCTCGGCCATACCGACCGGCCGCGGCCTACCTGATTTTCCGCGACGACGAGCGCGACGGGCGCGCTGTCGTCGCCAGGTGCCCCGATCTGGCTGCTACCGAGATTGTATGGAGCACTTTCGACCTTACCTCCGACCCGATCTTGACGGGCAAGATTACGCATGACCCCGAACAGTGGCGCCGAATGGTCCAGGTGCATCTCTTGGTGCGGTCAGCAGGCACGCACCCCGGGACGAGCTCCCACTCGGCCCCCGAAAACTCCTTTCGTGTCGATACCATCGTCTGGAGCCCTCGGCTGGCCACCCTCTCGGATGATCGTTCTGCCTGGTCGGCGACGGCACCTGAGCCGACCGACTCCTCGTTTTTGGAGCGCCCCTTTGACGCTGGGGAAATCCTGCGCCTTCTCGAACGTGCTGCGGACTGGCAATTGGCCCAGGACTACAAGAGGGATCCGCGTGACTGGGTGATCGCGCCTTTCTACATCGGGGGGCTCGCGCTTGCCGAGCGCTCTGCCTCTCCACGATTCCACGAGGAACTGGCCCGACGCTTCGAGCAACTGCAGTGGATGCCTGCCCCGAAAGACTACCACGCCGATGATCAATGCGTAATCCAAGCCTACTTCGGCATGCACCGCCGCACGGGTGACCCACGATCGCTCGAGCCATCGCTCGCGCTTTTCGAGCGCATTCTGGCGAAGCCCGCCACCACGCCGCTGGATTGGGGGCTTTCTGGCAGTCAGGATCGTTGGTCATGGTGTGACGCGCTCTTCATGGCCCCAGCGTCATGGCTCGACGCCTACACGGTCACGAAGGACCCGCGTTATCTTGAATTCATGAATCGGGAGTGGTGGCTCACCACGGATACACTCTACATCCCCTCGGACGGATTTTATGCCCGGGACGAAAGCTACCTCGATTTACGCGAGCCCAACGGGAAGCGCCTTTACTGGTCGCGCGGCAACGGATGGGTCGTCGCCGGTCTGGCTCGGTGCCTCGACCGCCTGCCCAGGGACTATCGCGACCGCGCGCGCTACAAGGATCTCTTTTGCTCGATGATGGAGTCCGTGCTCGGCGCCCAACAGCCGGACGGCCTGTGGCGGACGGGGCTGCTCGATCCGGCGTCGCATCCCGCACGTGAGACGAGCGGCAGCGCATTCTACATCTTTGCCCTGGCATGGGGCATCAATCGGGGCCTGCTCGACCAGGCTCGCTTCGAACCCGCGCTTTTGCGCGGTTGGAACGCTCTCGCCGCCTGCGTGAGTGACGACGGCAGACTCCAGCATGTGCAGCCGATCGGCGAAGCGCCGGCGCACTTCGCCCCGACCCACTCCGAGCCGTTTGCGGTCGGGGCCTTCCTGCTCGCTGGAGCGGAGATTCATCGCCTCGTCCTGGCAGACAACTCCCGATCTCCGCAGTACACGAAGTGATGCGCTCCGGTATCCGTCCTGAACTCGCACAGACGCATCGCGGAACACTTACAACGGATTTTGAGGCCTCCGGCTGCCAGACAGCCACCTTCGGCACGCATGCTCTTCGCCGTGCTGGCTGCGATCACCGTCTTTCCAAAATCGCCCGCACCTTTCTTCGTGGCGAACACTCTGCCAGGTACGATCCGGTGATGAGTGACACTTCGTGGTGGGTATAGGCGTGTGGATTGGCGAAAGGTTTCGGTCTGAGGGGGGGCGAGGAATCACGATGGCCGAGGTGCTCTGCACCAGTGGTCTTCGCGGAGGCGATCGCCGTTTCGAACAGTTGGCCGAAAGCGTTAGGGAGGGATCTCCGCGGCAGCGATACTCCACAGACCGGAAATCAACCGCCGGCGAGTTCGATGAGGATCCGCTGCCGCCCGGCCGCTTCAGCCGGCAGCAGGCTCGCGGGTCGCCCGTTGATCGTGAGGCTTGTCACCCGGCTTCCCGACCCTCTGACCTCGATGTCGATCACGGCGCCACGATAGCCGAGGTTGAACAATCGCACCGGGCCGAGTCCATCCGGCACGACCGGTGCGAATCGCATGCCCTCTTCCGTGAGGTCGATGCCGAACAATCCGCGGAGAACCATGCGCACGTAGGCCGTGGCGCTCCAGGTTTGCCGCGTGCAGGCCTGCCAGAGCCGGATCCCGTCGCCTCGGCTCGCCTGAGCGGGGAAGAGAACCTCCATCGCCGCGGGCAGGGCGCCGTTGCCGATGCCAAGCCGCGCTTCGAGGAAGCTTTGCATCGTCGCCCCTGTCCGGCCGGTCACGCCTTCCTGGAGTCCACCGTAGATCCGCCCGGTGAGGGGGTGGTAGATCTCGGCGAACTGGTTGTCCCGGCATGCCCGGTCGGCGAGGCGCGTGAGCTCGAGGGCGAACGCGTCGATGCGACCGCTGCGGGCGGCCGCTTCCGCCCAGAGCCCGGAGATCGGAGGCCACACCGTCCCGCAGTGGTTGCCGAAGCCGGAACCATCGGCGGTCTCGTAGCGCGGGAAGTTCGGCCAGATGCAGGGAATGCCTTCCGGCGTGATGTGCAGCGTGTCGAGGATGCGCTCGGTCTTCGCGGCATCGGCCACTCCGAAGAGGATGGCGAACGAGTGTCCGAAGCCTTCCTGGGCGTCGCTGCCTCCATGGCGATCGACGAGGTATCGATAGCATCCGGCGTCCTCCCGCCAGAAGTGCGCGTTGATCGCGGTTTTCAGCGCGACCGCCTTCGGCGCCCATTCCTCGTCTTTCGGCAGGCCCAGCGCGCGGCGCATCTCCCCCGCGAGTTCGTAGGCTCGGAAGAAGACGCAGTTGGTCGAGAGGGCATGCATCGGGATGCCGAATCCCGGCCGGCTCACGCGATCGGGATTCAACGCGGGCCACGCCATGATGTGGGCTCTCCCGCCCACTTCCCGAGCCCAACGGTCCGGGTAGGCGGAAATGCCGTCCGCCCAGACGGCGGGTCCCCGAAAGAGCCCGAGCTCGGCGTCGAACTCACGCGCCTCGGAGAGTCGCAATGCGTTTTCGGTCGCTTCGAGCGCGACTTCGAGGAACGTGCGGTCGAGGGTCGCGAGATAGTATTCCCAAGCGCCGATCGTCCAGAGGACGGTGTCGAAATAGCGACCCGCGATCAAAAGCGCGCCTTCGTCCCGGCGGAGCGTGACCAACAGAGTGGTCCGGGCGACCTCGGGATCGAGCAGATTGAAGCCGCTCCACGTACTGACCGCATGGTCGCTGGGAAAGACCCCGTAATCCAGCCCTGCCGTCAACACGGCCGGTTGATCGGGCAGCAGGGCTTCGCCGGCTCCGGCCACGGTGAGCAGGTTGTCGAGCAGGCTCCCGGCGCCCGAGGCGGCCGCTCCATCGGCCGCCTGCAAAGGGATGACGTTGGAGCGGATGTCGCCCAAGGCGATCCGGAACGCCCGGTCGAGGTTCGGCGAGCCGGTGCGGATGGCCGGATGATGGTCGCCGCTCGCCCGGCCGCTCGCGAAAAGAGCGAGGGCAAGAACGAATGTCAGACAGCGGCTGCAGATTGCGGAAGGAAGACGATCGGGCATGAACGTGGGGCTGGGCGGAGGCGCGGCGCCGTGGTGGCGGGTCACGCGTCCTGGGTCCTTCTGGCTTCGCGACGCGAGCCGCGAAAGCGGCTCGGTGTTTTCCCGTAAAACCGAGCGCGAGCGAACGACCCGGGACGATGGCCCAGGTTTTACTGGAAAACGGCGGACCCATTGTGCGTAAGGAAGTGCGACACATCCTCCAGCGCGTCTCGAGCCGGTCTCGGCAGGGTGACCCCTTGTGCTCTGCCCGAGGCCTGCAGTCAGACCAACCCCATGCCTGGAATCCCCATGAAAAATCACATTCGTGCCCTCGTGCTCGCGTCGCTTGCCTGTTCTCCGTTCGCACACTCCGTCGCGCGGGCTCAAGCGGCGGCATCCTCCCCCCGTCCCGTGGAGGAATCGGTCGTTCTACTGGATGTCTTCGATGTGTCAGGCGGAACCACGGAGGGCTACGGCGTCACGGCCTTCTCATCGGCGACCCGGCTGAAGACGCCGATCCTCGACGTGCCCCAATCCGTGAGCATCGTGACCTCGGCGCTGATGGAGGACATCGGGGCGGTCGACTACGCCCAAGCCGTGGCCTACGTGCCGGGCGTTTCCTACCGGCAGAACGTTTCAGACGGCACGGTCATTCGCGGCTTCGATGCGTTCAACGTCTATCGCAACGGGTTTCGGATGAGCAACTACGTCTCCGACAACGTGAGTCTCGACCGCATCGAGATCATCAAGGGGCCGGCGGCGGCGATCGCTGGCGCCAGCGAGCCCGGCGGACTGGTGAACCGCATCACGAAGAAGCCTCGTGACAAACGCCATGCCTCGTTGCGCACGACTGTCGGCAGTTACGGAATGCTCCGGGGAGAGCTCGACGTCGGCGGCCCCGTGTCCCCGGCTCGCGGAAATCTCGCGTATCGGGTCGTCGTCGGAGCACAGGACGGGGGCGGTTGGCGTGATGTCGAAGAAGTGCGGAAGCTCAGCGTGAATCCTTCGCTCAACTGGCGCATCGGCTCGCGCACAAATCTCCTCGTTGAAGGCGAGTACCTCGACGCGACGACGACGAGCAACGAAGGCGCGGTCTACCTGCCTTTCCTGCCGACTGTGGCGACCGGCGCGTTTCGCAATCCCACCGGCGCCACGCCCACCGTCTCGTTCGAGCGACGCTGGGCCCCCACCTCGTTCAACACCAACGACCGCAAACTGGAGGGCCGCGTGCAGGAGGTTGCCAACCTCTTCGTGACGCTCACCCATGCGTTCTCGGAGCACGTTTCCGTGCGCCAGACGCTCATGGGGCAGTCCATCGACACGGAGACGCCAAAGGTGCGTGCAGGGCACGACCAGTACATCGGCGCCGACGGTGGTCTGTATGTGCCACGCACGTACCAATTGAATCCGAACCAGACCGAACGAGTTTCCGCCCAAGGGGATCTCGTCGTCACCTACGAGGTCTTCGGCATCCGTAGCCAGACTCTGGCGGGCTACGAGTTCACGCGCGTCGATACCGACAACATACTCAGGATCGGCGCGATCGCGGACATCAACGTCTATGCCCCCGACAACGATGTGCCGCTCGGCGCCGCCGCACTCACCCAGAGCCAGACCACGGACAATCGTTCGCTGAGTTATTTCATCAACCACCAGTCCCGCATCTGGCAGGACCGGGTGGTGGTGACCGGCGGTCTGCGTCGCGACACCGCGAGCGGTCGGCGACAGGTCGATCGCATCAACAACCGTGCGGTCACTTCGCCCGATCCCGCCGACCTCGACAGTCCGATGTACGGCATCACCCTCAAGCCCCGGCCCTGGCTCGCGTTCTACGCTTCCCACAGCGAGGCGGGTGCGCCGTTGCGGCAGGTGCCGCGGTTCCCCAACATTCCCTCCGCCGACCCGCGCCAGGAGTTTTTCGGGGCCGAATCGACTCGCACCAACGACGAGTTCGGCGTGAAGACCGAACTGCTGAACGGCAAGCTGACGGTCTCGCTTGCCCGTTTCGATACCGTCAGCAAGGACGCCGTCCGCGGTAATCTGGAGCCGTCGGCTCCCGGCCAGGCCATCAACGTGCTCGAACCGGGCAACCAGGCACGCGGCTGGGAACTCGAATTCTTCGGCAACCCGCTCCCGCGCGTCACGCTCATCGGCGGCTACGCCCGGATCAAGACCAACACCGTCACCGGCCAGGAGATTCGCGGCGTCCCGGGCGACAAGTTCACCGCCTTCGCCGCCTATGACCTTCGAAACGAGCAAAGGAATGGTTTTCGGATCAAGGGCGGGATCGTCTACCAAACCAGCATGATGGGATCCAGTGACAATGCCTACCGCCTTCCCGGCGGTCAGGTGTTCGACGCGGGCATCGACTACACGATGAGGCAGTGGAACTTCAGTCTGAACGTGAACAACCTGACGGACGAAGTCTTGCCACTCTACGCGATTGCGCCTTCCAGCAACACTGTCGCTCCGCCGCGCACGATCCTCTTTTCGGTGCAAAGGAGGTTCTAACCCGTGTCGGGTGCTTTCCCATCCCGCGCGTCGTTTGCGCCGCCTGCTCGTTTCGGCGCGCTGGATGTCGAACGGCCCTCGGACCCGAGGGCGTTGCGCACCGCTTCATCATGATGCCCGTCCAACCGCTGACCCGCTCCCGCATCGAAGCAAGCATCGCGACCGCGAAGATCGTCTTCCGGCGCTTCCGGATCGCCCTGCCGCCGATCGCGGAATGGACCGTCGGCGATTGGGAGGGCGCCGGTCCCGACTACGACGAGGTGCGCGACTGCATGCTCGGCTGGGACGTGACCGACTTCGGCAGCCGCGACTTCCCGAACATCGGCCGCACCCTGTTCACCCTGCGCAACGGATCCCTCAACGATCCGAGGTATCCGAAAAGCTATGCCGAGAAACTCATCCTCGACCCCGAAGGACAGCGCGCTCCGGCGCACTTCCACCGCACCAAGCGGGAGGACATCATCAACCGCGGCGGCGGGAACATCTGCGTGCAGTTGACCGGCATCGATGCCGAGGATCGTGCGGCGAAGACGCCGCTCACCGTCGTCGTAGATGGTTGTCGCCGCTCCATCACCGCGGGAGGGATCGTGCGCCTCCGGCCGGGGGAGAGCGTCTGCATCCCGCCGCGCACGATTCACCAGTTCTGGGGCGAAGAGGGCACGGGCGAGAGGATCGACGGGGTCGGCTACACGGTCAGCAGCGAGGTCTCGAGCGTGTGCGATGACTTGAGCGACAACTTCTTCTTCGCCGATCTCACCCGCTTTCCCGTGATCGTCGAGGACGCGCCCCGCATCCATTATTTGTGCAACGAGTATCCTGCCGCCGTCGCCGCGAACGCATGACCCCCTCCACCGACCTCCCGGCCCGGCCCTCGCGCGCTCGTTTCGGCGTCGTGGGATTCTGCGTGGCCCTCGCGGTCGTCACCTACCTCGACCGCGCCTGCATCGGCGTGCTGGCCCCGGCCATCCGCGAGGATCTGGGGCTTTCCATGCAGCAGATGGGCTACGTCTTCAGCGCGTTCACACTGGCCTACGCGATCTTCGAGGTGCCGACGGCGTGGTGGGCGGAGAGGATCGGGACGCGCCGCGTGCTGGCGCGCATCGTCATGTGGTGGTCGGCGTTCACCCTGCTCACGGCCGCGACCGTCGGGTTCAAGAGCATGGTCGCCGTCCGTTTTCTCTTCGGGGCCGGCGAGGCGGGCGCGTGGCCGGGTGCGACGCGGGTGTTTTCGCGCTGGATACCCTCGGGGGAGCGGGGCCGGGTGCAGGGCGTGTTCTTCGCCGGCGCGCATTTCGCCGCCGCCCTCACGCCGCCGCTGGTGCTCGTGCTCGCTCCGCTGGTCGGCTGGCGCGGGGTGTTCCTGGTGTTCGGCAGTCTGGGCTTCGTCTGGGCGTGGGCGTGGTTGCGGTGGTTTCGCGATCATCCCGCCGAGCACCCCTCCGTGAACGCCGCCGAGCTGGCGCACATCTCCGCCGACACGCCTGCCGGCGCGACGGAGTACGGCTCCGCGCCTCCGCTCTGGGGGCCGCTGGTGCGCAGCCCGGAGGTGTGGCTCCTGTGCGTGGTCGCGTTCGCCAACGGCTACGGGTTCTATTTCGTGATCACCTGGCTGCCGACGTTCCTCGGAACGCTCGGCTTTTCGACCGCGACGCTGGCCATGTACGCCGGGCTCCCCATGCTTTTCGCGGTGCCGGCCGACCTGCTCGGGGGAGTCACGACCGACTGGCTCGCCCGCAGGTTGGGACTGCGGCTCGGCCGCGCCTTGGTGGGCGGAGCGGCCTACCTCGTGGCCTCGGCGGCGATGTTCGGAGCCACCCGTACGACCGGCGATCCGCACACCGCCGCCCTTTTGTTGGCCGTGGCGGGCGGGGCGTCGATGTTCGCGCTCGCCGCTTCGTGGGCGACGTGCATCGAAGTGAGCGTCCGGCACTCGGGGTTGGTCAGTGCGACGATGAACACCGTCGGCCAGATCGGCGGCATGCTCTCCCCGGTGATCCTCGCGTGGCTGGTCGAGCGCTCGGGCGCGGCCGGGAAATGGATCCTGCCGCTCCAGATCATCGCGGCGCTGTATTTCCTGGCGGCCGCGAGTTGGATCTTCATCAACCCGCGCCGGCGCCTCGGGCACGGCGCTTGAAGCGCAAACCGGGGGGCGCAGCGGCGCCGCCGTTCCGGGCGGGGCGCTACTTCGGGAAGCAGTCCTTCGCGGCCTGGGGGCTCTTGCTGCTCACGTGGCCGTCGACGAAGAGGTAGTTGGCGGTGGAGCCGTGGCGGGAGGCGCCGCGGGGTTCGGGGGCGGCGAGGTAGGCGCCGCCGGCGGAGGTCGTCGGGTCGAAGGAGAGCTCGGGGCTCTCGATCACGAGGAGCGTGACCGACGGGTCGCGGATCTCGGCGAGTGCGATGCGCCGCGAGGGTTCGAGGGTCTTCACCCCGGCGTTCTCCGAGAACGACGCGGTCATCGCATAGCCGAAACGGAAGTCGCTCAGGGGGATGTTTTCCGCCGTGCGGATGCCCTCCCATTCGGGGCAGAAGAAGATCGGGTTCATCCCCTCGGGCGAGATCTCGGAGCCGTTGTCGGCGAGGCTCGCGCCGGTGTAGGGCTGGAGTTTGATCTGCCAGTAGTGCGCGGCCGGATCGGCGAGCGAGGCGGAGGGGCCGATGGAGGGAAGGCGGCCGCCGTTGTCGTGGGCGTAGAGCGTCATCGCGGCCCCGATCTGGCGGAGGTTGGATTTGCAGCGGGCGTCGCGGGCGGAGGCGCGGGCCTTGCCGACGACCGGGGTGAGGATCGCGATGAGCACGCCGACGATGGCGAGGACCGTGAGCAGCTCGATCAGGGTGAAGGCTTGGGAGCGGTGGGGACGCTGGGGTGCGGGCACTGGCGCGGGGTTGGAGCACGCGTCGCGGCGTGCGGCCGGTCGGTGTTCGACGCGCGCAGTGAGTTGCCCGAGCGGAGACGCGTCAACCTCCCGCTGGCCGTAGGGGAGGGATGGCGACGCGGAGGCGCGACGGGCTGGATTTCGGGGAGGCATCCGTGGGAGCGACCGGCGAGGCCGGCCCCTCCTGAATCGTCGCGCGGATGCGTCCCTTGACCGGGCCGGGGCGGGTCAGTCGACGTTGCGGAGCTGGATGCTGTTGATCAGGCGGTCACTCGCGAGAATGTCGCTGACCACGACGACCTTGTCGCCGGGGCGGACGTGACCGTCCTGATGGAGCAGGCCGATCGCCTTCTGGACCGTGACCTCGGGATCGGCCCCGAAGTTCATGAAGAGCGGCTCGACGGCGCGGAGGAGCCGCATCTGGCGGAGCGTCGCGCGGCTGTTGGTGAAGGCGAAGATCGGGGCGTCGGGCGGGCGGAGGGCGGCGACCCCTTGGGCGACGTAGCCGCGCCGGGTGAAGACGACGATGCCGGCGGCGTGGAGCTCGTTGGCCATCACCACGGCGGAGCGGAGGATCTTCGCCTGGTCGCTGCCGAGCCGCGTCTCGACGGCGTGGGCGCTCGCGCCGTCGCGCTCGATCCGGCGGGAGATGCGGTCGAGGGCCTCGACGCAGGCGATCGGGTATTTGCCGACGGTCGTCTCGCCGGAGAGCATCACGCAGTCGGCGAGTTCGTAGACCGCGTTGGAGACGTCGGAGACTTCGGCGCGCGTGGGCATCGGCGAGGCGATCATCGATTCGAGCATGTGGGTCGCGATGATCACGGGCTTGCCGTAGGTGAGGCAGGTGCGGACCGCGCGGCGCTGGATGATGGGCAGGTCCTCGAACGGGCACTCGATGCCGAGGTCGCCGCGCGCGACCATGAGGCCGTCGCACGCCTTGATGATGCCCTCGAGGTTGGAGATGGCCTGCTGGTCCTCGATCTTGGCGATGACGCCCGCGCGGGAACCGAGGCTCTCGAGCAGGGTGTGGAGTTTCTCGAGGTCGGACGCCTCGCGCACGAAGCTCAGCGCGATCAGGTCGACCTCGCATTCGACGGCGACCTTCACGTCGGCGATGTCCTTCTCGGTGAGGGCGGGGAGGTTGATGCGGACGCCGGGCAGGTTGATGTGGCGGCGGCTGGAGAGCTTGCCCGGGATGAGGACGCGGCAGCGGATGTGCGAATCCCGCTTCTCGAGCACCTCGAAGCGGATGAGGCCGTTGTCGACGAGCACCGTGTCGCCGACGGTGATGTCGTTGACGAGGTCGCGGTAGTTCACGTCGACCGAGCGGAACTCCTCGCCGCGCCATTCGTCGCCGCGCGGCTTCACCGTGAAATCGAAGACCTCGCCGGGAGTGAGCTCCATCGGCGTGACGACGTCGCCGGTGCGGATCTCGGGGCCCTTCACGTCCATCATGATCGCGATCTCGCGACCGGTGCGCTCGGAGGCGGCGCGGACGCGGCGCACGATCTCGCGCGTCCAGTCGTGGGTCGCGTGGGCCATGTTGATGCGGCAGACGTCGACGCCGGCGCGCATGAGGGCGTCGAGCGCTTCGGGCGACTCGGTGGCCGGGCCGATCGTGAAGATGATCTTCGTGCGACGGATGTCCTTGGGAGTGGGATTCATGGGAGTTGGTAGACGGGGCCGGCTGAGTCGGGCGGCACGACCGTGAGGGAGAAGGCGACCCCGGGCCCGCGGAAGGCGGCGAACGCGGCGTGCACCGCCTCGACGGTGTTGCACTCGCGGCTGAGGTGGGCGAGGGCGACATGGCGCCAGAGGGGCCGCTCGACCGAGGCGACGAGGTCGCGGGCGGCCTCGTTGGAGAGGTGGCCGTGGCGGCCGGCGATGCGCTGCTTGACCGACCACGGACGGCGGGTGTCGCGCTGGAGGAGGGCGGCGTCGTAGTTGGCCTCGAGCACGAGGAGGTCGACCTCGCGGATGCGCTGGCGGACGAGTTCGGGCGCGTAACCGAGGTCGGTCACCCACGCGATCGAGCGGCGCGGCGAGAGGAGGTCGCCCGCGCCCGTACTAAAGATGAATCCCACCGGATCGGTCGCGTCGTGCGGCACGGCGAAGCTCTCGACGTCGATGCCGCCGAAGGCGAAACACGTGCCGGTCTCGAAGAGCCGCCAGTCCGGCCTGAACTCCAGCGAACGTTGCACGGCCTCGGCCGTGCCTCGATTGGCGAACACCTTCAGCCCCGGCGCGCGCCGCAGCCCCGCGAGCCCCGAACAGTGGTCGCCGTGTTCGTGGGTGAGGAAGACCGCGTCGATCGACTCCAACGCGACGCCCGCCGCCTCCAACATCGCGCCCAGCCGGCGCCCGGAAAACCCGGCGTCGACCAGGATCCGGCGGCCGTCCGCCTCGAGCAGCGCGCAGTTTCCCGAACTGCTGCTGCCGAGGATGGTGAACCGGATGGACATGGTCGACGAGAAGGAGGGACGCCCGTTCCGCTCAGGCAACGGAAAAGCCCCGCTCCCGGGCCGCCGCGTGGTGACGATCCCGCGACGCGGGCGCGGCGCGGGATTTGACGGAGCCGGGATTCGCCCTTACCTCGGCTCCCCGCATGCCCGCCTCGCGCAGATCCGCCCGCGCCGCCCGACCCGCGTCCCACGACGACGCGGGACCGGTCGTCGTGACGCGCACCGTCCACTTCAACGCCGCCCACCGGCTGCACAACCCGGCGCGCCCGGCCCGCTGGAACCGCGACACCTACGGGCCGTGCAACCACCCGAACTGGCACGGGCACAACTACACCCTCGAGGTCTCCGTGATCGGCGCCCCGGATCCGGAGACCGGATACGTGATCGACCTCGGCCGACTGCGGGAAATCCTCCAGCGCGAGATCCTCGACGCCTGCGACCACCGCAACCTCAACCTCGACGTCCCCTTCCTCCGCGGGATCATCCCGTCGGCCGAGAACCTCGTGATCGCCTTCTGGCGCCGGATCGAGCCGCACGTGCGCGGCGGCCGGCTCCACCACGTGCGGCTTTACGAGACCGAGCGCAACCGCGCCGACTACTACGGCCCGCGGGGGCCCGCCATCCTCTGAACGATCGCCCGCGTCCGCGCGGGCGGCGGTTATCGTCTCCAACCGCGAAGAACGAAAAACGAACGATGAAGAAACAACCCAGGCTCTACCTGCATCGCACGAAGGACGGCGGTCCGCCGCCCATCGATCGCGCTTACGACGCCGCCTTCCGGCCCTCGCCCGCCTACCACGCGGAGCTGCCCGACATGATGGACGCCGTCGGCGCGATCCAGGGCGCGCCCGTCCCGATCCAACAGGTCGGCGTGAGCAACTTCCGCCTCCCGCTCCGCTTCGCCGTCAAGCGCGGCGAGCCCGTGACCCTCGAGACCAGCGTCACCGGCTCGGTCTCGTTGGAGGCGACGCTCAAGGGCATCAACATGTCGCGGATCATGCGCTCCTTCTACGAGGAGCGGGACGAGGTCTTCACCCTCGATCGCCTCCGCCGCGTGCTCGCGGCCTACCGCCGGACGATCGGCGGTCTCGAGGCGCGGGTGAAACTCTCGTTCTCCTTCCCGATCCTCCAGAAAAGCCTGCGCAGCGGCCTCGAGGGCTGGCAGTACTACCGTGCCGCCTACGAGGGCGTGATGGATCGGGCGGGCGCCTTCCGGAAGTTCATCCATTTCGACTTCGTCTACTCCTCGGCCTGCCCGTGCTCGGCGGAATTGTCGGAGCACGCCCGCGACGTGCGCGGGGCCTACGCGATCCCGCACTCGCAGCGGAGCAAGGCGCGCGTGAGCGTCGAGGTCGCCCCGGGCCGCCGGCTCGCGCTCGAGGATCTCCACGCCCACTGCCTCGGCGCGCTCAAGACCGAGACGCAGGTCATGGTGAAGCGCGAGGACGAGCAGGCTTTCGCCGAGATGAACGGCGCCCACATCAAGTTCGTCGAGGACGCGGCGCGGCTCCTCTACGCGCCGCTCGCCGCCGATCCGCGGATCCTCGATTTCCAGGTCGCCTGCGCGCACCTCGAGTCGCTCCACTCGCACGACGCCGTCTCGGTGATCTGCAAGGGTGTGAAGGGCGGCTTCACCGCGGACTTCACCGACTTCGCCAGCCTCGTCTGCTGATGCCCGCCGCGAAGAGCCCGAAGCCGTTCGTCGTCGTCACCGGGGCCTCGCAGGGCATCGGAGCGGCGATCGCCCGCGAGTTCGCCCGCGCCACGCGTGGCGCGCGACTGGCCCTGCTCGCCCGCAACGAGCGCAACCTCGAGCGCGTCGCCGCGGCCTGCGAGCGGGCCGGCGCGCGCGTGACCGTCGCGGCGTGCGACGTGACCGACGCCGCCGCGGTCGCGGCCGTCGCCCACGAGCTCACGCGCCTCCACGGCGCGGCCGACGTGCTCGTGAACAACGCCGGGCGCTTCGGCGGGCGGCCGTTCCTGGAGATGGACGTCGCCGAGTTCGACGCGCTCGTCGGCGACAACCTGCGCAGCCTCTTCCTCGTCTCGAAGGCCTTCGTCCCGGCGATGGCGGAGCGGGGCCGGGGGCACGTCTTCAACATGAGCTCGATCGCCGGGCTCGACGCCTACCCGAACGGTGCGGGCTACTGCGCCGCGAAGTTCGGCGTCACCGGTCTGAGCGCCGTGATGCGGCGCGAGCTGCGCCCCGCGGGCGTGCGGGTGACGACGATCTTCCCGGGCGCGACGTGGACGCCGTCCTGGGCGGGCTCCGGCATGGGCCCGGAGCGGATGATGCCGGCGGCGGGCGTCGCGCGCGCCATCGTCGAGGCCTGGCGCCTCGGTCCCGGGACGGTCGTCGAGGAACTCGTGCTGCGGCCGCCGGGCGGCGACCTTTGAGGGAGGTCCTAAATTCTCCGACGGGGTCTGCGTTGAGGGCCGTGCCGGCAGGCC
>DAIPIQ010000253.1:0-3356 GCA_036770745.1 Opitutaceae bacterium | reverse complement strand
AGGTGTGGACTGCGTGGCGGTCGATGGCGCGCAAGCTGCGCATGGAAGAAGAGGGTGCGATCCACCACGTGATCAACCGTGGGGACCACCGCTCGGACATCTTTGTCGGGGAAAAGACCAAGGCCGCCTTCCTCGAGTGTCTGGGCGAGGCCTGTGACAAGACGGGTTGACGCGTGCACGCTTGGTGCATCCTGTCCGCCGTGCGAATCGTGACCGACGTCGCGGCGTTCGGTATGTCATCCGTCGCAAGACCACCTACAAGCGCCTGCCTGGAGTGGGACGCGCAAGCGAAGCGGCTCGTCGGAAACCCCGTGGCCGCGAAGCTCCTTCGTCGCGAATAGCGCGCCCCAGAAAACACCACGGCCAGGCCTGAGCAGAGCCGGCGAAATCCCTGGCGCCGATGGCACCGGTGTGACACGCACCGGACATGCGCCCGGATTCGGTTTGCGGCGCGGAGGGTGTGCGGGGACAAACCTTCCCCGTGCGCATCCAGACCCTGCCCGCGGGCCCGATCGAGACCAACGCGTTCCTCCTCACCGACTCCACGCGCGCCGAGGCGATCCTGATCGATGCACCGCACGGCGTCTGGAGACTCGTCGAGCCGCTGCTCGCCGCCTCGGGGACGCGCCTCGTCGCGCTGCTCCTCACCCACGGGCACTGGGACCACATCGGCGACGCCGCGCGCATCCAGCGCCGGCACGTCCCCGTCCACGCCCACGAGGACGATCGCCCGCTCATCGAGACGCCGCGGGTGATGTCGCGCTTCATGATCCCCGGGGCTGAGATCGAACCGACGGGCATCGACCACGTCGTGGCGGGCGGCGACACGCTGGAGCTCGCGGGCCAGACGATCGAAGTGCGGCACGTGCCCGGCCACTGCCCGGGGAACGTGCTCTACCATTTTCCTGCGCTCACGGCCGCGTTCGTCGGCGACGCGCTCTTCCACCGCAGCATCGGCCGGACCGATCTGCCGGGCGGTGATTTCAAGCAACTGGCGACCGCCATCCGCGCGCAGATCTACACGCTGCCTCCGGCGACGGCCGTATACCCCGGCCATGGACCGCCCACCACCGTCGAGGAAGAGCGGGTCGGCAATCCCTACGTGACGGCCTGAGATGACGACGCTCCCGCGCGAGACCATTGAAACGATCATGCGCCGCTGCCTCGACCTCGCGCGGCGTGGTTGGGGCGCGACGCATCCCAATCCGATGGTCGGCGCGGCGATCGTCGAGGAAGGCGCGATCGTCGCCGAGGGGTTCCACGCGCGCGCCGGCGGACCGCACGCGGAGGTCGTGACCCTCGCCGCGCTCGGCCGGCCCCCGCGCCCGGGGGCGTCGATGTTCGTCACGATGGAACCGTGTTCGACCCGCGGGCGCACGCCGCCGTGCGTCGAGGCGATCCTCGCCGCGGGGATCCGGTCGGTGGTCGTCGGCGCGATCGATCCCAATCCCGAACACGCGGGGCGCGGCATCGAATTGCTCAAGGCCGCCGGCGTCACCGTACAGACGCGCGTGCTCCGCGAGGCCTGCACGGATCTCAACCTCCTCTTCAACCACTGGATCGTACGACGCTCGCCGCTCCTCGCCGGCAAGATCGCCACGACCCTCGACGGCCGGATCGCCACGCGTTCCGGCGAGTCGAGGTGGATCACCGGGCCGGCCGCGCGGGCCGACGTGATGCGCTGGCGGCGGCTCTTCCCCGCCATCGCGGTCGGGGCCGGCACGGCGATCGGCGATCAGCCGCGACTGACCGCGCGGATCGAGGGCGAGCCCGAGTGGTGCCCGGTGCGCTTCGTCTTCGACGGGCTCCTCAAGGTCGCGATGGAGCGCGAGCTGCCCTCGCTCTGCCGCGATGAATTCCGCGAGCGCACGATCGTGGTCGCCTCCGAGGCGGCGGGCACGGGCTACATCCGGCGTCTGGAGGGCGAGGGCGTCCGGGTGTGGGTGGTCCCGGGCGTCGCGGGGCGGGTCGCGATCCCGGCGTTTCGCGAGCGCTGCGCCGCCGAGGGCCTCTGTGGCGTCTACGTCGAGGGCGGGGCGCACCTGCTCAGCGAGATGCTCCACGCGCGCGAGCTCGATCACCTCTTCGCCTACCGGGCTCCGCTGCTCCTCGCCGACGATCGCGCGCGCGCCTTCGCCCGCGGCCTGCGCACGGATCGCCTGGAGCAGGCGGTGCGGCTGGAGGATGTGCGGCACGCCACCTTCGGCGACGACCAGCTCGTCCACGGTCGCGTCGTCTATCCGGGGCGGCTCTCCGTCGATGAGACTGTTTTTGGCAACGGGTAACGCCCACAAGATCGCCGAGCTCGACGCGATCCTGCGCGCCGCGCGGCCGGACATCGCGGTCCAGTCCGCCGCGGCCCTCGGCGGCATGCCGCCGGTCGTGGAGGACGGCGGGACCTTCCTCGCCAACGCCCGCAAGAAGGCGGCTGCGCTCGTCTCGCGGCTCCCCGACGACGGTCTCGCGCTCGCCGACGACTCGGGTCTCTGCGTCGACGCGCTCGGGGGCGCGCCCGGCGTGGACTCCGCGCACTACGCGGGCCCGGGCGCCGGCGACGCCGCGAACACCGCGAAGCTCCTCCGCGCCCTCGCGGGCGTCGAAACCGCGCGCCGCACCGCGGCGTTCCACTGCACCCTCGTGCTGCTCGGGCGCGACGGCGAGGCGGGCGTCTTCGCGGGCCGTTGCGACGGCCGCATCCTCGAGGCCCCGTCGGGCGGAGGTGGTTTCGGCTACGATCCGGTCTTCGCCCCCGAGGGCCGCGAGACGTCGTTCGCCGACCTGGCTCCGGAGCTCAAAAACGCGATCAGCCACCGGGCGCGCGCGCTCGCGGCGCTGGTCGCGTGGCTCAGCCGGGATCCCGCCCTCCGGGACCGAACACGCGCGAGCAACCCTCCCGGGAGAAGGCCCGCCCGAACGTCGCCACCCCGGGACGCTTGATCCGGTAGGGGAAGAAGAGCTCGACGCTCGCGCCGGCCACGTGGTCGAGGCGCAGGTGGATCGCGTCGCGGGGGCCGCCGGTGGCGCGGCGCACGTAGACGTTGCTCACGGCGGCGGTCGCGGAGAACTCGCCCGCACGGGCCCCGAGATGGAGTTGCGCGTCGACCCACTCGAGAAACGCGTCCTCCCCGGCCGACTCCGCGAGCGCGGGGTCGATCGGGCGGATCTCGCCGTCGCCCGCCAGTCCGCCGCCGAACGGGGCGAACGAGCCGGTCTCCTCGAGGGCCGCCTTCGCGAGCGGGAGCAGGTGGCGGACGAGGCGTTCGAGATCGCTTCGGGGATCCGGGGTCGGGCTCATGGGAGGTCCTGAATTCTCCGACGGGGTCTGCGCGGCAGGGAAATACGGCTCGGCCAAGGCG
>DAIPIQ010000095.1:0-14707 GCA_036770745.1 Opitutaceae bacterium | reverse complement strand
GGCGCGAGTCGCGGCGTTCGTGCCAGCGCTTCGACGGTGAGGCTGAAGTCCTTGTAGCCTCCACGCTGGCCCACATGGAGCAGGAAGGGACGGGCCGAAGGGGATGTCCTGGAGTTGCTGTCATCAGACGCCGGATACACGCCGAGCGGGATCACCGAGCAGGGCCTCGACAGTCCCGGAAGAAAGACTGCCGCGTCGCGTCGCGTGGTCTCGGAGATGCAGATCCAGCCGTGGGCATGGGTCGCGGCGGCGTGCATCGCCCTCCGGACCGCCGCACCGCCTTCGAAGCACTCGGGGAAGCGGAAATAGGTGAAGTCGTAGAGCGTGAGGACCTCGCGGTGCGCGCCTTGGTAGGCGGCCCCGAGGCGATGGTACGTCCGATGGACGATGTCGGGTGCGAACCGACGGATCTCTCGGCGGGTGAGCGCGGCATTGACGCGCCGGCGCAGCCGCCCGGTCGCGGGCAGCGCGGCGACGAAACGACCACTCCACCACGCGGCGCGGAGCGTGCGTGCGTAAAGGTTGCGGTGGAAACCGGCGGCGACGCGGACCTCGACCTCGCCGGCGAGCCGCGTCGCGAGTTCGAGGGCGTAGCGGGAGACGCCTCCACGGCTCTGGTCGCTGTACGCCTCGAAATCGAAGAGGACCTTCGGGCGTCGCTTCACGGCTTGAAGGCGAGGAACGAAAAAAGCCGTCCCGGACGATCGCGCCGAAGACGACGTTCCGCCAAGCGGGCGACGAGTGGGACATCCGCGAGGAAACCGAAGGGGCCGAGGCGCTCGCGCAGGAGCCGTCGCGGCAGTTCCGCGATCTCCTCATCCGCCTCCACGGCCGGGTGCAGGTTGATCACCGAATCCCAGGGACCCAAGACACGCGTCATTCGCAGACCCGAGTCGAGGATCGCGGCGCGGTAGCGTGCGAGGGGAAAGGCGTTCTCGCCGCCGGTGAGTCGATGCACGGGATGTCCGGCAAGGAAGACGGCCAGCTCTTCCGGCGTGTCGGCCACGTGCTCGCGACAGGCGAGAAGGACGCCCCCGCGGCGGAGGACGCGATGGCATTCGCGCAGGGTCTGCTCGAGGTCGCGGGTGTGGTGGAGGACCTGACGGGCGAACACCAGATCCGCGCGACCGTCGCCGAACGGGATGGCCTCGCCATAGCCCTCGATCGGGGTGACCGGCAGCCCTGCGCAGGCGATGGCGACAGCGCCGCGCCCGATCGTCGCGCTCGGGTCCGGCTCCACCGCGAGGACGTGCGCGACACCCGCGCGGGCGAGGGCGCGGCTGGCGATGCCGTTGCCCGCCCCGAGGTCGATCGCCTGCGCGACTTGGAGCGCCGGGCCGAGCAACGAACGCACCGCTTTCCATTCGCCGGAGGCCTCGTAGAGATCGGCGTTCACCGACGGTTCCGCTTCGATGTAGGTGTGTCGGACGAGGTCCGCGTAGCGTGGGTCGGTGCGCAACCGCCGCACCGCCTCCTCGTTGGAAACTCGTGCCGGCGAGGAGCCGTCGTTGACGGAACCGGCTTCGTTCACGGCGCGGCACCCGGGGAGGCGGGCGATCGGACGATGGGGGCGACCATGTTCTCGTGGACGCTACTTGCACCCTCGGAGGTGAGAAGTGAAAACTCCGCCACTCCCGCCGGCGGCGGGTCGCGCTCGAAGATGCATTCCTCCGACTTGCTCGTGGTCACGCCCACGCTGGGTCGCTCACCGTGGCTTCCCGAAGCCGTGGAGGACGTGACGCGGCTCGGGTCCCATCTTCGTGTGCGGCATGTTCTCGTCGCGCCGCCGGCCGTCGTCCCGGGCCTTCGCGAGCGCTGGCCGAAGGTCCTCGTGGTCGCGGAAACCGCCGGGGGCGGATTGTACTCCGCCCTCAACACCGGGGTCGCCGCCGGCGGCGACTGGCGGTGGTTCACCTACCTGAACGACGACGATCGCTTGTTTCCCGAGGTCGCCGAGGCCGTCCGGCGCGGAGGCGGTCGCGACGTCGTCTTCGGCGACGTGAACTACATCGATGAGGGCGGGCGTATCATCGCCCGCATGCCGGTGTGTCGATGCGAGGCCGACATCCCGGACCTGCTCGTCCGGGGCCTCGCCGCGTTCACTCAACAGGGTGCGCTCGTGGGGCGTCCGCTCTGGGACCGGCTCGGCGGATTCGACCCCTCGCTCCGGTTCGTCGGCGATCACGAGTTCTGGCTGCGGGCGGCGATGGGATCGGCTTCGTTCGTGCGCTTGCCCGGAGTCGTCGCAGCGTTCCGCATCCACGCGTCCCAACTTTCCGGCGACGCCGACGCGGTTGAAGCCGAGCTCCGCGCGGTCCTGGGCCGCGGCGGCGCGTGCGCGACGTCGCGTGGTCGTCGCGGCGCGCTGCTCCGTTTCCGGATGGCGAACGCCGGCAGGGTGTTTGTCCGAATCCTGCGCTCCGGTCGCCTGCGCAGCCGGTCGCTCTATACCGGCCGGGGCGTTCGATGAGATGAACTCCGTCGCCGTCATCACTCCGATGCACTCCCGACGTCCGACGGGAATCGGCGTTGCGGGTTCCGCGATCGCCTCGCTGCTGCCGGACGGCTGGACGATCCGCGATGCGCGACTCGACCGCTGGTTCGCGCGGATCAACGACGGACCGCTGCCGGCTCCCTTTCGCATGCTCCTTCGCCTTGGGCTCGCGCAAGTCGCCCCGTGGTTCTTTCCCGGGCGGCCCCGGCTTCTTTTCGCCTCCCACCACGCGCCCTTGTGGCGCACGGGACGCCACCGGCTGGTCGTCTACGACTTGATCGCCCTCGACCGTCCCGATCAGTCCCGCTCGCAGCATTGGTTCTACCGGAATCTACTCCCGCGCATCCTCCGTCGCGCGGAGGGAGGCGTCGTCATTTCGGAAACGGTCCGGGCGCGCTTGTTGGAAGAGTTTCCGGACCTGGATCCGGCGCGCTGGATCGTGATTCCCGCCTACTCGCCCGCGCTCGAGGCGGACGTCGGGCCGATCGTCGACGACGAGGCCCGTCGTTCCGGACGCACCGTGTTGGTCGTCGGTGCCCGCTACCCGCACAAGAACCTCGGCCTCGTCATCGAGGCGATCGAACGGCTCGCATCCCGTGATCCGGCCGTCGCGTGCCGCCTCGTCGTGGCCGGTTGCCGCCGCGACCTCTGGCCCGCGTTGTCGACGCTGGAGGCGTCGGGTCGCGCCTGCGTCCTCGATCGCGCCGACGACGCGCAGGTGCGCGAGCTCTATCGGACGGCCCTCGCGCTCGTTTATCCCTCGCTCGTCGAAGGGCAGGGGCTTCCGCCGCTGGAGGCGATGGCTTACGGTTGCCCGGTGATTTGTTCCGACATCCCTGCGTTGCGCGAGACGTGTGGCGCGACGGCGTGCTACGTCGACCCGCACGATGCGGAAGGGTTGGCGGGACTGCTCGGGTCGTGGTGCCGCGGAGGCCTGGCGGGGGAAGCGGAGCGTCAACGCGCCGCCGCCGTCGGCACCTTGGCGGCTCACTCGCGTGCCGCACTCGGCGCGCAGTGGTCGGCGCTGCTCGAGGGCTCCTGGTCATGACCCCCGTCCTCTCCGTCGTCATCGTCGCCTACAAGTCCGCCGCCGAGATCGGGGCGTGCGTGGGGTCGATCCCGCGGGGGCTGGGCGGGCGGGCGGTGGAGGTCGTGGTCGTGGACAACGGCCTCGGGGCGGACGGCGTGCCGGAGCTGCTGGCGCGCGGGCATCCGCAGGCGACCTGCCTCGTGCCGGCGGAGAACCTCGGATTCGGGCGGGCCAACAACCTCGGGTTCTCCCGCACTTCGGGCGAGTGCGTTCTGTTTCTCAACCCCGACACCGTCTGCAACACGGCCGCGCTGGAGCACTGCCTCGGGCGCACGCTGGCGGAGCCCGACCTCGGGTTGATCTCGCCGAGACTGGAGCTGGCCGACGGTTCGATGGACCTCGCCTGCCGGCGCTCGATCCCGACGGCGTGGGACGGGTTCTGCCGGGCCGCGGGGCTGGCGGCGCGGTTTCCCCACGTGGCGTTGTTTTCCGGATACAACCTCACCCATCTTCCGGAGGACGGGGCCCACGAGGTCGGGGCGATCAACGGCGCCTTCCTGCTCGGCCGGCGCGCCATGCTGGAGGCGGTCGCGGAACCCGCCCCGCACGCGGTCTTCGACGAGCGGTTCTTCATGTACGGGGACGATCTCGACCTCTGCATCCGCGTGGCGCGGGCGGGCTTCCGGATCGTCTACGACGGTCGTCACGCGATCACGCACCTGAAGGGCGTGAGCGTGGCGAAGGATTTCGACGCGATGTCGCGGGCGATCTTCGACGCCAACCGCGACGTCTACCTCAAGCACTTCAATCCGCGCGGTTCGGCGCTCGTGCGCTGGAAGTACCGCCTCGCGTTCGGCTTGTGGAAGCGCGTCGCCCGCGCCCGCGCGCGGCTGCGCGGGCGACGCCGGGTCCGCCCGGTGTGAGGACGGCGGGCGGGTGAGTCAGGACGAGGCCCGAAGGTCCGTGCGGCGCTCGTCGGTGGTCCGATTGCCGGGCCAGTCGGGATTCGCACGCAACCGCCCGACGAGATCGGTCATCTCGTCGAGCCATTCGAGCTTCTGTCGGAAGGTGAGCGAGCGTCCGTGCTCGAGCTGCCCGTGGATGTGGTCGTCCCAACCGTGGCAGCGCCAGTCGTCTCCCTCGTTCCGGTTCGTCATGGCTCCTCGGGCAGGTTGTGCTGGCGCAGGAGCATCTTGACGTCCTGCCGGTCGTTCGGTCGATCCGCCGCGCGCTTCAGCGCGAGCAGGGTCGCCAGGCTCACGACCGGCACATCCACGCCGGGAGCGAGTTCGTGGGAAACGGCCCTGGAGGCCTCTTCGGAGAAGTCGAACGGCTCGCGGACGAAGACGTCGATCCCCACGGTCGGGTGGGCGTCGCTGAGCAGTTGGAAGACGAGCATTTGCTTCTCCCGAATCCAGGCTTCGCGCTTGTCGCAATCGGCGAAATCCGTCGCGCGAACGGGAACCTTCGGGCGGTAGCCGAGGCGTTCCAAAGCCTCCATCGCCGCCCGCGCGTTGGCGTCGTCCAGCGAGATCACCAGATCGAGATCCTGCGTGAACCGCACGTAACCGTGCGCGATGACCGCGAGGCCGCCCACCACCAGGTAACGCACGTCGGCGGCCTTCAGGGTGCGAAAGACGGCTTCGAGACTCGCCAGCTTCATCGGGTGCGCACGGTAGGCTCCAACGCGAACGGTGTCGATGCCGCGCTGCCCCGCCCCTCACTCCGGGGTGTAGTCAAAAGTGGTGGCAACCCGTGGTCGTGGGCCGGGGTTCACCCCCGGCTTCCGACCAACAGACGCCGCAGAAGCCGGGGGTGAACCCCGGCCCACGACCACGGCAGGCCAAGTGGCTGCGGTCGATGCATCCGACCCGGCCGGGGAGACGGCAGTCGATCTTCAGCAGCACCGAAGCATGCCACCACTTTTGATCACCCCCTACTCCGGCGCGCGCCAGCGCAGAAGGGTGAGCACGAGGATCTGGAGGTCGAGGGCGGGGGACCAGTTTTCGAGGTAGTAGATGTCGTGCTGGATCCGGCGCTCGAGGTCGCCCTCGCCGCGGTGGCCGTTGACCTGGGCCCAGCCGGTCATGCCGGGCTTGGCGAGGTGGCGGGGGAGGTAGTGGGGGATGCGGTCGCTGAGCCGGTCGACGTGGTGGGGGCGTTCGGGGCGGGGACCGACGAGGCTCATCTCGCCGCGGAGCACGTTCCAGAGCTGGGGCAGCTCGTCGATGTTCCAACGGCGGAGGACGCGGCCGACGCGGAGCACGCGCGGGTCGTCGCTCGCGGTGCTCTGGTGGGCGGCGTCGTGGGCCTCGGCGCCGACGTGCATCGTGCGGAGTTTCCACATCACGAAGGGCCGGTGGTGGGCGCCGATCCGCGTCTGCCGGAAGAGCGCGGGGCCGGGCGATTCGCGACGCACCCGCCAGGCGCACGCGGCGAGCACGAGGGCGGCGGGCGCGGCGAGGGCGAGCGCGCCGGCGAGGTCGAGGGTGCGCTTGAGGGCGCGGTTGAAGAGACGCCGGATCGCGAGCGGGCCGACGCCGAGGACCGGCACGCCGCCGTGGGTCTCGAGCTGGAGGTTGGAGACGAACAACTCGAACGACGACGGGATGATCTTCCAGTCCGTGTAGGTGCGTTCGCAGATCTCGACGAGGCGGGTCATCGCCTCGTGCGGGAGCTCGAGGCCGCCGACCACGACGATGTCGATCTCGTGGGTGAGGAGGATCGACTCGAGCCCGTCCCACCCGCCGAGCACGGCGGGCGCCGGCGAGGCGGCGGTCGAGGCCCCGGGCGTCCCGATCATGCCGACCGCCTCGAAGGGATGGGCCCGGGCCCGGCCGATCTCGGCGAGGAACGACCGCGTGCGCGGCGAATCCCCGAGCACGGCGACGCGCTGTTTCACCCGCGCGACCAGGGGCGGCCGGCTGGCGACGAGGTAGAAGAGGTTCCGCCACGCATAGGTGATCACGAGCGTCGTCCCGAAGGCGACGAGGACGAACAGCCGCGAGATCGGCGGCTCGAACTTGAGCACGAGCGAGACCCCGAGGTAGGCGACCAGCCAGAAGGCGAGCGCCTTCATGATCAGGCCGAGCGAGTAAACGCGCCGGAGGAGCAGCCGCGGATCGTAGAGCCCGAGGTGGACGTAGGTCGCCATCAACATCACCGCGCCGACGGCGATGAGCGGCAGGTAGTCGACGAGCCTCGCGCCCGGGGTGGGGAGGCCGAGCTCGGCGATCGGGGTGTGGAAGCGCATCCCGTAGCCGGCGACGAGGCCGCCGATCGCGCAGAGCGCGTCGCCGAGGGCGAGCGTGCCCGGCAGCACGACCTCGCGCAGCCGGTGCGCGCGTCGGCGCGGGCCGGGCTCAGGGCTGCCGGGGGGCGACATGGCGGAGGAGAAACGCGTCGGGCACGTGACCTTTCGGGGGGATGATGGGTCGGAACAACAGCTCCACGAGGCGATTCTCCTGCACGAGGCGCGCGTCGACCGGTACGGGCAGATCCATGTTGCCGGCGAGCATCGCGTAGGCCGGTCGCTCGTTGACGGAGGTGCGGAGAAACGGTGGCTCGCGGCCCTCGGGCGCGCGCAGCCAGCCGCGCCAGTCGTCGCCGTGGCGCTCGAGCAGGCGCAGCAGGACCTCGACCTCCTCCTCGCGCGGGGCCGCGTGGGTGCGGACGAGCAGCAGGCGCCCGAGGAGACCGCGCCTCGCTTCGGGTGGCGCGGCGAGGACGGTCCGCAGCATCGCGAGCGGGTCCGTCGCCGGAGCGAAACGCGCGGCGGGCGCCGCCTCGCGGAGCGCGGCGGGCGGCTCGTCCCCGCCCAGCCACCAGCGGAAGAGGCGCGCGGTCTCCGCGGCCGGGGCGAACCCGGGCGCGAGCGCATCGGCGAGGGCGGCCGCCTCGCGCACGGCGGGCTCGAGGTGCGGGGCGAGCGCGGGCGCATCCCACGCCGGGCCGGAGATGAAGATCGGATCGTTGAGCAGTTCGAGGGCGAACGCCCGGGTCGCGCCCGCGGGGTCGCCGGCCTCGAGTCGGGCGAGGCCGAGCCCGAAGTAGACTCCGCCGCGGTCGGGGACGAGCCGCGCGGCCTCGGCGAAGTGCGCCGCGGCGGCGGCGGGTTCGCGCCCGAGCCGGAGCCAGCCGAGGTTGAGGTGGGCGAACTCGAGATCGGGCTCGCGGAGCAGGGCGGCCTCGAGAAACCGCTCCGCCGCCTCGCGGTGTCGGAGGCGATCGGGCGGCGTGTCCGCGACGAGCGCGAGGCGGAGGTGCGCCGCGGCCGCACCGGCGGGAAGGTGCGGGTCGCGCGGGACGAGCTCCGCCGCCCGGCGCATCGCGGCGTCGAACGCCCCGGGGTCTCCCCCGCGCTCCAGGTCCGAGACCGCCGCGGCCACCGCGCCGCGTGCCCGGAATTCGGATACACCGGGGATGAGGAGGGCCGCGAGTGCGGCGAGCGGGAGCGCGAGCACGGCGGGCGCGGGGAGCGGCGGGCCCGCGGACCGGCCGCGGGCGAGGAAGGCGAGGTTGATCGCCGCGAGGGCCGCGAAGGCGGGGACGTCGAGCTGATGGTCGGTGAGGGCGAGACCGGCGTAGGCGGCGAGCGAGGCCCCGGCCGCGGGTTTCCACGGGTCCGCGGCGCGGAGCGAGGCGAGGAGGGCCGCGCCGAGAAGCAGCGCGGCGAGGACCACGCCCGGCGCGCCGGTATCGGCCCAGAGCTGGACGGGTGCGCCGTGGAGTTGGAGGGCGGTGTCGACCCCGCCATCGACCTCGTGGCGGAGGGCCGGGTAGAGCCGGGGCGTCAGGCCCGGGCCGTGCCCGATCCACGGGCGTTGCGCGCCGAGCTCCCAACCGACGCGGAGCATGGCGGCGCGTTGTTGATCGCCGCCGTGAAGTCCTTCGCCGGCCGCGAACGCCGCGAGCGACGCGCGCGCCCGCGGGTTGGCGGCGACGAGGAGGGCCGTGAGAAGCCCGGCCCCGGCGAGCGCGGCCACGATCCGGCGCGGACGCCACCGTCGGCGGAGGGCGAGGGCCGCGACGACGAAGCCGGCGCCGGCGGCAATTCCGAGGATCGCCCCGCGCGAACCGCTGGAGACGAGCAGCCCCGCGACGAGGAGGCCGCCCGCCGCCCAGAGCGCGCGACGCGCACCGCGCGTGGCGAGGGCGAGCGCGGCGAGCCACGGCAGGGCGAGCAGGGCGAGGCCGGCGGTGTAGTTGGAATGGCCGAGCGGCCGGTCGTTGCGCGTCGCTTCGGGGCTCGCGACGAAGAGCGCCTCGCCGGCGAGTTCGTCGAGCGCGGCGAGGCGCTCGTGAAGCGGGAGGAGGCGCGTCGCCGCCCAGCTCGCGAGCGAGACGGCGGCGAACACCAGGGCGAACCCACCCAGCCCGCGGGCGAGTCGTGCGGCGAACGCGGGCGGGTCGTCGAGCCGACCGGCGAGCCAGACGACGAGGCAGGCCGCGGAGAGCGGGGTGGCGGCCGCGCCGAGGCTCGGGTGGGGATGCGGCCCGAGCAGGGCGGCGAGCCCGTGGACGGCGGCGAGGAGGGCGGCGAGGACGGCGACGGGAGTGGCCGCGACGCGGCGGCGCGCGAAGAGGTCGAGCGCGAGCAACAGCGGAGGCACGGCGAGGGCGACGCGCCACGCGCCCCACCACGGCCAGAGGAGCTGCCGCGTCGCGCCCTCGGGAGCGAGGGTGAGGGTGGCAAGCAGGAGCACGCCGAGCGCGGCGAGGGCGGTTTGCGCCCACGGCCAACGCGGAGGGTCCGCCGGCGCGCTTTTGGTCATGGGCGCGGAGGATTGCGGGACGGGCGGAGGCGGGCAAGAGCCGGGGCGAGGGGCGGCGGTGGCTACGAGGACGGCGGTGGGAATGTGGGAACGGGGCGGCGGGTTTTGCCTTGGTTTGTCGCCCGGTGCGTGGTCAATGCCCGCGATGGCGGTGCGGATCCCGAAGTTCAAACCCTGGCAATGGGCGCTCCTCGTCGTCGGGGCGATCGCGACGCTCGTCGGCTGCGGGCTGCTGGCGCGGGCCGTGGATCCGCGCGAGTTGATCGCGCGGATCGGGGCGCTGGGCGCGCTGCCGTTTTTTGCGGGCCTCGCCGTGCTGCCGGCGCTGGGCGCGCCCGTCCTGCCGTTCTACCTGCTCGCGGGCGCGACCTTCGGCCTGGCGGTGGCGATCCCCGCCGCCGTCGTCGCGATCTCGGTCAACCTCGCGCTTTCCTATGCCGCGGCGCGCTGGTGGCTGCGGCCGCAGGTCGTGCGGTTGGTCGAGCGTTTCGGCCACCGCGTGCCGGAGGTGCGACCGGAGGACCACTGGAACGTCACGCTGCTGGTGCGCATCACGCCCGGGCCGCCGTTCTTCATCCAGAGTTACCTGCTCGGGCTCGCGGGGATCCCGTTCGGGATCTACATGGCCGTTTCAGCCCCGGTGTCGATCTTCCTGGGCGTGGCGATGATCGTGTTCGGCGAGAGCCTGCTCAGCGGGAACGCGATGAAGATCTTCTTCGCCGTCAGCCTTGTGATCGTCGCAGTCGTGGCGATTCGTCTGGTGCGTGGGATCGCGGGGCGGCGTCGCGCGGGCGGGACCGCGGCGCGCTGACGCCGAGGGTCAGCCTCCCGGGAGGTCCTGAATCCTCGGACGGGGTCTGCGTTGAGGACCTCCCTCCTTTCGCGGCGAAGAGCCCGGAGGCGTGGGCGAAGAACCGCTCCCAGTCGGAGCCCGTGAGGGCGTGCCCGCCGGCGCGCAGGTGGTGGGCGAGCGGACCGTCGGTGAGGACTTCGCCGACCCGCGGCATCCGGTCGGGCAGCGGACGGGCCGCGCCGAAGAGCGCCCAGGCCCGGGAGGCCTCGACGAGCCCGAGCCACGAGCCGCGGGGATCGGCGTGGAGGTCGAGGGCGCCGTCGGCCCCGTGGTAGCCGCGTGGGGCCACGAGGGCGATGAGCTCGTGCTGATCCATCGGAAGGTCGTCGATCCGGTCCGCGTAGGCCGCGTAGGCGGGGGTGAACCAGTGGGGGAAGTTGCGCGTGATGTGCCCGAGGGTTTCGCCGAAATCACGGCGGGCGAGCGCGGGCCCGCCCTCGCCGGCGTTGTTGCAGCAGACGAGGGCGAAACGCGTGTCCTGCGCGGCGGCCCAGAGCGCGGCCTTGCCGCTGCGCGAATGGCCGACCACCGCGACGCGTGCGGGATCGAGGTCGGGATCGGTGGCGAAGTGGTCCATCGCCCGCGAAGCCGCCCAGGCCCAGGCCCCGAGCGCGCCCCAGGTCAACGTCTCCGGAGCGTCGTGATGACGCCGGAAGAAGGCGCGCACGCCCGTGGTCGCGTGGCGCGCGTCCGGCTCGACCTCCGCGCTCGTGTGGAGGACCGCCATGGCGAAGCCGAGTTCGATCCCCCGCTCGAGCGGCCAGTATTCCGGATCGAGCGCGGCCTCGGCGGCGGCGACCTCGGAGCCCCGGTGGTTGAGGAGCAGGAAGACCGGGGCCGGAGCGCTCCGCCGCGTCGGGACGACGATCGTGATGGGAAACCCGAATCGCTCCCCGCCCATCACGAACTCGAGCGCGACCCGGCGCTTCGTCGCCCTGCCTTCGAGCGCCGGGGCCGACTCGATCTCTCGCGATGAGAAACCATCGGGACCGTCGGGCAAGCGGGACGCTTGCCCCCACGGCGGAGCCGACCCGATCGGTCGGGGCGCCGGGGGAGCGACGCCGAACATCTCCCACCGGAAGATCTCCAGCAGTTCGGGCCGGCGGCGACGCTCCCAATCCTCGGGCGATCGCACCCTGCCGCCGTCGGCGAGGCGGAACAAGTCGGGCAGCGTGTAGGCGCGGACGTTCTCTTCGTAGACGTTCCAGTCGGGATGACGGCTGCGGGCGGTCTGCGCGTCGCGTTCCTCGCGCGAGACCTCCCACGGGGCGGGCGGCGGTTCGTCCGCGCCGGCGGCGGGCGGAAGGGCGACGGTGCAGACGAGAAACACGGCAAGGGGCGGGGTCGTGCGCATCGGTCGGCGAGTCTGCGTCAGGCCCCGGTTCGTGGCGAGCCGCGAGCGGGGTTCGCGCCGGCATGGTTGACCGGGTGGGTGCGGAACGTAGGCTGCGGCTCATGAAGCGCTCCGTCGGACTCACCATCGAGCTGCCGCCGCAGCCGCGGCAGACGGTGTTCAACCTTCGGCGCTGGAAGGAAGTGTCGCAGGATCCCGAGATGGCGAACCTGCCGGGTCGCGTCGAAACGGATCGTTACGGGCATGTCCTCATGAGTCCTCCTCCCGCTCCCCGTCATGGAAGATTGCAGGCTCGTATCGCCGGTCTGCTCGAGCGCCTCATGCGTCCGGAGGGTGCGATGTCCGAATGCCCGATTTCGACCGCCGACGGCGTCCGGGCCGCCGACGTGGCCTGGGCGTCGCCGGAGCGGATGCGGGAGCTGGGCGACGCCTCCTGTTTCCCGCGCGCCCCGGAGATTTGTGTGGAGATCCTCTCGCCCGGAAACTCCGAGGCCGAGATCCGCGAGAAGACGGCGCTCTACTTCGACGCCGGGGCGGAGGAGGTCTGGCTCTGTGCCGACTCGGGGGAGATGACCTTCCTCGTCGGCGACGCCGGCGCGTCCGCCCGGGCTTCGCGCCTGTGCCCGGAGTTCCCGGCGAAGGTGGCGGTGGAGCTCGGGTCGCGCTGAGGGAGGTCCTGAATTCTCCGACGTCGGGACGACCGCCGCCGGCGCGGATCCGGTTCTATTCGACCACCAGGTTCTCGAACACGGCGGTGGTGGCGGCCCCGGCGTTGTTGGAGGAGGTGGCGAGGCCGACGACGACGGTCGCGGGCAGCGCGAGCTCGACGCTCGTGATCGTGGTCCAGTCCACCCCGTCGAACGAGCGGAAGCCCGTGAACGTGTTGCCGACGCGGCTGAGGCGCAGCCACTGCGGGGCGTCGCCGTAGAGACGATGTGAATACAGGGTCGGGCCGCCCGCCGTGGCGCGCGCCTGGAGGATCGGGCCGAAGGCGGCCGTCATGAGCGTGCTCGCGTGGGCGGCGGAGGGATCGAGCGAGGCGCGAACCATGAGGCCCGCGCGGGACCAGTCGGAGACGAGATCGAGGCGCGCGACCCTCACCGTGAGGGTGACGTCGCCGGTGACGGTGCGGTGGACGAAGTGGAACTCGTCGCGCGCGCCGCCGAGCTCCGCGCCGGCGGCGACGATCCGATGGGTGTTCGTGGCGGCGTCGAAGGTCGCGCTCCCGGCGATGGCGGGGTTGCCGATGCTCGATTGGCTGAGGCCCGAGCCGGAGGCGGGAGGCGGTGCGTTGACCGTGATCGTCGTCGAGCCGGAGGACGACGTGCCGCCGGCCGCGGCGACGAGGCGGGCGTGGAGCGTGTAGGAGCCGGCGGAGGCGGGCGTCCAACCGGCGGCGTAGGGCGCGGTCGCGTCTTCGGCGACCTTGAGTCCGTTGGCGATGAACTCGAGGTTGGTCCCGGCCGGGGCGGCGGTGGAGAGCGTCGCGGCGAGTGCGATCGACTGCCCGCTGGCGAACGTCGCGCCGGCGGCGGGGGAGGTCAGCATCACCGTCGGCAGCGAAGGCGGTGGCGGCGGCGTGGTCGTGGTGGTGGAGGTCGTGCCGTTGACGGCGAAGTTGGAGAACGTGGCGGTGGTGGCCGTGCCCTGGTTGTGGGAGGTGACGGCGAGGCCGGCGAGGAGGGTGGAGGGCAGGGTGAGGTTGACCGTGGCGATGGGGGTCCAGGTGGCGCCGTCGTCGGAGCGGGAGGCGGTGAAGGCGCCGCCGGAGCGGACCAGGCGCAGCCATTTGGGGGCGGCGCCGCCGGCGGGGGCGGCGAAGGTGGTCTGGCCGCCGTTGGTGGCGCGGTATTGGAGGATGATGCCGTTGGCGGGGGTGGCGAGGACGCTGGCGTAGGCGGAGGAGGCGCTGGAGGAGGCGCGGAGCATGAGGCCGGCCTTGGCCCAGGGGTCGGTGTTCTGGAGGGAGGCGAGGCGGACGGTGAGGGTGGTGTCGCCGGAGAGGGCCTGGCTGGCGAAGTGGAACTGGTCGCTGGTGTACCAGATGTCGTTGCCGCCGGCGCGGATCGTGTAGGCGCCGGTCGCGGCGTCGAAGGTGGTGGAGCCGGTGACGCCGGGGCCGCCGATGTCGGCGGAGGTGAGGGCGACCGTCGTGCCGCCGGTGGGCGGCGGTGGCTCGGGTGGCGGAGGAGGTGGCGTGGTCGTGGTGGTGGAGGTCGTGCCGTTGATGGCGAAGTTGGAGAAGGTCGCGGTGGTGGCGGCGCCGGGGTTGTGGGAGGTCACGGCGAGGCCGGCGAGGACGCCGGTGGGGAGGGCGACGCTGGTCGTGGCGAACTGGGTCCAGTTCGTCCCGTCGGTGGAGGCGAAGGCGGTGAAGGTGTTGCCTTGGCGGCGGAGGCGGAGCCAGCGCGGGGCGGCGCCCGGGGCGGAGGCGGAGGTGACGGACTGGCTGGAGTCGGTGTTGCGCCACTGGAGCGCGAGGCCGTTGGCGGGAGTGACGAACACGCTCACGTGGGGAGCGAAGGCCTGGGCGGAGGCGCGGAGCATGAGGCCGGCCTTGGCCCAGGGGTCGGTGTTCTGGAGGGAGGCGACGCGCACGACGAGGTCGGCGTCGCCGGAGAGCGGCTGGCTGGCGAAGTGGAACTGGTCGGAGTTGCCCCAGATGTCGTTGCCGGCGCCGCGGATCGTGAAGGTGGCGGAGGCGGCGTCGAAGGCGGTGGAGCCGGCAAGGGCGGGGCCGCCGATGTCGCCGGGCTCGAGGGTGCCGGCCGTGCCGCCGGTGGGCGGCGGCGGCGGTGGCGGTGGGGGCGGCGTGGTCGTGGTGGTGGAGGTCGTGCCGTTGATGGCGAAGTTGGAGAAGGTCGCGGTGGTGGCGGCGCCGGGGTTGTGGGAGGTCACGGCGAGGCCGGCGAGGACGCCGGTGGGGAGGGCGACGCTGGTCGTGGCGAACTGGGTCCAGTTCGTCCCGTCGGTGGAGGCGAAGGCGGTGAAGGTGTTGCCTTGGCGGCGGAGGCGGAGCCAGCGCGGGGCGGCGCCCGGGGCGGAGGCGGAGGTGACGGACTGGCTGGAGTCGGTGTTGCGCCACTGGAGCGCGAGGCCGTTGGCGGGAGTGACGAACACGCTCACGTGGGGAGCGAAGGCCTGGGCGGAGGCGCGGAGCATGAGGCCGGCCTTGGCCCAGGGGTCGGTGTTCTGGAGGGAG
>DAIPIQ010000094.1:0-14759 GCA_036770745.1 Opitutaceae bacterium | reverse complement strand
GCTGGAGTCAGGCCCGCGAACCCGAGCCCTCCCTGCGCGCGCTCATCGGGGTCGTCACCGAAGCCGCGAGGGAGAACAAGAAAGCCCGGCGACCGCGCCGGGCTTGAGGGAGGTCCTGAATTCTCCGACGGGGTCTGCGTTGAGGGCCGTGCCGGCACACCGCGGGGCGGAGAGGCGGAGGGGTATCCTCGCAGAGGCCATCCCCCGCCTCTCCAACGCCGCGGATGCCGACACGGCCCTCAACCCGCAGGGCGGCAGGGAAATCCGGCTGGGCCGGCGTTGGGCGCGGCGGGACATACCCCCGGGTATGCCCCGCCGCCCCCGCCTTGGCCGAGCCGCATTTCCCTGCCGCGCAGACCCCGTCGGAGAATTTAGGACCTCCCTGAAGGAGACTCCGGCCCGGCCCGCGGCGACGATCCGGGGCCCCGGGCGTTGACGGTCCCATTCGGGAAGGCGTGCGTCGTGCGCCGCCCTCGCCCAAGATGCCTCCCCACCCGGCGGCTGGAGCCGCCGCCTACTCCCTCCCCGAACCGTCGACCATGCCCATCCACCGCGTCCTTCCCGTACTCCTCCTCGCCATCTCCGCCACGATCACCGCCGCGTCGCGCACGCACGTCACGATCGAGGGGGATCGGTTTCACCTCGACGGCCGCCCGACCTACGAGGGGCGCGAGTGGCGCGGCCAGCGGATCGAGGGGCTGCTCCTGAACGCCCGGCTCGTCCAGGCGACGTTCGACGACCTCAATCCGGAGACCGTGGCGCGCTGGGCCTACCCGGACACCGGCCGTTGGGATCCTGAGCGCAACACGCGCGAGTTCCTCGCCGCGATGCCGGTGTGGCGACGCCACGGTCTGCTCGGGATGACGGTGAACTTCCAGGGCGGCTCCCCCGAGGGCTATTCGCGCGCCCAGCCCTGGGAGAACAGCGCCTTCGCGCCCGACGGCGCCCTGCGGCCCGCGTACGCGGAGCGGATGCGGCGGGTCATCGACTTCGCCGACGAGCTCGGGATGGTCGTGATCCTCGGGTATTTCTACTTCGGGCAGGATCAGCGCCTCGCCGACGAGGCGGCGGTGGTGCGGGCCGTCGAAGAGGCGACCGCCTGGGTGCTCGACCACGGCTGGCGCAACGTCGTGATCGAGATCAACAACGAGTGCGACATCGCCTACGACCACGAGATCCTCCGCCCCGCGCGGGTCCACGAGCTGATCGAGCGGGTCAAGGGCGCGACGCGCGACGGCCGGCGCCTGCTCGCGAGCACGTCCTACAAGGGCGACACGATCCCCGGCCCGAACGTCGTGGCCGCCTCCGACTTCATCCTCCTCCACGGAAATGGCGTCGACCGGCCCGATCGCATCGCGGAGATGGTGCGCCAGGCGCGGGCCGTCCCGGGTTACCGCGGCCAGCCCGTGGTCTTCAACGAGGACGACCACTTCAACTTCGACGTGCCCCGCAACCATTTCACCGCCGCCGTCGGCGAGTACGCGAGCTGGGGCTTCTTCGACTTCCGCATGCGCGGAGAGGGCTTCACCGCGGGCTTCCAGAGCGTGCCGGTGGACTGGGGCGTGAACTCCCCGCGCAAGCGCGCCTTCTTCCGACTCCTCGCCGAGATCACGGGCCACGCGCCGGACCAGCCATGAAGACCTCCCTCGCGCGCGCGGCCCGCCGCGCCGCCCTCGCGTTCGCCTTCGGCGCGACCGTCGTGGTCGCGGTCGCCGCCGACCCGCGGCCCAACCTCGTCTTCATCCTCGCCGACGACCTCGGCTACGGCGAGCTCGGCGCCTACGGGCAGGAGGTCATCCGCACCCCGCACCTCGACCGGATGGCGGCGGAGGGCCTGCGCTTCACGCAGTTCTATGCCGGCGCCACGGTCTGCGCGCCGTCGCGCTCCGTCCTCCTGACCGGTCTGCACCAGGGGCGCACCCGCGTGCGGGGAAATTCGCCCGACCCGATCCGCCTCGCCTTGACCGACGAGGACACGACCTTCGCGGAGCTGCTGCGGGCCGCGGGTTACCGCACGGGGTATGTCGGAAAGTGGGGCCTCGGTGATCGCGGCCTCGCCGCCACGGGGCTCCCGGGCCGCCGCGGCTTCGACCACTTTCTCGGCTACCTCAACCACTGGCACGCGCACAACCACTTCCCCGACCATCTCTGGCGGGGCGAGGAACGGATCGCCCTGCCGAACCGCGCCAGGCTCGTCGGTGATTTCGGCGGGAGCGTGACCGACGACCCCGTGCTCTTCGCCGACGACCTCTTCGCCGACGAGGCGCTCTCCTGGATCGCCCGGGATCGTGCGCGCCCGTTCCTGCTGGTCTGGAGCCCCGTCATCCCGCACGCCAACAACGAACGCACCCGCACCCTCGGCGACGGCGCCCACGTACCGGACCATGGCCCGTACGACGCCGAGGAATGGCCGGCGCAGGACAAGGGGCACGCCGCCATGGTCTCCCGCCTCGACGCCTACGTCGGTCGCCTGCTCGGGCGGCTTCGCGAGCTCGGGCTCGACGACGACACGCTCGTCTTCTTCACGAGCGACAACGGCCCTCATTCCGAGAGCGGCCACGACCTCGCGCGGTTCCGGCCCTCGGGGCCGTTCTCGGGCATCAAACGCGACCTCACCGAAGGCGGGATCCGCGTGCCCGCGCTCGCCTGGTGGCCCGGGAGGATCGCGCCCGGCGGGGTGACCGATCACGTCGGCTACTTCGGCGACTGGTTCGCGACCGCCTGCGAGCTCGCCGGCGTCGCCCCGCCGGAGGGGCTCCACTCGATCAGCTTCGTCCCGACCCTCGAGGGCCGGCCGGCCGCGCAGGCGCGCCACCGTTTCCTCTACTGGGAGTTCTCCGAACGCGGGCGCGCGCACCAGGCCGTGCTTCACGAGGGCCGGTGGAAGGCGCACCGGCGACTCCGGGCGGATGCGCCCCTCGTCCTCCACGACCTCGCCGAGGATCCGGCCGAGGCGCGCGACGTCGCCGCGGAGCATCCCGCGATCGTCGCCGCCATCGAGGCCTGGCTGGCGGGGGCGCGCACCCCCGCGGAGGCGTGGCCGCTCTTTCCCGGGAGCGGACCCCGACCCTGACCACCGGGCATGTCCTCCGGGCAGCTCCTCGATCTCGGCGTCGTCGCCACCTACCTGCTCGGCATCACCTGCTACGGCCTCTGGGTGGGACGGCGTGGAAACACCTCGGCGTCGGGCTATTTCCTCGCGGACCGGAGCTTCGGATGGGTGATGGTTGGTTTCTCCCTCTTCGCCACCAACATCTCGATCGGCTCCTTCGTCGGCGGTTCGGGCATGGCCTACACCGCCGGCTTCGCCTCGATCACGCCGGAGCTGCAGGGCGGGCTCATGCTCGTCGTCTCGTCGTTCATCATGGTGCCGCTCTTTCTCCGCAGCCGGATCATGACGGTGCCGCAGTTCCTCGAGCTGCGCTTCTGCCGCGCGGCCAAGCTGCTCCACGGGGGAACCCACGTGCTCTCCGGCGCCTTGGGAAGCCTGGTCGGCATGTTCATCGGCGCGTTGGCGGTGCTCGAGCTCTTCGGCCTCGAGGTCGACGGCCCCAACACCCTCTACGCGGCGCTCGGCATCGCGGGCACGGTGGGCCTCTACGCGATCTTCGGCGGGATGCGTTCGGTGGTCGTGACCGATTTCGTGCAGAGCCTGATCATGATCGGTGGAGGCCTGCTCGTGGTCGTCTTCGGCCTCCGGGAGGTCGGAGGCTGGGACGGACTCCGGGAACGGGTGGGCGAGGAGATGTTCCACCTCTGGCGGCCGGCGGACGACCCGCATTTCCCCTGGACGGCGGCCATCCCGGGCCAGCTCCTGCACGCGGCGTTCTTCTCGTTCTGCAACATCGCCCTGCTCCAGCGCGCGCTCGCCGCGCGCGACATCGACCAGGCGCAGAAGGGGATGTTGTTGAGCGCGTTTCTGAAGATGGGCGGGATCGTCCTCTTCACGCTCCCGGGCCTCATCGCCCTCGCCCTCCATCCAGAGCTGGCGAAACCCGACGAGAGCTACCCGACGATGGTGCGCGACCTCCTGCCGGCGGGCCTGTCGGGACTGATCCTCGCCGGCCTGCTCGCGGCGATGATGTCGAGCCAGGATTCGGGCATCAACGCCACGGCCGGAGTGGTGGCCCTCGACCTGTGGCCCGTCGTGCGACCGCGCGCGAGCGAGCGTGAGGGCGTGATCGTCGGCAAGGTGTTCGCCGCCTCCAGCATCGCCTTCGGGGTCGTCGCCGCGCCGTTCCTCCTCGGGGCCGACCAGGGGGTCTACGCGATGGTGCTCAAGATCAGCGGCTTCATGGTGCTGCCGACCGGCACGGTCTACCTCGTCGGGCGGTTCGTGCGCCGGGTGAACCACCAGGGCGCGGTCGCCACGCTGGCCGTAGGTCTCGTCCTCGCCGTCTGGTACGTGGTGTGCAGCACGATCCCGACCCTGCGCTTCCTCCTCCCGGACGCCCTCGCCGGGGCCCACTTCTACCACGTCTACCCGGTCTACTTCCTCGTCTTCGTGGCGGTCCTCGTCGGCGTGAGCCTCCTGACCCCGCCTCCGGCGGCGGAGCGGCTCGCCTGCATCGCCCCGACGGTCGGGACGCGACCGCCGGGGGCCCCCACCGCGTGGTGGCGCTCCCACCGCACCTGGGTGCTGGCCTACCTCGCCGCCCTCGCCTGGGTCTACACCGTCTTCAACTGACTCCCGATGCCCCTCCGCCCTTCAGCAGCCTTCCCTGTATCCGAAATGTGGCGACACGCATGGCGGCGGTCCGCGGCCCCGTTCGCCTGCCTCGCCGCCGCCCACGGCGCGTGCGCGACGCTCGAAACGCATCCCCGCCCCGCGGATCAACGCTGGCTCTCCGGTCGCTACGCGGTCGAGGTCCGCCAGGGCGACGGCCCGGCCCGGACCTCCCCCGTCTACGAGAGCACGAACCCCTTCCACGCCGCCGGGCAGGCGATGGGCGAGGCGAACCACTGGACGACGTTCTCCTTCGACGGGACGGTGGAGGTCGTCGTCACCCTGCCGGCCGCGATCCACCCGACCTCCGCCCGGGTGCTGCCCCTGGTCCACGGCATCGGAACGCGGATCGAGGGCCGGCGCATCCATCTGACGCTCGACCGGCCGCTTCAGCTCGCGCTCGAGGTCAACGGCGACCGCCGGCAGCCGCTCTTCCTTTTCGCCAAGGAGCTCGAGCGCGACCGGCCCGACCCGGACGGCCCCGACGTCATCGACTTCTCGAAGCGGCCCGCGATCCACAACGACCCGACGCGTCCCAACGTCCTGTACTTCCCCCCGGGCGAGTACGACCTCGTCGAGCTCGGCTACGATCTGCACCGGGGCTTCCCCCTCGACGCCGGCGACACCGTCTACCTCGCGGGCGGGGCCGTCGTCCACGGAGCGTTCAGCAGCCATGCGGCGGACGTCACGGTGCGCGGCCGCGGCGTGATCAGCGGCGCCAGGTGGCGGTGGGTGCGCGAGCGCTACGAGGAGGCGGGCGTACCGTGGGACTACGGGAAGTACCGCGAGGTGGCCGTGTACCTGCACGGACCGCGCGCGACCGTCGAGGGCGTGACCTTCACCGACCCCGTGCACTTCTGCGTGAGCACCGGCGACGATTCGCTCGTGCGCGGGATCCAGTGCTTCGGCTGGTGGTACACGACCGACGGAGTGCGCGCCGGCGCCAGGTCGGTGGTCGAGGACTGCTTCTTCAAGGTCAACGACGACGTCGTGAAACTCTACCACGACGATCTCGTGGTGCGCCGGTGCCTGATCTGGGCGCAGATGAACGGCGCGCCCTTCCAGCTCACCTGGAACCTCCGCGGGCCGGTGCGCGGGGCGCGCGTCTCCGACATCGTCGTCATGGCGAGCGAGGTCGCCGGCGATCGCGAGCTCTCCGGCAATCGCGCCGTCGTCAACTCGCGCCTCAACCTCGGCGCCGACATCAGCGACTTCCTCTTCGAGCGCATCCGCATCGAGGGCGACGTCCACCGCGTCCTCGGCCTGAACATCGGCCGCGCCGGCACGATCCGCGGCCTCACCCTGCGCGACTTCGAGGTCACGGGGCGGATCACCTACTTCAACTACCTCAACGCCACCGGCGGGCGCATCGACGACATCCGCCTCGAGCGGTTCCGCATCGGGGGCCGGCCGGTGTCCTCCCTCGACGAGTTCATCATCGTGACCCGCGGCGACGTCGGCGCGGTGACGCTCGAATGAGCCCGGCCCAGGAAGGCCGCGCGCCACCGCCTGCGACCGCACCCGATCAACAGGGTGAACCCATCCGGTCCTTTACAGTGCCGCGGGGTCGCGGTTGATTTCCTCGCGGCGGTCCCTGCGGAGCGCGTTCGTGCGCGGGACACCGTCGGCGGACGGCGTTCCGGTCCCGCCCCCAACCCCCCCCCTCTGCCATTCCGATGTCCGCACCCACGTCTTCTCCCGGCGGCACGATCGCCCGCACCGTCGGGCTCGTGCTCGGCCCGGTCCTCTTCGCCGTCCTGCTCTGGGGATGGGGCGGCCCGCCCGGGCAGCCGCTTGCCGGCGCGATGGCCGCCGTCGCCGCGCTCATGGCCGTCTGGTGGATGACCGAGGCCGCGCCGCTCGCCGTCACCTCGCTGCTTCCCCTCGTGCTCTATCCGCTCCTCGGCATCGCCGACGCGCGCAAGACGCCCGGGCACTACTTCAACGAGATCATCGTGCTCTTCCTCGGGGCCTTCCTCATCGCGCTCGCGATGGAGCGATGGAACCTGCACCGGCGGATCGCCCTCCACCTCATCGCGTTCGTCGGTGTCACGCCCGGCCGGGTCGTCGCGGGTTTCCTCCTCGCGGCCGCGCTGCTCTCGATGTGGATCTCCAACACCGCGACCGCGCTGATGATGCTCCCGATCGGGCTCGCCGTCGTCGCCCAGATCGAGGCGCTCGTCGGGGAGGGGCGCGCCCGGCCGCTCGCGCTCGCGCTGATGCTCTCGATCGCCTTCGGCTGCTCGATCGGCGGGATCGCCACGCCCGTCGGCACGCCCACCAACCTCGCCTTCCTCAAGATCTACCGCGACACCTTCCCCACGGCGCCCGCGATCTCCTTCGGCGAGTGGATGCTCTTCTCGCTCCCGATCTCGGTGGTGATGCTCTCGCTCGCGTGGTTCCTGCTCGTGAAGGTGTTCTGCCGCTGCGAGGCCGGGCTCCGGCTCGACCGCGCCGTGATCGATCGCGAGCTGCACGGCCTCGGCCGGATGGCGACCGCCGAGCGCATCGTCTCCGGCGTCTTCGCCGCGGCCGCGGTGCTCTGGATCTTCCGGCAGGACCTCAACCTCGGCATCGCCGTGATCCCCGGCTGGACCCGCCTCCACCCGGGCCTCGCCGCGGTCGACGACGGGACGGTCGCGATCTGCCTCGCCCTCCTGCTCTTCCTGATCCCCGCGGGGACCGCCGGCGGCCGCCTGCTCGACGCGGCGACCTTCGCCCGCGTGCCGTGGGACATCCTCCTGCTCTTCGGCGGCGGCTTCGCCCTCGCCGCGGGCTTCTCCTCCACCGGCCTCTCCACGACGCTCGCCCTCGGGCTCGGCGGCCTCGGCCACGTACCCGAGGTGGTCGCGCTGATCCTCGTCTGCGCGATGCTGACGTTCCTCACCGAGCTCACCTCGAACGTCGCGACCGCGACGATGTTCCTCCCCGTGCTCGCCGCGTGGGCCGTGGCCGAGGAGATCAATCCCCTGATCCTCATGATCCCGGCGACGATCTCCGCCTCGATGGCCTTCATGCTCCCGGTCGCGACGCCGCCCAACGCCGTGGTCTTCTCCAGCCGCCGGGTGCGGATCGCCGAGATGGCGCGCATCGGCCTCGCCCTCAACCTCGCGGGCATCGTCGTGATCGCCGTGCTCTCGCAATGGCTGATGCCGGCGATCCTCGACTTCGATCCGCGCGCCCTTCCCGCCTGGGCGCAGCCCGCGCCCTGAGGCGTTGTCCCGGGGTTCGCCGGTCCGGGGGGCGTGCAAACACGACGCGGTCGGCGTCAGAGCGCGACGATCGTGCGCGTGGCGTGGCTGCGGAGCGCGGCCGCCCAGAGCTCGTGCTGCGCGACCGCCTCGTCCGGGGTCGCGCAACCGAAGCGGTCGCCGAGGAGTCCGGCGCGCTCGGCGAGGAAGGCCGCCCACATCTGCTGGAGGATGTCGGGGAAACCCGGCTCGAAGATCCCCCCCGTGATCGTGCGGAACGGCGTCGCGAAACCGAGGTCGACGGCCGACCAGCTCTGTTCGCCGGCACGGCGGTAGGTCTCGAGCGTCTTCGGCCGCTTGGTGGAGTAGCGCACGCCGCCGTCGGTCCCGAGGACCTCGAGCTCCCACGTGTTCGTATCCGTCGGGCTCATACGCTTCATCTCCAGGGTGAGCGGCACGTCGGGCTGGCCGGGCAGGTCGACGACCGCGTGCACGGTGGCGTTGTCCCACGTGTCGCACGCGGCGACGCCGCCCCGGCCGTCGGGTCGCTCGGCATGGATCTTCTGGAGGTGCGCGTGCAGCCGGACCGGCCGCCAGCCGAGCCGGAGCGGCACGTGCGCGACGTGGAGGCCGAGGTCGTTCATCACGCCGGCCGCGCCGCAGAACCGCGCCTGGCGCTTCCAGTTGATCGGCTTGGCGGGATCGAGGTCGCTGGAGTGGAGGAAGCTGTTGCGCAGGGAGAGGATCCGCCCGAGCCCCCCGGCCCGGACCGCGGCGAGGACGCGTTGCGTGCCGGGGAGGAAGGGGAACTCCGAGGAGACGCGGACGAAACGCCCGAGCTCGCGCGCGGCGTCGCGGATGCGCCGCGCCGCGTCGAGATCGATCCCGAAGGGTTTCTCCGCGAAGAGGTCCCGCCCCGAGCGGAGCACGTCGAGGTAGATCGCCTCGTGGAGGTGGTGCGGTACGGCGACGTAGACGACGTCGATGTCGTCGTGGGCGAGGAGCGCATGGTGGTCGGTCTCGAAACGCCGGACCGTCGGCACCTGCCGGAACCAGTCGAGCGCGGCGGCGTTGACGTCGCACACGCCCACGAGCTCGGGGCGGACCGGGCAGTCGAGAAGGGCGAACCAGCGCCCGAAGGCGCTCGCCACCTCCCGGCCCATCAGGCCGGCCCCGATCACCGCGACACGGACGGGCGCGGCGCTCATCGGGCGAGGAGCGCGAGGGCCTCGGCGGGCGTGGCGCGCTCGTGGAGCACGGCCATGAGCGCGCGGGTGATCGCCGCCGGTCGCGGGTGTTGGATGATGTTGCGACCATAGACGATCCCGGCCGCGCCCTGCTCGAGCAGCGCCGCGGTGCGCGCGAGGATCTCCGCCTCCGGGGCGCGACCGCCCCCGCGCACCAGCACCGGGATGCCGCCGGCGGTCTGCACGACCCGGTGGTAGGCGGAGACGTCGTCGGTCGGATCGGCCTTGATGATGTCCGCGCCCAGCTCGACCGCCTGCCGCACGAGCGGGATGATCTTCTCCGGATCGCCGTCGACCATGTAACCGCCGGCCCGCTCGTTGGGCTGGAAGACGAGGGGCTCGATCATCAACGGCATGCCGAAGTGGTCGCACTGCGGCTTGAGACGGAGGATGTTCTGCACGCACTGGTCGGCGACCTCCGGCTGGTCGGGGATGCGGAAGAGGTTCACGACCACGCAGGCCGCGTCGACCCGCACCGCCTGGAGGACGGCCTCCTCGATCATGCGCGAGTAGAGCACGCGCGGGAGCCGCGTGCCGTAGACGTTGGCCACGTCGGTGCGCAGGACGAGCGCGGGCTTGGGCCGCAGGGGCAGCCCGGCGAGGTGGCGCGCCTGGCCGGCCGTGAGCTGGATCGCATCGGGCGCCGCCTCGCAGAGCGTGCCCACGGTCGCGGACAGATCCTCGATCCCGGCGAGGAACGACGGCTCGTTGAAGAAACCGTGGTCGATCGCGACGTCGAAACAGCGACCGGAGCGCGGGTTGAAGAGGCGGTGGAGACGGGCGGTTTTCATTGAAAGGGATCAGGCGACGACGACGCGCACCCCGGCCTCGGCGAGGACGGCCCGGGCCGCGCCCTCGGGCCGGCGGTCGGTCACGAGGGTGGAGAACGCGGACCACGGCGCGTAGCACACGGCGACGCGCCGGTCCCACTTCTCGGCGTGCATCGCGAGGAACCGGGTCGTGGAGCGGCGCAGCACCTCGGCCTTCACCGCGGCCTCGTGAAGCTCGGTCGTGTGCGCGCCGTCCCCGGTGGCGGCCGAGGCCCCGAGCAGGCAGGCGTCGAAACGGAGCCGGGCGAGCCACGTCTGGGCGAGGCCGCCGACGAGCGCGAGCGAGACTCCGCGGACTTCGCCGCCGATCGCGGTGAGGGTGGCCCGCGCTTCGGCCGCGAGGGCGAGCACCGGGAGCGAGTTCGAATAAATGCGCAGCCCCTCGCGGCCGACGAGCAGCCGCGCGACCTCCAGGCAGGTGGAGCCCGCGTCGATGAAGACGCCGCCCTCGTGGGGAAACAGGGCCGCGACCCGCGCGGCGATCCGCTGCTTGGCGGGGGCCCCGCGCACGCTCCTCGCCCGGAAGTGCGGCTCGCGCCGAAGGTGGTCGGTCGGGAGCAGCCCGCCGTGCGAGCGCAGGGCGAAGCCGGCCTCGGCGAGCGCGGTCGCATCGCGCCGGGCGGTCGCCTCCGAGATGGCGAGCCGCTTGCAGAGCTCGGGCAGGACGACGCGCCCCTCGCGGGCGAGGATCTCGAGGATGGCGCGGCGGCGTTCGTCGGCGAGCATGGGGACGGAGCCGAGCCTGGACCCCGCGCCCGGCGGCTCAAGCCGTTCGCTCACGAACGCTCACCGCGATCACAACCGCGCATCCGCCCCTCACGGGAGGTGGATGATCCCGTGGCGGATCGCGCTGATGGCGGCCTCGGTGCGGTCGCGCACGCCGAGCCGGGAGAAGATCGTGCGCAGGTGGGTCTTCACCGTGTCCTCGGAGATGAACAGGCCGGCCGCGATCTCCTTGTTGCTCCGGCCGCGGACGAGCTGGTTGAGCACGTCGAGCTCGCGGACGGAAAGGCTCTGGCGGGGGTTGCGCTCCGCGAGCCGCGAGGCGACGACGCCGGGCAGCTCGGACCGTCCTTGATGGACGGCCCGGATCATCCCCGCGATCTCCTCGGCCGGCATGTCCTTGAGCAGGTAGGACCGCGCTCCGGACTCGAGGGCGCGGTGGATGTCCTCATCGTTGTCGTAGGTCGTGAGCACGATGATCCGCGCCTCGGGGAAGCGGGCGCGGAGGGCGAGCGTGGTCTCGACCCCGCCCAGCCCCGGGAGGCGGAGGTCCATGAGCACGACGTCGATCCCCGCGGCATCGAAACGCTCCAGGGCCTCCTCGCCACTCGCCGCCTCGCCGACCACGACCATGTCGTCGTGGTTGTCGATCAACGCGGCCAGACCCATCCGGAACGTCGGGTGGTCGTCGACGATGAAGACCCGGATGGCGTGGTCGCGGAGTTTCGCGCGCACGAGATCAGTCGTTCCTTCCGCGACGCGTGCGTGCGCGTCGGTCGCCTCGGCGGGCGGGGCCCCCGCGTCTCTCCGGGTTTGCTGCATGGTGGCTTCGGACTGGTCGCGCGCCCGAGCGGAGCGGCGACGCATCCGAGAATACCGCGATCGCCGGTCCTCGCCCAGCCACCCGAAAGGGTGATTCGCTCCCGGTCGATACGGCGCCCGGCGGGAAGTGGATCGGGGCCGCAGGCATGAGCCCATCCCCTCAAACCGGGACTTCGACCTCCACCGCGACGGTCGTGCCCCGCCCGCCTTCGCTGCCGATCCGCAGCTCGCCATGCATCTCCGCCACGCGCTCGCGGATGCCGAGCACGCCGAAGCCCGACCGTTCCCCGGGAGGCGACCCGGGCTGAAAGCCGACGCCGTCATCGGCGACGCGAAGGCGCACCCGGCCGCCGTCGTAGTCGAGGGCGACGTCGATGCGGGAGGCCCCGGAGTGTTTGACCGCGTTGGCGACCGACTCCTGGCCGATCCGCAGCAGGTTGTTCTCGACCACCGGCGGAAGCCGGCGCGCCCGGCCGCTGGTGTGGACACGGGCCTCGATCTCGAGGCCGGCGACGAGGTGGCCCGTCACCCGCTCCAACGCGCCCGGGAGATCCGCCTTCTCCAGGGCCTGGGAGCGCATGTTCCAGATGGAGCTGCGGGCTTCGGCGAGACCGCTGCGCACGATCTGGAGCGCGGAGGCGATGTGGCGGCCGGTCCTCTCGGGGCTTTCGCGATGGGCGCCGCGCGCCAGCTCGAGCTGCATGGAAACGGCGTTGAGCCCCTGGGCGAGCGTGTCGTGGATCTCCCGCGCGAGGCGGTTGCGCTCGTTCAGCACGGCGGAGAACTCCGCCTCGGCCATCCGCCGTTGCAGCGCCTGTTCGCGGAGCCGCTTGCGCGAGAACAGGGCCACCCCGGCGACCGTCAGGAGCGAGCCCGCCGCGATCGCCGCGAGCAGCACGGAAACACGCTCGACCGTCCACCACGGCGCCGGTTTCAGAGTCGCGATGTCGGCGGCGGACCGCAGCAGCAACTGAAACTCCCGCGGATGCCAGACTCCCGAGACCGTGGGCGTGGCGTGGGGCGAGAGCGCGAGGATTCCGGTCGCCCGGATCGTCGCGCCAGGGAGACGGTCGGGGGCTCCTGCCGGCCCCTCGAGCACGGCCTCGATCGGCGTTCCGTTCCAATCCAGCGAGTAGATCCGCCCGTCGGTCGATGGACGTTGCCCCACGACGCGCCCGACGAGGGAGACGAGGTTGCCCTGGACCCGCGCCGCCGTCTCGCGGGACTCGAGCGGGATCGCCTGCGGCGGCGGTTCCCGCCGAAGGACGCGCAGCCGGGCGTTCTCCAAGGTCGGCGAGAAATCCCGGAGACTCGGGAAACCCACCACATCCACCACGTCCCCCGGGACGAGGTTCCCGGGAAAGAAACCCGTGACGAGCATCCCGCGCTCGCCGTCGCGGATCCACGCCGCATCGATGGCGCCGCCGCGGGTCACCACTCCGTGGATACGGACCCGATGCCGGGTCGAATGCGCCTCGGAGTACTCGTAGAGGCTGGCGAGCGGGACCACGGGCAACGAGAAGGGACACTCGGGCGTCGGTTTCGTCACGGTCACGAACGACTCCCCCGGAGCGACGAGGAACTGCCGGACGAACTGCCGGGTCAGGTTGTGCTGGTTCACGCACACCCCGCGCACGACCACCTCGGCGTCCACGTAACGCTCCGGATCGAGCGGGGCGTCCACCTTCACCGTCAGGCGGGTGTTGCCGTTCGAGAGCTCGACGACCGAGAAGGCGGCGAGCGCAGCGGGATCGGGAAAGGCGTCGACCTCTTCGCCCCCGTTCGAGACGTCCCGCCACGACATCGGCCGACAGCCCCGGACCGTGCCGGCGACCTCCACCCATTTCGCCTCGCGACGCATGTCGGGGAACTCCTCGAGGCGCACCACCGTGGGCTCGGGAAAACGCCCGGCCCCGAGCACCCGGATCACCCGTGCCACCACCGAGTTGGAAAAACCGCCGGGGTCGACGATACCGCGGATCTCCACCTCGTCGCCCACGCGAACGTGACTCGCGCCCTCCGCGCCACTCCTCACCCACACCGCTTGACCCTCCCTCGCCACGAACATCCCCGTGCCCGACGGGATCTGTTTGGAGAGCACCGTCCCCACCAATCGCACGGGGCGCCCCTCCGCCGCTTCGCGCGCCGAGAGGGCGCGGATCTGCTTCGGCGTCATGAGAGGCTCCACGACCGACGCCGGCGGCGGTGCGGCTTGTTGGGCGAAGACCGCGAGCGGGAGGGCCGCGACGCAAAGCGCGGTCGCCCAGCCCGGGCTTCTCGGTCGATCGTTCGGGGTCGTCATCGGGGGCTCTGACTCCACGGCAGGCAACCACGGTTTGCGGGCGAAGACGATCCTGTTCCCTGCGAAGACCTCGGGCGGGCGAAGCCGCCCGGGCGCTCCTCGCGGAAAATCACCCGTTCGGGCGATAGCGCGATCGTCCTCGAAACTGCTTTACTGCACCCGCTCCCCCTCACCGCAGGATGTCGCGCCTTGGTCGGCGCCTCGTCCTCCGCTTCCCCCTCAACCCCAACGAAGAGCCCCGACGGCGTCGATCCGCCCACCGTCTCCGGCGACAACGCCGATCCGAACTCCCCCGGCCACCGGCCGGCGCACGCGAACAACCACCCCCGACCCTCCATGACAAGACACCTCCCGCCCCCACTCGCCGGAATCCTCGCCCTCGCGACGCCCGGCTTCGCCCAGACCTCCGCCGGACCACGCGAGGCCGAATCCGACGAGCCGATCATCGAGCTCAGCCCGTTCTCCGTCGACGCCTCCGAAGACGAAGGCTACGCCGCCACCACCACGCTCGCGGGCTCGCGCATCAAATCCAACCTCCGCGACCTCGGCGCCTCGATCTCGGTCACGACGCAGGAGTTCATGCAGGACACCGGCGCCACCGACGGGGAATCGCTCCTCTCCTTCGTCGGCAACGTCGAGGTCGGCGGCGTCCTCGGCAACTTCTCCAACGTCGACACCGACAACTTCAGCACCAACGAATCGCGCAACAATCCGCAGCGCGGGCAGCGCGTGCGGGGCCTCGTCAGCGCCACGACCACGCGGGATTACTTCCAGACCGACATCCCGTTCGACTCCTACAACACCTCGCGGGTCGAGGTGAACCGCGGGCCCAATTCGATCCTCTTCGGCCTCGGCTCACCGGGCGGCGTGATCAACAACTCGACCAACCTCGCGCGGATCGGCCAGAACTTCGGCGCC
>DAIPIQ010000093.1:324-14861 GCA_036770745.1 Opitutaceae bacterium | reverse complement strand
GCCGCTCCTCGGCGAGCGGCGCGCCCCGCTCTTCGCCGCGCACCACGGGTTGCGGCCCGGTGGCAACGCGCCGGCGGGGAGCGATCCGCACGGGGAGTTCACGGGCCTGAACATCCTCCTCGGGCGCCAACGCCTCGCCGAGACCGCGCGCGTCGCCGGCGTTCCCGAGGCGGAGGCCGCGACGTTGCTCCAGGAGGCCCGCGCGATCCTCTTCGCCGCACGGGCGCGACGGCCGCGGCCCCACCGCGACGAGAAGATCCTCACCGCATGGAACGGGCTGATGATCTCGGCGTTCGCCCGGGCCGCGCAGGTGCTCGGCGAGCCGGAGTATGCGCGCGTCGCCGAGGCCGCGGCGCGTTTCCTCGAGACGCACCTCCTCGATCGCTCGACCGGCCTCCTCCGCCGCAGCCACACCGACGACCGGCCCGGTCCCGAGGGGTTCGCCGAGGATCACGCGGCGCTCATCCAGGGGCTGCTCGATCTGCACGAGGCGACCTTCGACACGCACTGGTTGCGGTGGGCGCTCGAGCTGCAGGCCGCGCTCGACCGGTTCTTCTGGGATGAGGTGGGCGGAGGGTACTACTCCTCCAGCGGGCGCGATCCTTCGGTGCTCGTGCGGCTCAAGGAGGACCACGACGGGGCCGAGCCCGCGGCGAGTTCGATCGCCGCGCTCAACCTCCTCCGGCTCGGCCGGCTCTTCGGGGACGAGGCCCTGCTGCGGCGGGCCGGGGACACGCTGCACGCGTTCGCGGGGACGTTGCAGGCCATGCCGCAGGCGATGCCGCTCCTGCTCGCCGCCCTTTGCGACCGACTGGAGCCGCCGCGTCACGTCGTGCTCGCGGGGACACCGGGGTCGGAGGACTTCGAGGCGCTCGCCCGCGAGGTCCGCCGTCGCCACCTCCCGGGCGTGGTCGTGGTCGCGGCGGATGGCGGCGATGGACAGGCGTGGCTCGCCTCCCGGGCGCCCTGGCTCGCGGGCATGGGGCCGGTCGGGGGACGGGCCGCGGCCTACGTGTGCGCGGATTTCGCCTGCCGGCTGCCCGTCACCCGGCCGGAGGACCTGGCGGCGGCGCTGGAGGGTTGAACCGGGCTCAAGCCGCCCGTGCGGCCTCGGGTGCGGGGGCGTGGTGCGCGATCGTCGCGGCGAGGTCCTCGAGCCGCACCGGTTTCGAGAGGTGGTCGTCCATCCCGGCGGCGAGACAGGTCGCGCGCTCCTCCGCGAGGGCGTTGGCGGTGAGGGCGATGATGGGAATCCGGCGCCCCGTATCCGATTCCTGGCGACGAATCTCGCGCGTCGCCTCGTAGCCGTCCATTTCCGGCATCTGGCAGTCCATGAGCACGAGGTCGAAGCGCTCCGCGGCGGCGAACTCCACCGCCTCGCGACCGTTCGCGGCCAGCCGGTGGGTGTGGCCGAGCTTGGCGACCATGCGCGCGGCGAGCTTCTGGTTGATCGGGTGGTCCTCGGCGATGAGGAGGTGGAGGCCGGAGGCGCGGACCACTGTGGACGCGGCCGGGGACTCGGCGACGGCCGGCCCGGCGCCGACGGGCTCCCAGAGCTTCGTCAGCGCCCGCAGGAGGGTCGTGCGGCGGAGCGGCTTCTGGTACATACCGGCGAAGCGGCATGCGGCGATGCGGTCGCCGTGGTCGCGGGTGACGGCGGAGCTGAGGAGCAGCATCGGCGTGGCGGCGATGCGTTCGTCGCGGCGCACCTCCTGCGCGAGCGTGACTCCGTCCATTCCCGGCATCTGGAAGTCGAGGAGCGCGAGATCGAAGGGCGCGCCGCGGACCGCGGCCTCGCGGAGGCGGGCGAGGGCGGAGGGGCCGTCGACGGCCTCGACGGAGTGCGCGCCCCAGCGCGCGAGGGTCTTCACGAGGATCGTTCGGTTCGTGGCGTTGTCGTCGACCACGAGCACGTGCCGGCCTCCGATCGCGGCGCTGGTCGCCTCCGCGGTCGCGGCGACGCCCGGGACGAGGGGGATGGTGAACCAGAACGTCGAGCCTTCGCCGGGCCGGCTGTCGACGCCGATGCGGCCGCCCATCAGCTCGACGAGTTGACGGGAGATCGCGAGGCCGAGGCCGGTGCCGCCGAAGCGGCGCGTCGTCGAAGTGTCCACCTGGGTGAACGATTGGAAGAGCCGGGCCACGCCGTCGGCGTCCATCCCGATGCCGGTGTCGCGCACCTCGACGCGGAGGTGACGGGCGCCGCCGGCGGCGGCCTCGGTGCGGAGGCGCACGACGACCTCGCCTCGTTCGGTGAACTTGACCGCGTTGCCGACCAGGTTGGTGAGGATCTGGCGGAAGCGGCCGGGATCGCCGGCGAGGAGCTCGGGCACGTCGTCGTCGATCGCGCAGGCCATTTCGAGGCCCTTGCGTTGGACGGCGGCGCTCATGAGCTCGATCACGTCCTCGGCGGTCGAGGCGGGGTCGAACTCGATCGACTCGAGCTCGAGCTTGCCGGCCTCGATCTTCGAGAAGTCGAGGATGTCGTTGATGATGCAGAGGAGGGATTCGCCGGACTTGCGGATCGTCTCGGCGAACTCGCGCTGCTCGTCGTCGAGCGGGGTGTCGATGAGCAGGCCGGTCATGCCGATCACGCCGTTCATCGGCGTGCGGATCTCGTGGCTCATGTTGGCGAGGAAGGCGCTCTTCGAGCGTGCGGCCGCCTCGGCCTGATCGCGGGCGACGACGAGCTCGGACGTGCGTTCGGCGACGCGCGACTCGAGGATCTGGTTGGCGCGGGCGAGGGCACGCGTGCGGCGGAGCTGGAACCCGAGCCCGAGGCCGATGAGCGCAAGGGCGACGGCGGTGCGAAACCACCAGGTCTGGTGGAAGAAGGGTTCCTGCACGATCCGGAGGGAGACGCCGGCGTCGTTCCAGACGCCGTCCTCGTTGGCGGCGGTCACCCGGAAGCGGTAGTCGCCGGGCGCGAGGTTGGTGTAGTAGGCGGTGCGCCGCGTGCCGGCCTCGACCCAGCGCTTGTCGCGACCCTCGAGCTGGTAGCGGAACGTCACGCGGTGCGGCTGCACGAAGCTCAGGGCGGTGTAGTCGATCGAGAGTGTGGAGGCTCCGGCGGGAAGGTGGAGCCACTCGCCCGTTTCGCGGGGCTCGTCGTCGACCGTGACGCCCTCGATCACGAGGCGCGGCGCCACCGGGTTGGAGTGGATCCGGTCGGGATGCGCGACGAGCAGACCCGATTTCGTGCCGACCCAGATCCGGCCGTCGAGGCCCCTCCACATGAGCGGGGAGGAGCCCGAGCCGGCGATGCCGGGGCGGATGCCGTCGGTCGCGCCGGCGAGCCGGAAGCGTCCGTGCGCCTCCCGACCGGTGGCGACATCGATGAGGTGGTCGCGTGGCACGACGAAGACACCGCGGGGCGTCGCCAGCCAGAAGCGGTCGGCGTCGTCGCGCAGCATCGCGCTGACCTGGTCGTTGAAGGGCTTGGTGAGCGAGTCGGGATTGTACCAGACGCCGTCGCGGTGGAGGGCGAGTCCGCCGCCGCGGGAGCCGACCCAGAGGAGTCCCTCGCGATCGCGATGGAGGAAGCGGATGTCGGAGAGCGCCTCGCCGGTCGAGCGGTCGTGGCGGTGGGTGACGACGTCGTCCTCGAGTCGGACGAGGCCGCCCCGGTTGCGGAAGCCGATCCACATGCCGCCGTCGGCGTCTTCGAGGAACGCCGAAGCCGTGGGGAGGTTGTCGTCGGCGTGGGACGAGCCCGGGGCGATGAGTTCGTTCAACGATTCGAACCGGCCGTCGCGCCAGCGGACCGTCCCCTCGCTCTGGCTCCCGATCCAGACCGCTCCGCGGCCGTCCTCGTGAAGGACCCAGACGCGCCGGCGGAAGTTCGGGAAGGCTTCGACGTCGTCTCCACGACGTCGATACAGGGCCTCGCGGGTCGCGTACCAGATGGCGCCGTCGGAGGCGTGGAGGATCGACCAGACCTCGTGGTCGCGGCCGGGCCCCGTCTCGATGGTCGTGATGCGGCCGTTGGGGTCGATCCGGGCGAGGCCGCCCGAGGCCATTCCCGCCCAGACCGTACCGTCGGGCGAGCCGGTGACCGTGCGGGTGTTGGCGCCGAGGAGGCCGTCAGAGGCGGTGGCCATCGCCATCCCGGCGGGCCGCATGCGGGAGATGCCGTCGCCGGAGGAGCCGATCCAGAGGTTGCCCTCGTGATCCTGGAGGAGGGTGGCGCACTCCTCGAGTCCCGCCGGCTTCAGGCGGGTCCACCGGGACGAGGGGCCGTCGTCGAGGCGGTTGAGGATCCTGTTGACGGCCCAGAGGGCCCCGTCGCGGTCCTCGAGGAGCTGGACGACCTTGTCGGTCGTCAAATCGTCGGCATCGCCGTGGTCGGTCAGGGTCGCATCCTTCAGCCGATGGATGCCGGACCGGGTCGCGATCCAAAGGGCGCCGGAGCGACCCAAGCGGATGTTGCGGATCCCGCCCTGGAGCCGGTCGAGCTCCGGAGGCGGCAGGAAGGCTCCGTTCTCGCGTCGCAGCAGACGGCCGCCCTCCAGGACAAGCCAGAGGACTCCGTGCGGGTCGGTCGCGAGCGACTCCACACGGACGCCCGCGGGCAGCCCGGCGGCGCCGGAGCGATCGAGGAGTCTGCCGCCACGGTGTTCCCAAAGGCCGCGTTCGCCCGTGGCGATCCAGACGCCGCCGGAGGCGTCTTCAGCGAAGGCGATGATGCGTTCGCCGGGCAGCCCGATCGTCGCGATGCGCCCACCCGAGAAGCGCGCGAGTCCGGCCCCGGTGCCGATCCAGAGGCCGCCGGCGCGATCCTCGAGGAGGCAGTTGATGAGGTGGTCGGGGAGGCCGGCGTGCTCCTGCTTGCGGAAGTTGACGAAGCGCACCCCGTCGAAGCGCGCCAGACCCGCGGCGGTGCCGATCCAGAGGTAGCCGTCGCGGGTCTGGTGAAGCGCGCGGACCGTCTGGTGGGGAAGGCCGGCCTCGAGACCGAAGTTCGTGAACGCGTAGGCCGGCTCGGCGAGCCGTTCCTGCGCGAGGCCGCCCGGCGCCACGGAGGAGAGTGCCGCCGCGACGAGGAGCACGACGCGGTGCGGGCGGCCTCGGTTCCGGGGCCGGGGGCGTTGATCGGGCACGAGGGGTTGCACGGAGAGTGTTTCCTCCATCGGCGCCGGGGTGCCTGCATGTAACCTTTGGGGAGGGTTTTGCGGGGCCGCCCCGGGGGGCTCTTGCGCTTTACCAAGGTGGGTCTAGCCTCCGGCTTTCCTCGATGAAGCACGCACTCCTCCTTTCGGGAATCCTCCTGCTCCCGGCGCTCTCCGGCGCCGCCGAACCGACGGGGCCCGACGAGGCCGCGGCCGCGACAGAAGCCGTCGCCGGCCGGGCGGGGGCGGCGGGGACGCAGTTCTTCGTCATCCCGGTCAAGGGCGCGATCGGCAAGCCCTCCGTCTTCGTGGTGCGCAACGGCGTCAAGGAGGCCGTCGCGGCCAAGGCGGATTTCGTCGTCCTCGACATGGACACCCCCGGTGGCGACCTCGGTTCGACCCTCGAGATCATGGAGATCCTCGACCGCTACGACGGCCGGGTTGTGACCTATGTGAACCGCGAGGCCGGCTCGGCCGGGGCGATCATCGCGGCCGTGACCGACGACATCTATTTCGAGCCCAAGGGCGTGATGGGCGCCGCCGAGCCCATTCTTTCGACCGGGGAGGACGTGAGCGAGGGGCTCAAGCGCAAGATGACCGCCTACCTGGCGGCGAAGGTGGACGCGTTCTCCGAGGGCCGGAAGTACCGGGCGGAGGTCCTCCGGGCGATGATGGACCCGGTCTATGAGCTGAAGATCGACGACGAGGTGATCAAGTCGAAGGACGAGCTCCTGATGCTGACCGCCGAGAAGGCGATGCGGCCCTTCGGTGATCCGCCGCGGCCGCTGCTCGCCTCGGGCATCGTCGCGACGCTCCCGGAGCTGTATCCGAAACTCGCGGACGGAGCGCCGTTCGAGGTGCGGGAGTTCGCGATGACGTGGTCGATCAAGCTCGCCCAGTGGCTCATGATGATCAGCCCGCTCCTCCTCTCGGTCGGCGGGCTGCTGCTCTTCATCGAGTTCAAGACGCCGGGCTTCGGCGTGTTCGGGGTCGGCGGGATCGCGCTCATCCTCGTCGTGTTCCTCGGGCACAACGTCGCCGGCCTCTCCGGGCACGAGCCGATGTTGTTCTTCCTCCTCGGCGCGGCGCTCGTCCTGGTGGAGATGCTGCTCTTCCCGGGACTGCTCGTCCCGGCGATCCTCGGGATCCTGCTCATGCTCGGTTCGCTCCTCTGGGGCATGGCCGACATCTGGCCGGCCGAGGCCTTCGAGCTCTCGCCCGCGCTCTTCCTCACGCCGGCCTACAACCTCGCCCTCGGGGTGATCCTCGCCTTCGTCTTCGCGTTGCTGCTCTCGAGGTTCCTGCCCAAGTCGGTCTTCTGGAACCGGCTCGTGCTCGCCGGCAGCATCTCCGGAACGACCCGCGAGGCGACGTCCGTCGCCCGGACCGGCCCGGGCCCCGGGGCGCTTGCGACCGTGGTGAGCGACCTGCGCCCGAGCGGGCGCATCCTGTGGGAGGGCCGCCACTACGAGGCGCGGGTCGAGTTCGGCGAGGTGCGTTCCGGTGAGGCGGTCCGCGTGGTGCGCCGGGCCGATTTCGTCTACGTGGTCGAACCCGCCGGATCATGAGCCTGATCCTTTTCCTCTTCGCGATCGGGATCGTGATGATCCTGCTGGAGGTGTTCCTGCCCGGCGGCGTCCTCGGCGTGCTCGGGGCCGGGGCGATGGTCGCGGGGAGCGTGGTCGCGTTCCGCGAATACGGTTTCGGCGGCGGCGTCCTCGCGGTCGTGGCGGGCGCGATCCTCGTGACCGGTTCGATCATCCTCGAGTTCATCATCCTCCCCCGCACGGCGTGGGGGCGGCGGCTCTACCTCTCCGCTTCCGTCACCGGCGCGGCGACGAGGCCCGCCGAGGGCGACGCCGCGCTGATCGGCCGGGAGTGCGAGGCCGCGACGGTGCTTGCCCCGTCCGGACTCGTCCTGCTTGATGGTCGGAAACGCGAGGCCTTCTGCCGCGACGGCTTCGCCGAAACGGGCGCCCGGCTGATCGTGCGCGGGGCGGACAATTTCAGACTCATCGTATCCAAATCATGAATCCTCAGTTCATCGTCCTCATCGTCGCGGCCGTCATCGGCCTCGCGCTCTTCCTCTGGTTCGTGAAGTTCTTCTTCGTGTGGTTGCGCGCGGCCCTCGCCGGAGCCTACGTGAGCCCGGTGACGCTCGTCGCGATGAGCCTGCGCCAGGTGCCCTACAGCCTCGTGGTCGACGCGCGCATCACGGCGAAAAAGGCCGGGATCGAACTCACCATCGACGACCTCGAGGCCCACTTTCTCGCGGGCGGCAACCTCATCCCGACCGTGCAGGCGATCATCGCCGCGCAGAAGGCGGGCATCGAGCTGGAGTGGCAGCGCGCCTGCGCGATCGACCTTGCGACGAAGGGATCCGGCAAGTCCGTCGTCGAGGCGGTGCGCACGTCGGTCGACCCGAAGGTCATCGACTGCCCCAATCCCCAGGGCGGACGCACGACGATCGACGGCGTCGCCAAGGACGGCATCCAGGTGAAGGTGAAGGCGCGCGTGACGGTGCGCACCAACCTCGACCGCTTCGTCGGCGGCGCGAAGGAGGAGACGATCATCGCCCGCGTGGGCGAGGGCATCGTCACCACGATCGGTTCCTCCGAGTCCTACAAGACCGTGCTGGAGAGCCCGGACAGCATCTCGAAGACCGTGCTCAAGCGCGGCCTCGACGTCGGGACCGCGTTCGAGATCCTGTCGATCGACATCGCCGACGTCGATGTCGGCGAGAACGTCGGCGCGAAACTCCAGGAGGCTCAGGCCGAGGCGAACAAGAACATGGCCCAGGCGCAGGCGGAAATCCGCCGCGCCGCCGCCGTCGCCCTCGAGCAGGAGATGAAGGCGCGCGTCGAGGAGATGCAGGCGAAGGTGGTCGAGGCGCAGGCCGAGGTACCGCTCGCGATAGCCGAGGCGTTCCGCAAGGGCCAGCTTGGTATCATGGACTACAACCGCATCCAAAACGTGGCCGCGGACACCGAGATGCGGAAATCGATCTCGAAGCCCGAGACCGAATAACCAGCCCCGGGATCTCCAGCCGTGGAGTGGCTCCTCGACAATCTGCAGCTGGTCATCGTGGTGGTGATCATCGCCTCCTACGTCCTGCGCGGGCTCAGGAACCGGTCCGCCGGAGAGGAGGAGCCGGGCGAGGCGCCGGAGGCGGACGATCCCGGCGCGGCCGAGCGGACGCGGCGGATCCAGGAGGAGATCCGCCGGCGGATCCTCGAGCGCCAGCGCGGAGCGCCCCCCGAGTCGTTCGAGCCGATCTTCGTCGAAGAGCCGGAGGAGGAGCCGCCGCCCGTCGCGATTCCGCCGCCGATGCCGGTCCAGCGCCGCGCCCCGCAGCCGAACGCCTACGCGCTCGACTCCGAGCAGGAGGCCGCGCTCGCCCGGCAGAGTCGCATGCTGGAGCAGCTGGAGGACTTGCGCCGCGCCCGCGCGACGGCGCCGACGGGGCGCAGCGCGACGGCGACCCCCTACCGCAAGGTCCGGCCGGCGCGAAGCGAGTCGTCGCTGCGGGCCGCCTTGCGCCGGGATCTGTCGGGCCCCGACGGACTGCGGCGGGCTGTGCTGCTGCGCGAGATCCTGGGCGAGGCCCCGGGGATGAGCGTTCGCGCGGGCGTTCCGCGCTCCTGATTCGGGCTCCGGTTCGGGGGAGGCCTTGAACTCCTCGATAGCGCGGACCCTTTGCAGCTTTCGGGACATCCCCTCAGCCGTAGGCCTGCAGTTGGAGGAACGGCTGCGATCGCAACGCCCGACGCGGGAAGCTGCGAAACGCGAAGGTGGCCGCGGGCCTTGTAGGACCGCGTCGTGCGGCTCGCGCCTTTCGGCGAAAGGCGCGCTACCAGGGAGGGTTCTCCGTGGTCCGGTCGGGGTGGCACGCCTCTCGCCGAGAGGCGTGGGGCGGAGGGCGCGCGGGGAAACGCCGTCCTGAGCAAGCCGGCGTCCACCTTCCAACCACGTCGTTGCGGATCAGGCCGACTTTCGTTCGTCGACCGTTCGGGCGACGCGGGCGCGCTGCAAGGCCGAGAGGAGATCGTCGGGCTTGATCGGCTTGGTCAGGTAGTCGTCCATCCCCGCCTCGAGACACAGCTCGCGGTCGCCGCGCATGGCGTTCGCGGTCAAGGCGATGATCCAGGGGCGGCGTGCGGCATCGGGCTGTTCATGGACGATCCTCCGGGCGGCCTCGAGTCCGTCCATCACGGGCATCTGCACGTCCATCAGGACGATGTCGTAGCGCCGCCGCTGGATCGCGGTGAGCGCTTCGAGTCCGTTGCCCGCGAGATCCGGCTCGATGCCGAGGCGCACAAGCATCCGCCGCGCGACCTTCTGGTTGACGAGATTGTCGTCGGTGACGAGCACCGCCGCGCCGGCGAGGGGGGAGGACGTGGGCGCGGCGCCCGGCGTGACGAGCGTGCCTGAATCGTCCGAGGGCGATCGGTCGAGGACGCGCAGGAGCGTGGCGAGGAGCTGGGCGGGTTTGGCGGGCTTCGTGAGGTGGCAGGCGAACCGTCGCGCCTCATCGGGCGGAAGCGAGAGACCGATCGAGGAGAGAAGGACGAGCGGTGTGTCGATCGTGGGATGTCGCTCGCGGAGCAGGCGGGCGAAACCCGCGCCGTCGGTCCCCGGCATGTGCATGTCGACGATCGCGACGTCGAAGCGTTCGACGCGGGCGAGGAGTTCGAGCGCCTCATCGGCCGAGGCCGCGCACTCGGAGCCGAGGCCCCAACGGGTCAACTGGGTCGAGAGGATCCGGCGGTTGGTCGCGTTGTCGTCGAGCACGAGGGCGCGGCGCCCCTCCAGCCGCTCGATCGGACGCGGGACCTCGCGGGCGATCGCGTCGCGGATCTGGACGGCCCGGATCGTGAAGTGGAACGTCGAGCCCTCGCCGGGCATGCTCTCGACCCACATCCGTCCGCCCATGAGCAGGACGAGGCGCTTGCTGATCGCGAGCCCGAGGCCGGTGCCGCCGTACTGGCGGGTCGTCGAGGCGTCGACCTGTGAGAACGACTGGAAGAGGCGCCCCATCGCCTCCGGGGCGATGCCGATTCCCGAGTCGCGCACCGCGAACTCGATCTCGTTCGCGCCCGCGGCGTCGGTGACGCGGCGGGCCGAGACGAGCACTTCGCCGGTTTCGGTGAACTTCACGGCGTTGCCCGCGAGATTGAGGATGATCTGACGCAGCCTCGTCGGATCCGCCTGCACGACGGGCGGGACCGAGGGATCGATCTCGAGGAGCAGGTCGAGGCGCTTCTCCGAAGCGCGGGGTGCGAGCACGTCGAGCGCCTCCTCGAGACAGGCCCCGATGTTCGTGGGCTGGAGCTCGAGTTCCATCCGGCCGGCCTCGATCTTGGAGAAGTCCAGGATGTCGTTGATGATCGTGAGAAGCGTGTCGCCGCTCCCGCGGATCGTCTCGGCGAACTCCCGTTGCTCGCGGTTGAGCGGGGTGTCGAGGAGGAGGGACGCCATGCCGATCACCCCGTTCATCGGCGTGCGGATCTCGTGGCTCATGGTGGCGAGGAACTGGCTCTTCGCGACGCTCGCCTGCTCGGCGGCCTCCTTGGCGACCTGCAGCTCCGCGGCCTGCCGCTTCTGATCGCTGATGTCCACCACCGCCGTGACCGCCTGGAAGCCCGGCGTCCCTTCGGTGAAGTAGCGGCGCTCCGAGAACGCGACCCAGACGATGCTCCCGTCCGCGTGCAGGTAGCGCTTCTCCAGCGTGTAGCCGTCGATTTCGCGCTGCTCGAGTTGCTCCTCCAGCTCGAACTGCCGCTCCCGGTCCTCGGGATGGATGTGGGCGAGGTCGGGCGAGCGGGAGCTCCCGATCTTCTCGCAAGGGATGCCGGTGATCCGCTCGTAGGCGCGGTTGGCGAGTCGGGCCTCGACGCCTCCGAAACAGGACTGCACCCACGCCAGACCGATCGGGGCGCTGTCGAAGATGAACTTCAGCCGCTGCTCCTGTTCGCGCCGGGCCGCCTCGGCCTGCTTGAGGGCGGTGATGTCGGCCACCGTGATGATCTCCTGGCGGGAGCCGTCGTCGGGATCGGTGAGGATGCGGCGGGTGCAGGAGCCCCAGACCACGGCGCCGTCGGGAAGAAGGAAGCGCTGCTCGAGGGCGCAGTGCTCGAGGCGTCCCGAGACGAGCTCCCCATGGAGGCGCGCGACCTCGGCGCGGTCGTCCGGGTGCGTCGCCTCGAGGAGGGAATCCGGAGCGTGCACGGCCCCGGGCCCGAGGCCCGTGATGCGCCGGAGCGCGTCGTTGGACATCCGGGCGTCCGGCGCCCCGGAGGTATCAAGCAAGGCCCAGGAGAGGCCGACGGGCACCGACTCGAAGAGCACGCGAAACTGGCGCTCCTTGTGACGGAGCGTATCCAGCATCTCGCGACGCGCGGTGACGTCGCTGTGGAAACCCATGAACCGGCTGAACGTGCCGTCGGGCTCGTGGACCGGCTGGGCGGAGACGTGCGCCCAGTAGGGCGAGCCGTCCCTGCGGTGGTTGAGGATCTCGACCTCGAAGCCGCGGCCCGAGCGCAGGCCTTCGCGCATCCGGGTGACGACCGCGGGATCCGCGTCCTCCCGGCCGAGGACGGCGCCCGGGGTGCGCCCTATCAGCTCGGCGGGCGAGAAGCCGGTGATGCCGGAGAAGGCCTCGTTGGCCCACTCGATGCGGCCCTCCCGGTCGGTGAGGATCACGCCGATCGCGGTGCGGCTGACGATCGCCGCGAGCTTGCGCGATTCCGCCTCTGCGAGGCGGAGGTCGCGGGTCATGGCGTGGGCGAGGGAGACGGCCCTGGCACGCGCGCGCAGGAGGGTCCAGGTGGCGAAGGCGGCGAGCGCGCCGATGCAGGCCCCACCGAGGAGGATCAACCACGGCAGGGGCGCGTCGAAGAGGTTGTCGAGGTCGCCCCGCGAAGTCGTGCGGAGGGTCCATCGGACGCCGTGCTTCTCGAAGGGAGTGACGTGAAGGAAGACCGGTTCGCGACCCCCGGCCGCGGAGCGGGCGCGATGGGGTTCGAGGATGGTCGGGTTCGCCGAGTCGAAGAGGAAGGTCGCAAGCTCGGTGGAGGCGCCCGCGAAGATCTCGAAGGCGATCTCGGGCGAGTCGAGGTCGGCGAGGAGTTGGTTGAGGTACATCACCGCGAACACCCAACCGCGGGTGGCGGCGCGGCGGCCCTCGGGCGTCTTCGGATCCACGCCGCCTTCGTAGACGGGTGCGAGGAGCACGAGCGTCGGCATCGCGGACAGGCCGCGGAGGAGGCGGGTCGGCGCGCTCAGCACGGTGTCGTTCTCCAGCATCGAACGTTCGGCGACCGCGCGGCACTCCTCGAACTGCGTGAGGTCGAGGCCGATCATCCGCCGGCTGCGCGGGTACTGGAAGCCGACGAGCATCCTCTCGGATTCGCTTTCCGGATACGCGTAGGCGCTTCCGCTCTCGCGGAGCACGCGCCGCACGGAGCGGGCGGAGGCCTCCGCGGGTATCCGGTGGATGTAGCCGAGGCTCTGGATGCCCGTCTCCGGGGGCGGGCGGATGTCGCCGGCGATGATGTCCCAGCGCGTCTGGTCGAGCTCGGCGTCGGTTGCGACGGCTCCACGGGCGCTGCGCACCGCCGAGTGGGCGGCGGCGAGGCGTGAGTCGATCCGTGCCTGGAGTTCCGCTTCGAGGCCGAGGAACCGGTTTTCGTCGGCGCGGAAGCCTTCACGCCACGCGAGCCCGGCCGCGACCGCCGAGCAGAGCAGGAGCACGACGCCGACCACGGGCACGGGCCACTTCGTCGTCGAGGCGACCAGGGCTGTCGGCACACGGGCCATGACTAGGTGCGCGGAGCGGCGACGCGGCGATCGATCGAGCGCGGGCGGGCGGGTTCGAGGGGGAGCCGGGCGCCGCCGGGAGGGGGCCGCCCGCGAAGAGACGCTGACATGCCTCCCTTAACGGCCCATGGAGGGTAGTACTTAGCGCCTTCCGGCCCCCGGGGTTCACGGGGAGGGCGCGAAGGGGGCGTCGAAGCCGGCCTACTCGAACGAGGAGCGGCCGATGCCGTCGATCGGCATGCGGAAACGGTTGCCGCCTTTTTCCACGTTCAGGTTCCGGCCCGCGTCGTAGGTGATGAGCACGCGGCCGCGCTTGGCGACCTGGCGGGTCTCACCGCGGGAAAGGGGTCCGTCGAACAACTCGCGACCGTCGCTCGCCTGGGTGACTTTCACGCGGACGGCGTCGAGGGCGATGAGGTTGATCGTCTCGAGGGGCGCGGCCTGCTCGCTCTGGGTCGTGGTCGGCGTCGAGGGCGCGGCGGGGGCGCTGGCCGAGCGGATGATCGCCTGGACGAGCCAGACGATCACGAGGATCGCAAGGATCCCGGCGAAGGCGATGCCGGCGATCTTGAGGTAGAGCGCGGTGTCGGGTCGGGCGGATCCGGACGAGGGCTCCGAAATCTCCTCGGCCCTGCGCCGGACGACGGGTGCGCCCGCCGACGAGGCGGCCTCGCCGGTGGGGCGCGGTTTCTCGGGCAGCTCCATGCGGCCGAAAAGCTCGCGGGACTCTTTGCGCTGGGCCTTGGCCTCGCCGATCAGGTTGGCGTTGAAGTCGGTGACGAGCTTCTCGGGCTCGAGCTTGAGGAAGCCCGCGTAGTTGCGGAGGAAGCCGCGCACGTAGAGGTCGGGCAGGCCGACGTCGAACTGGTTGTTCTCGAAGCCTAAGAGGAAATCACCGCGGATCTTGGTGCCCTCGGCCGCTTCGCGGATGGAGATTCCGCGGCGTTTGCGGGCCTCTTCGAGACGCTCACCGATCGATTGCATGACGATCGGAGCTAACGGATGGGAGTCGGGATTGACACGAAAAATCGCGTGGTGCCGGCGCGGAAGGGGCGGAAGCGGGGAGGCGCGTGTTCGATTCGGTGGGGCCGAAGCCTGTCATCACTTCCGATCGAACCCGGGTGGTGCCGGGCGCGGTCCCGACACATGGCGCCAAAGAGTGGAGCCGGTTCCGATCCGAGGCATCCCCAAAGCATCGCCCGCCGGGTGTGGGTCGGGGAGTCATCCACCTCGGGTCCGATGTCCCGAAGCCCGCTCCGGTCGGGAGGAAGCGCAGCGATCCCAACGGAGGAATCGCCGCGACTCGACCTGGCGGCCGAGGCGGCGAGTCTGCCGTGGCGACGGTCGGCGGCGGCGAACGAGAGCCCCACGATCCCCGGAGCTCGGGCGCCGCTTTCACCGAGCCGAGTCCGCGCCTCGCTGCGGAAACGGCGCCGCGCACCGTCGCGCCTGGTCGGCGGCCACGGGTATGCGATGCGGAGGCGCCCCGGAGCGAAAGGCGACATTCAAAGTGTCCATGTGTCACCCATCACTCCGGATCATACCCCGGTTTAACAGATCGGCCCGTCGTCAACCCCAAACCCCAAAGCCCGACCCTTTCCGCTGGCCGCG
>DAIPIQ010000093.1:0-314 GCA_036770745.1 Opitutaceae bacterium | reverse complement strand
GAGCGCAGCGAGCGGCGGCTCGCGTTCGCAGTGCAGCGACGAAGGAGCGGAACGGAAATCGCGAGGCGTAGGGCAAGGAGCGAAGCGACGCGCAGCGCAGCGGAGTTTTGCGCGCGGGTGTTCCAGGAGCGCGCACGCCGGAACGGTCGGCGCGGCGAGAGTGGAAGCCGGCACGAGCTGGAACGTAGCCGCGCCGTCCGTGCAGGCGTTCAAGCGGAGCGCAGCGCAGCGGCGCGGGCCTGGCCCGCGGGATCGCCGCCCCGATCTCCTCGGGGCGAGCCCGCGGTTTCGCGCAGCGGGGGGCCATGCGGCCC
>DAIPIQ010000092.1:12361-15003 GCA_036770745.1 Opitutaceae bacterium | reverse complement strand
GGCGGGAGCGCCTCCTCGGTCAACTCGGCGCGGGCCAGCGCGAGGGCCGCGCGCGCCTGCCGATGCGCTTGCGCGCGCCGCGCGGCGAGGCGGGCGACCTCCTCGGGGGTGAGCGGCGGCGGGGCGGGCGGGGTCGCGGCGTCGGCCGTGAGCAGGTCGCGCGTGAGGCGGGCGTCGAGCGTGAGCAGGCCGGCGGTGCGGAGCTGCTCGATGGCGGCCCACGCGGCCTCGTCGATCACCTGCAGCGGCGGGCGCTCGCCGCGCCAGGGCGTGGCCGCGAGCGTCGCCTCGAGCTGCGCGCGCGCCTCGGCGGCGGAGCCGCGCACGACGCAGAGCAGCACCGGCGCCTCGGGCGAGGGCGCGGCGACCGCGGGATCGAACCGGCTGTGCCGTTCGGCGGTCGCGCCGGTGAGCGGGAGCCAGAGCTCCTCGCAGCGCACGAGGCGCGCGGCCAGCCGGGCGCGCGCGGCGGCGGCGTAGGCGGCGGCCGGATCGGCGGCGGGCTCCGGCGGGCGCGCGTGGACGGGCCGGCCGGCCGCCGCGGTCGCGGCGAGCGTCTGCTCGAGGCGCTGGAGGAGCTGCTGGCGGCCGCCCTTGAGCGTGACGCGCGCGAGGTCGCCCTCGCCGTCGAGGACGCCGTGGGCGAGTTCCTGCTTGTTCGCCAGGCTGCCGAGCATGCCGTGCTCGATCGTGTTTTCCGCGACGAGGTTCAAAACCGTTACGGGGCGGAGCTGGTTCTTGCGCCACGCGCGGGCGATGCGCTGCTCGAGGCGCGCCGGGTTCCAGGGGAGGTCGCAGTTGATGACCACGCTGGCGTTCTGCAGGTTGAGCCCCACGCCGCCGGAGTCGGTGCTTAGGAACAACCGGCACGCCGGGTCGTTGCGGAAGGCGAGGATCTCCGCGCGGCGGCGCATTTGTGGCACCGTGCCGGTATGCCAGGCGTAGCCGAGGCCGAGCGACTCGGCGTGCGCGCGCACGCGGGCGAGCATGCCCTCCCACTCGGAGAACACGATGACCTTCACGTCGGGATCGGCGAGGCACTCGTCGAGCACGCGCGCCAGCTCGGCGAGCTTCGGGCAGTCTTCGCAGTCCTGGCCCTTGATGATGGCGGGCGTGTCGCAGACCATGCGCATCATCGCCATGAGGATCATCAGCCGGTCCTGCTGCTTCGGCGAAAGCGGACGGCGCTTGGCGATGGCGACGAGCCGGGCCACCTGGGTTTCGTATCCGGAGTAGATGACGCGCTGCTCGTCGGTGAGCGCGACGAAGAGGTTGCGGTCGGTGCGGCCGGGCAGCTCGGTCTCGACATGGTGTTTGCGGCGGCGCAGCAGGATGGGCGCGACGCGGGCGCGCAGCCGGTCGAGGTCGCGGTAGCCGGCGGGGCGGCCCTTTTCGTCGAAGGTGTAGAACTCGCGGTTGAAGCGGAAGAGCGGGCCGAGCAGCGCGGGATCGAGGTAGTCGACGATGGAGTGGAGTTCGTCGATGCGGTTTTCGATGGGCGTGCCGGTGAGCACGAAGGCGTAGGGACTGCGCAGGCGTTTCACGGCCTGGGCCGTCTTGGTGGCCCAGTTCTTGATCCGCTGGGCCTCGTCGAGCACGACGATGTCGGGACGCAGGCGCTCGTTGAGGTCGAGGGAGTCGGTGACCACCTGCTCGTAGTTGACGATGGTGAAGAGGGGTGGAGCCGGGTCCGCGTAGAGCCGCAGGCGCGCGCCGCGCGGGCCGAAGACGAGCCGCAGGTCGTGGTTGGTGAAGCGGCGGATCTGCTCCTCCCACTCGGTCTTGAGCGAGGCGGGCGTGACCACGAGCACGCGCCGGGCGCGGCCGAGGTGGTGCAGGAGCGCGCAGGCGGCGATGGCCTGGATCGTCTTGCCCAGGCCCATCTCGTCGGCGAGCAGCGCACGCTCGTTGAAGGCGAGGTGCAGCATGCCCTCGCGCTGGTAGGGGAAGAGCGGGCTCGAGGTGACGTGCGCCGGATGGCGGCCCTCGGTCACGCCGATCTCGTAGTCGCGGCGCAGGCGCAGGCGCTCGGCGGCGCGCTCGCGCGCTTCCAGCCAGGGCGCGACCTCCTGCGAGACGCGGGGCGCCGCGACGCCGGTGGCGGCCGGATGTTTTTCGAAACGCACCACGGCCTGCGCCGGCTCCACTCCGGGGGCGAGGCGACCGTCGTCGGCGACGAAGAGGCCGCGCAACGCGGCCGGCAGGCGATCCACGTCCGGCGCGCCGCTCTCCAGCCGAAGCGTGTCGCCGGCGGGATCGGGCACGAGATCGACGCGCGTCACGGCGTCCGGTGCGCGCGCGGCGCGGAGGGCGTCCCTGGCGTGGCGGGCGAGGTGAAGCTGCACGGCTTCCGTGTGCTTGCAGAGGCCGAGACCGTTGATGCGGAAATCGGTGCAGGTGCAGGCCAGGCGCGGCGGGTGGCCCAGGCCCCGCACTTCGACCTGGTAGGTCTGGCCGCTGCGCGAATGGACCCCGAAGTTCGAAAACACCGGATGCGCCGGCGAGAGGTTTTCCACCCGCGGTTTCTCCTCGCGGGCGCGGAGGCGGCGCTTGAGCGACTCGTGTTCGTCGGTGGTGCGCCAATCGGTGGCCGGCGGCAGCGCGTCGGCCGGATCGGCGCGTCGGCGGGGGCGCCTGGGCTT
>DAIPIQ010000092.1:0-12351 GCA_036770745.1 Opitutaceae bacterium | reverse complement strand
GGCGATCCGTTTTTCAAACGAAGCGCTTCAGGCGGGAGCGGCGGCTCTGGCGGCGGACATGGAGATGAAGGTGGGCCCGCGCCGGGTGCGGGCCAGTATTTTTTCCTTTGAGTCCCGGCGATGAGGAGGGATCGGTGATCGCTCGTGGATTGCGGTCGCGGGGCGACGACGTCACGTTGGCGGCATGAGCTTTCTTCCGTTCGGACGTCGCACTTTCCTGGGCCGACTCGCCTTGGGGGCCGCGGGGATCGGTGTCTCGGCGGCGACACGCGGGGCGTTCGCCGCGCCGGCTTCGGGCCGGCCGCTCGGCGTCGCGCTGGTCGGCCTCGGCAACTACTCGACCCGGCAGCTCGCGCCCGCGCTTCGGCTCACGAAGAACTGCCGCCTCGCCGGAATCGTCACCGGCACGCCCGCCAAGACGGTGCAGTGGCGGGCCGAGTACGGGCTGCCGGAGGCCAACTGCTACGATTACGAGAGCTTCGACCGGATCGCGGACAATCGCGACATCGACATCGTCTACGTCGTCACCCCGAATTCCCTTCACCGCGAGTTCGTCGTGCGGGCGGCCCGCGCGGGCAAGCACGTGATCTGCGAGAAGCCGATGGCCGTGTCCGTCGCGGAGTGCGACGAAATGATCGCCGCCTGCAAGTCGGCGGGAGTGCGGCTCTCGATGGGATACCGGCTGCACTTCGATCCGAGCCACCTCGAGCTCGGGCGCGTCGCCCGCGAGGGCGATTTCGGCCGGCTCGAGCGGATCGAGGGCGGGTTCTCCTTCGTCGTCGCCACGAAGGCGTGGCGGCAGGTGCGTGCGCTCGCCGGCGGCGGCCCCGAGATGGACATCGGCGTCTACGTGATCCAGGCCGCGTGCATCGCCGCGGATTGCGATCCGATCGCGGTGACGGCGAGAAACGAACCGGTGACGAAACCGGAGATCTTCGACGAGGTGCCGGAGACGATGAGCTTCACCCTGGAGTTCCCCAACGGCGCCGTCTGCAAGGGTCGGGTGAGCTACAACGAGCGGGCGAATTTCCTCCGGGCGGAAGGCAGCGCCGGCTGGATCAAGCTCGAGCCGGCCTACTCGTACACGGGCCTGAAGGTGGAGACGAGTCGCGGTCCGTTCCCCTTCGAGCCCGTGCCGCAACAGGCGCTCCAGATGGACGACTTCGCCGATTGCGTGCGCACGGGGAGACCGACGCGCGTGCCCGGCGAGATGGGGCGGCGCGACAACGCGATCCTCGCCGCGATGCACGAGTCCGCCCGCACGGGCGCGCGCGTGGTGCTCTGAGCCGGGCGCGCCTCGGAGGGGATTTCAGGCCCGGGTCGCGACGAGCCAGAACTCCTTGCGCAGCCCGAGCGCGTCCGCGATCCGGCCGGCGAGGGCGCGAAACGGCGCGGCCAACCCGCGGAGAAAGCGACCGAGCGGTCGGGCGAGACGGTGTTGGAGGTGGGGATGGACGCGGGCGACACGGAACCCGCAGTCGGTGAGCAGGCACGAAAGCGTGGCGGGCGTGTAGTAGACGAAGTGCTCCGTGCCGCCCGGGCAATCGGGGCGGTAGAAGCGGCTCCGGAGCGGGTCGCGGACGGCCTTGTGGTAGCCGGCGTGGGGGATCGCGATGAAGAGTGCGCCGCCGGGGCGCAGGACGCGCCGCGCCTCGGCGAGGGCGGTACGCGGGTCGGGGGTGTGCTCGAGCACGTGCTTCATCGTGACCACGGCGAACGCTCCGTCGGCGAAGGGCATCCGATCAAGCCCGCCGAGCTCGGCGCGGTGTCCGCGCTTGCGACAGGCCTCGACGGCGAAGGGCGCGATGTCGATGCCGGCGCTCTCGAGCCCGAGCTCGCGCGCGGCCTGCAGCGTGTAGCCGAGGGAACAACCCACATCGAGCACGGGGCCGGGGGCGGTGTGGTTGAGCGCGTCGAGGATCTGGCGGCGCGATTTGGCGACGCGCCGCGCGGTGTGGCGATCGTAGGCGTGGGCGTGCTTGGCGTCGCCCGCGCGGAAGTAGTCGGGATCGTAGATCCGGGCGTCGTGCGCCGCGCGCCGTGCGCCACGCTTGTAGATCAGCCCGCAGGAGCAGCGGACCCACGTGTGCTCCGGGTAGGCGGCATGGCTGGTGGCGTCTTCGCCGCGGCAGAGCGGGCATTGCGGAAGGAGCACCTCCTGATCGACGGAGGGATCGGCGGATGGCCGTGAAGGATTCACTTGTGACGCGATGGCGGAAGTGGAGCGCACGCCGCCCGGGCGGTCAATCGCGCGGGGGACGCCGATGGTGTTGCCTCGCTCCGGGGGTCCGAGTGTCGTGGGCGTGCCTTCCCATGTCGCCCGATCTCCAGAGAAAGTCCGTGTGCCGTCTCGCGATCGCGATGCTTGCGACGTCGGCCGCGTGCAACCTCGCGGTGCTCTTCCTCCCGTTCATGCAGCTGCGGATCGGGCTGGGCAGCCAACCGTATTCACTCTTCCGCTCGGTGCGGATGTTCTGGGACTCGGGGCTCTACGTGCTCGCGGTGCTGGTCGTGGGCTTTTCGATCGTGTTCCCGTTCGCCAAGCTCGCGGTGCTGACGGCGGTGTTGCGCGCCGATCCCGCGGGGCCCGGGCATCGGCGTTGGTTGGATCGGGTCGAACGGTTGGGCAAGTGGTCGATGCTCGACGTCCTGCTGGTCTGCCTGATCCTCACCCTCACCTCCGGTCAGTTGCTCGTCCACGCCACGCCGCTGGTCGGGATCCCCGTCTTCACGGCGGCGATCGTGCTGAGCATGCTGACTGGCGAGCTGCTCTCGGCTTCGCTCCGTCGGGGCGGCTCGGAGGAACGGAGGTCGGATCCGGATCCGGAGGCGGTGAGGCGACTGGTGGTCTGGCTCGCGCTCGGCGGACTCGCGCTGCTCGGGGCGCTGCTCTTCCCCTTCCTGCGGATCCGCGACTGGAAGCTGACGGACAACGCCTACAGCCTCCTCGTGCTGCCCGGCGTCCTGTGGCATGCGGGATCGAAGACGTCGGCGATCATCGTCGGGGCCTTCCTCATCGTCGCGCCGGTCGCGGCGTGGCTCTCGGCCTTCGGCTGGTGGTGGCGGGCCCGCCGCGGGATCCCGGCCGCGGACCGGCTCGCGCGCTTCGAGATGCTCCGCCGCTGGAGCATGATCGACGTGTTCGGCCTGGCCCTCGCCATCTTCCTCGTCGAAGGCGACTACCTGATGCGCACGGAGGTGCGGTGGGGCGCGCTCTTCCTCGTGGCCGTCGTGGCGATCAAGCAGCTCGCCTTCGCCGGCGTGCGGTCCGCGGCGGAAGGATCCCGGCGTCCTCAGCAGGCCAGCGCGGTGCAGCGCGGCCGTGCAGGAAGTCGTTGAAGAAAGGCCGCGATGCGCGGCCAGTTCCACTCGACCGTGCCGGCGACTCCCCACTCGGAGGGAAGGCGGGGGGCGTGCCGCTGGCCGCCGGCGGCGATCCCGTGCACGGGCACGCCCGCCTCGCGCGCCGCGCGGACATCGAGCTCGACGGAGGGATCGGTCAAGGCGTGCGGGCTCACCAGGACGATCGACGCGTCGCACTGCTGGAGTTTCGCGGCGTGAAGGGCGCGACGGGCGGTGGGATCGGTCACCACCCCCGGCACTTCGACGAATCGGACCGGGATCCCGGCGGCGCGCGTCGCTGCGAGGAGCAGGCTGCGGCTGTCGGCATCGCGTCCGGCGAAGCTGAGGAGGATGTGCGTCATCGTGGTCATGGCGCGCCGGATCCGCAGGAAGCGTGCCGCCGGGGTGGGCGATTTCTGCGAACGACGCGTCTGGTTGGAGATTCGGGCCCATCCTCCGCGCCTGAAGCGCTCTTTTGTCGCCGATCGCGGAAAATCGCGACAGGAAGGACGGGCCGGGGGCGTCGGACCTTCGCGTTTCGGAAAAAGGGAATAGATGGCCGGGAGAACCGATCCAAACAGCATGCAGGAGGAGACCTTTGTCAGGCTGGTGGACGCGCTCTACGCGCCGCTCTACCGGTTCGCGCTGAGCCTGGCGAAGAACGCCTCCGATGCGAGCGACCTCACCCAGCAGACCTTCTTCGTCTGGGCGACCAAGGGCCACACCCTGCGCGACGAAAGCAAGGCGAAGACCTGGCTCTTCACCACGCTCTACCGCGAGTTTCTCCGCGGGCGGAAGCGCCGGGAGCGCGTCACCTCGATCGAGGATCTGCCGCCGGGCGAGCAGGACACCCCGGATGTCGAGATCGACCTCGCGGGCCGGCTCGACTCGGCGATGGTCATGGAGGCCCTGCAGGAGGTGGACCCGGTCTTTCGTGCGCCACTCACGCTCTTCTATCTCAAGGACCTCTCCTACCAGGAGATCGCCGAGATCCTCGACGTGCCGATCGGGACCGTCATGTCGCGGCTCTCGCGCGGCAAGGCCCACCTGCGCAACGCCCTGCTCGCCCGCAGCGGCGGCGGCACGATCATCGAATTCCCCCGAGCCCGGAGCCAATGAACAACGAAGAGGCGAAATTCATCCTTCGCGCCGGTCGCCCCGACGGGCGGGATTCTTCGGATCCGCTTTTCCAGGAGGCCGTCGCGGCGGCGGACCGCGACCCTGGGCTGGCGCGCTGGTGGGCGCGGGAGCGTGATTTTGATCGGGCCGTAGCCGCCCGGTTGGAGGGGATCGCACCACCGCGCGACCTTCGCGACGCGATCCTCATCGGGGCCCGGGCGAGCCGTCCGCGACGCCTCTGGTGGCGGTCGCCGATGGCCTTCGCCGCGGCCGCGGCGGTCGTCGCGGCGGTCGCGATCCCGGTCGTGTTCCGGGAGCCCGGGGCCGGTCCCGCGACCGTCGCCGCGCCCGCGATCGCAAGCGGGGCCGATCTCGCGCGCTACGCGATGGCGAACGTCCGCGACGGCCCGCACGGGCACCCGACCGACCCGGGGGCCTCGGCGATCGAGGCCGCGCTCGCCACCTCGTCGGGAACCGTCCGCGTCGGTTTCGACCTGAGCGCGGAGACGTTTCGCCGCGCCGGCTGCCAGCACTTCGATTTCGGGGGGCACGACGTCTACGAGGTCTGCTTCCGCCGCGACGGCGCGTGGTTCCACCTCTTCGTGACCCGCCGCCCGGACGGGCCGGTGCTCGCGGGGCCGGCCGGGCCGGAGTTCTTTGAAGGAGAGGGCGTGGCCTCGGCGGCGTGGGCCGACGACGAGCACTTCTACTCGCTTGTCACCCGCGCCGGCGCCGCGGCCCTGCACCCGATGATCTGACGACGAGGGTTCGAGGCCCCCGTGTTCAGAACTCGATACCGCTCTGGGCCGCCACGCCCTGATGAAACGGGTGCTTCACCTCGCGCATCTCGGTGACGAGGTCGGCCGCCGCGAGCAACGCGGGTGGAGCACCGCGGCCCGTGCACACGACGTGGAGGTCGCTTCTTCGCCCGCGGAGCGCCTCGAGCACCTCGTCGAGCGCGAGGTAGCCGAACGACAGCACGACGTTGAGCTCGTCGAGGAGAAGGAACTTCACCTCCGGGTCCCGCATGTGGCGGAGCGCGATCGACCATCCTTCGCGGCAGCTCGCGATGTCCGCCTCGCGATCCTGGGTGTCCCAGGTGAAGCCGTCGCCCACGCGATCCCACGAGAGCAGCGGACCCTTCAGGAGCTTCGCGACGGCGTCGGTCCCGGTCTTGATGAACTGCACCACGCCGCAGCGGCGCTTGTGGGCGAGCATGCGGGCGAGCATCCCGAAGGCCGCCGTGGTCTTCCCCTTGCCGTCGCCGGTGTGGACGATGAGGAGGCCGCGCCGCGTGCGGGCGGCGCGGATCTTCGCGTGCATCTCGCCCTGGAGTTTCTTCATCCGGCGCTCGTGGGCCGGGGCTTTCGTGGAGGAGGTGCGGGTCGACGGCTTCATGGTGAGGTCGCGGTTCAGGGAAGATCGAGCACCAGACCCGGACCGGTGCGTGAGCGCACGCCAAAAACCTCGTGGATCAGCTCCGGGCCGAGCACCTCGGCCGGCGTCCCGACGGCGCGGATACGGAGGCGGTCCATCACGACCAGGAGGTCGAGGCTCAGGGCGAGCCGCAGGTCGTGAAGCGAGAGGACGATCGTGCGTCCCTCGCGGGCGAACTCCGCGGCGAGCGCCGCGACCTCCAGGGCGTGGCGCACGTCGAGCGGAGCGAGCGGTTCGTCCCAAAGGTGCAAACGCGCCCCCGTCGCGCAGGCGCGCGCGAGCAGCACGCGCATCCGTTCGCCGCCCGAAAGTCGGTCGACTGGACGCTCGGCGAGAGCGGTGAGCCCGAAACGAGCCAGCGCCTCGTCGACCCCCTGGTCGTCGTCGCCATGGGCGAAGCGCGCCTGGGCGACGACCGAACGCACGGGGAATCCGAATTCGAAGCGCGCCTCCTGTGGCGCCCAGGTCGTCATCCGGCCGCGTTCCATCACCGGAATCGATCCGAGCGCACGCCCGGACCACGCAACCGTCCCGGTGCACGGGAGCAGGCCGGCGGCGACCTGCAGCAGCGTCGATTTCCCCGAACCGTTCGGGCCGACCAGCCCGACCCTCAGGCCCGCGGGCAGATCCAGGTCGGCCGGCTCCAGGCGGCCGGGCACCCCGGCTCCGCGCAAAGTCAGCGCGTTCATGCCCGCCTCCTCAGCAGCCACAGGAAGAACGGCCCGCCGATCAACGAGGTGACGATCCCCAGGCGGAGGCCGCCCGCGGAACGCGCGAGCAGATCGCAACCGAGCACGAAGGCCGCACCGCCGAGGATCGCGAGCGGAAGCAACCGTCGGTGCTCCGGGCCGACGAGCAGGCGAAGGATGTGCGGGACGATCAGACCGACGAACCCGACCGTGCCCGCGACGGCCGTGGCGAGCGCGGTCAGCAAAGTGGAGAGCGCGAGCATGCGACGTCGGAGCCTCGGGACGTCCACGCCGAGGCTCCGCGCCTCGTCCGCGCCCAGGCTCAGAAGGTCCATCGGTCGGCCCAGCGGCAGGAGCAGCAGCGCCCCGACGGAGATCGGCGCGGCCATGGCGACGTGGTCCCATGTCCGGTCCTCGAGCCCGCCGAGCAGCCAGAAGAGGACCTGGGCGTTGCGTTCATAGGTGAGGGTGAAGCTGGAAAGCACGTGGCTCGTGACCGCTCCCAGCAAGGCGTTGAGCGCGACCCCCGCCAACAGCAACCGCTCGGTCGAGGCTCCGCTGCGGGCGAGCGCAAGCACGGCGAGCGTCGCGAGCGACGCCCCGACGATCGAGAGCAGCGGCAGGACGAAGAGCGACCCTCCGGCGAGACCGAGGCCGATCCCGACCACCGCCCCCGCCGTGCCGCCGGCGCTCACGCCGAGCAGCCCGGGGCTCGCAAGGCTGTTGCGGAAATACGCCTGCATCACCACGCCGCTGGAGGCGAGGGCCGCACCGACGAGCACGGCGATCGCGACCCGCGGGAGCCGGATGTTCCACAGGATCGTCGCGGCGAACGCGTCGCGGTGCAGCAGCCCGTCGACGATCCTTCCCGGACCGAGGCGCACGTCGCCGACGCCGAGCGATGCGACGATCAGGACGAACAAGAGCAGGCCTGCCGCGGGCGCCGCGAAACTTCCGACCCGCGCGTTCATTCCGCGAAGCGCTCCGGATGCAGGGCCCGCGCGAGCTGCTCGTAGCCTTCGACGCGCAGGTGGCTGACGCAGCCGAGCACCCACGGTTCGAGCAGCACGGCGCGCGCCTCGCGCACCACCGGCATGAGCGAGTAGGGCGGGAGCGTCCGCAATCGTGCGAGCGCCCGCTCCAGCGAAGCGTCGGCGACGACGATCCGATCGACCGGCCACGCGAGCATGCGTTCCGTCGGGGGAGCGGCGTGGCCCGTGAGTCCGCCGAGCGTGGCCCCGAGGTTCTCCGCCGCCGCGTGGTCGCAGAGATCCTGGAACGTCGTTCCCGCACCTGGAATCACCCCGTAGGTCGATGGAGCAAGCACCCGAACGAGAGGGACGCCGGTCAGCCGGTCGCGCAAGCCGGCCACCCGCGCCCGATGGTCGGCGACGACCGCCTCCGCCCGCGCCCGTGCGGCGGAGTCGAGCGCCGAAGCGAGTCGATGGAGGTTGGCGAAGGCGTCCTCGAGCGTGGCGTAGCGTTCGAACACGATGACGGCCGCTCCGGCCCGGCGCACCTGTTCGACCAGCTCGGAGCGGCTGTAGTCCGAGAAGAGCACGAGGGTCGGACGAAAGCGAAGGACGCCCTCGGCGTCGCCGTTGTGTTGGAGGCGTGGATACGAGGCCGCTTCGGCGACGACTCCGGAGAAGGCCGGATCCGTCGCAAGGTGACTGAGCGCGGCGATCTGCTCCGGTGCGGCCACGGCGAGAAGCAGCTCGTCGCCTCCGACCGTCTGGGAGACCACCCGGATCTCCGCCGCCGAACCGACCGGAACCACCACCCAGAGCGGATGGAGGAGGAAGAGGACGCGGCGGAGGCCCGTCATGCGCCACCTGTCCGCGTGCGGCATCAAAACGTCCACTCCACGCTTCCAAAGACTCCGAGAGGAAGCGCCGGATAGCCGAGCGTCTCCTCGTAGGCTTCATCGAGCGCGTTCTCGACCCGCAGCCGCAGGCGCAGGTCGTCCCGTGCCTGCCAGGAGGCGTGGACGCGAACCGTGGTGTAGTCCTCGATCGGTCCCGCTCCCTCGACCCGATCCACAACCATCCGTGCGCCCAGGCCCAGGAGGACGGAGGAGTGCGCCTGCCAGGTGAGGTCCGCATCGGCCGTGTGTCGCGGGCGCCGGAAGAGCCTGGCGCCGGAGGAGTCGTTGCGCGCTTCGAGAAGGGTGTAGGCCAGACGCGTGCGGACGGAGGAGGCGGGTGTCGCCAGTATCGAGAGTTCGACGCCCTGGGTGGAGGCGCGGGCGCGATTCACGATGCGGCCCTCGAAGGTGGTGAAGTCCACCGTCTCCCAGTCAAAGAGACCGCGGAACGTGTTGCGGAACCACGTGGCGCCGAGGCGCACCCGGTCGTTGAAAAGACCCTGATCGATCCCCGCATCCCAGCCGCGTGCCTTCTCCGGCGCGAGATCGGGATTGGCCAGTTGCCCCCACTGCGCGACGCCGAAGCGATCGTCGGACCCCGGTGCGACGAACGCCGTGCCGAGGTTTGCGCGAAGCTTGGTCGATCCGGCGACGCGCCAAGCCGCACCGACCCGCCAGGTGGCCGCTCCGCCCGCCGTCTCGTGGTGGTCGTGCCGACCGCCCAGCGTGAGCGTCACGTCCCCGGAGGGTCGCAGCACGGCCGACACGAAGCCGGCGAACAGCTCGTCGCGTGAAGGCTCGCCATTGACGGTGAACCTCGCGCGCTCGTGGTTGCCCCCGTAGAGGATCTCAACGTGCGCGGACGGGCGCCAGGTGTTGAGCAGGTCGACCAACACGCGGGTGTTGCTCGAGCTCGACGTGCCCCACGGTGCGGCGAAGGAATACCGACGCCGATGCAGGCCCGCGGTCAGCCGGGTGGAGTTGGTCTCCGAAGTCGCGAGCTCCACGAAGCCGGTCGCGAGATGATTGCTGAAGTCGATCGTGCCCGGAGCGGCGAAAAGGCGCGAACCGGGCTCTTCGTATTCGCTCCACTCGCCGCGCCAGGTCGCGCCGAGCCGCAGACGATCCGTCGGACGGCCGTCGATGCGACCCGCGAGGCTCCGGCTTTCGTAGGCGTTTCCAGGACGATCGTTGTCCGTGACGTGGCGGGTCAGCGCTCCCGAGATGCCGACTCGTTCGCCACCGTGGCGCAGGGCGAGTCCCGTCTCCCAAGTCCCGAAGCTCCCCGCCGTCGCCGACGCGGTCCCCGAGGTGCCGGCCGGCGCGTGCGCCGTCTCCACCACGATCACTCCGCCGGCCGCCGAAGAGCCGTAGAGCGTGCTTTGCGGACCGCGCAAGACTTCGATCCGCTCGAGTCCCGCAAGACCCGCCCCGCCGAGGAAGTTGCTGTAGCTCGCGGATCGATCGCTCATCCGTAAGCCATCGACGACGAAAAGAGTCTGATGGGAGCTCGCACCGCGAAGAAAGATGGATGATTGCGCCCCGACCGCGCCGGTGTTGACCACGACCACGCCCGTCTCGCGTCCGAGCGCCGAAGAGAGCTGCGTGATCTGCAGGGACCGCAGCTCCCCACTCGAGACCCTGGTGACTGCCGACGGCAGGTCACGGATCTCTTGGCGTGTTCGAGTGGCCGAGATCACCCACTCGTCCAGAGGCACGATCGGCTCGTTCGCCGAAGCTGGTGACGGTGGAGTATTGGCGGTTCCCATCCCGGCAAAGGCTGCCACGGGGTGCGTCGCCGCGAGGAGAATCGTCGAGATCAGGACGTGAATCGGAAGGTGCATTTCGAATGGAAAAGATCATACTGATAATGATCTATCAATACAGAAGTACCGGGACTCCTTCCGCCGACCTCGGTTGACCGGGGCGCGTCACGCCTCAGGCTGGCGAACGATGCGAACTCGGAGAACCCGGCAGCTCGAGGTCATCGAGAGAGCCTTTCAGGACGCAGACCGCCCGCTCGCCATCGCGGAGGTGCATGCTGCGGCGATGGCGGCGCTCCCGGGTCTCGGAATCGCAACGGTCTACCGGGCGGTCCGCGAGCTCGTGGCCGGCGGGCGGATCGTTTCCTTGGAATACGCGGGGCAGCCGGTCCGCTTCGAGTGGGCCGTCGCGCGCCATCACTCGCACTTCATTTGCAACTCCTGCAAGCGCGTCTTCGATATCGACGCACCTCCTCGAGTACCCCTGCCCGCGAAGCGACCCAGAGGGTTCCGGTTTTTCGGAGACGAAGTCATCTACTACGGAAGCTGTGCCGACTGCCTGGACGGCGGCTCGGTGCGTGAAGCACCGACCAGTAGCGGGGCTCGTCGTGGCCCTCGATGATGACGAGCGAGACGTTGCTGGAAGACGTAAGGAGTTTCGTGAGGCCCCGACCACCATCGCGGGAAACCCGTCGTTCGGAGAGCGAAGCCCTCGAAACTCCGGGCTCCAGAAGCCGGCGAGCGCGTTCTGGACGCAGAACCGCGAACAAGCGTTCCGCCATGAGTCGGGCGAGGGAAGGGAGTCCGGCCAGTTCGTCCGATTCTTCGGGACTCGGCGTTCGCGGCGCGTCGAGCTGGCCTGCAGGATCGATCGCAGGCGCGTCCTTTTCGCCAGAGCCGGCGCCAAGGACCGCGGGATCCCGGTCGGATTGCTGCGATTCCCGTGCGGGCGGCGGAGGACCGCCGGGCTGCCCGGAGCCCGCCACGTCAAGTGAAGCTCGTCCGTCTGCAGCAGCTCGAAGGCGTGAATGAATCCGCTCGAGTACTCCGCGCACAAGTCCTCGAGGAGGCATGCGGCGAGCGAGTCTGCGGAGATCGGCACGGTCTCTCAAACCATGGTGCGGCAGAACGCCTGACGGATCGAGGAGACCTCGTCAGGTATGCGCGAGCCGAGCGCTACCGGCGGCCCGCGGGGCCTTGGTGAAAAAGGGCGAGTCCAACACTCGATGAAGCGGGCGACATCCTGCGTGGCGCTGTCTGGCCCGGGAGACGCGCGACGGCATTCGGACTGTGAGGCGGTGGGTCGCGAAGGCGATCGAGCCCGAATCGAGATCGCGGATCGAAACGGTCACGGGGCGTCTCGTCGGAAACCCGAGATTCGTCGATCGCGAGCGCCGCAGCCCCCGGGTTGTCGCCCGAGACCGGCGAGATGTAGCCACGTAACGGATACAGCCGCCGCATCCCTTCGGAGAGCGACGGGGACCAGCCGTCGCCACGACCTCACGATGCCCTCGCGACTTGAAACGATCGGTCGGTGGCGTCCGGGCTGGCGAGGGGCACGAAAAAGTTTCAGAAAAACAGTTGACCGAAGGCCGCACGGTCATTTTCTTCAGCAGCTTCCTCCTGTGAGGAGGAGCAGTTCCTTGAAACCTGTGTTGTGCGATTAGTCGTGACCCAGATCGTTTATTCCTGAATCGCGTAGTCGCGAATCGTCAGGGAATCTCAAACTTCCATTTTCGGAGAGTTTGATCCTGGCTCAGAACGAACGCTGGCGGCGTGGTTAAGACATGCAAGTCGAACGGGGATTTGTGAAGGGCAACCGGATCAAGTCCCAGTGGCGGACGGGTGCGTAACACGTGAGCAATTTACCCGGAAGTGGGGAATAGCTCGCCGAAAGGCGAATTAATACCGCATGTGGTTCTGTTTCGCATGAAACCGAAACCAAAGTGAGGGACCCGCAAGGGCCTCACGCTTCCGGAGAAGCTCGCGGCCTATCAGCTAGTTGGCGGGGTAACGGCCCACCAAGGCAAAGACGGGTAGCTGGTCTGAGAGGATGATCAGCCACACTGGAACTGAGACACGGTCCAGACACCTACGGGTGGCAGCAGTTTCGAATCATTCACAATGGGCGAAA
>DAIPIQ010000252.1:0-3438 GCA_036770745.1 Opitutaceae bacterium | reverse complement strand
CCCTATGTCCGTGCGCCGCGGCGAGCGCGAGGCACGCCTCCATCGACTCGACCCCGTCGGAGCAGCTCACCTCGCGCAACGAGGCGGCCGCGCAGGCCACGCCGAGCTCGAGGCCCCGGCGCATCGGCCAGCCTTCGTGCAGGCCGTGGATCACGCCGCAAGCGAAGGCGTCGCCCGCGCCCGCGCTGCCCTTGATCAGCTCCGCGGGCAGGCGCACCGAGCCCTGCCAGCACACCTCGCCGGCGGCGGAGCAGGCGCAGGCGCCCTCCGGGAAATGGAGGACCACCCACGAGCGCACGCCGGCCGCGAGGAGTCGGCGCGCGGCCGCCTCGACCGCCGCCCGATCGAGCCCCGCGCCGCGACCGAGGTTCAGCCCGGTGAGTTTCTCGGCCTCGAAATCGTTCGCGAAGAGCACGTCCACCTCGGGCAGCATCGCGGCCACCATCGTCTGGAAGCGGTCGCTGTTCTCGCTCACGCAGTCGACGCAGGTCAGCAGCCCCGCCTCCCGCGCGCGCCGGAGCACGTCCGCCGCCGCCGGTCGTCCGTCGGCCCCCGGTGCGTCGAGGGTGTCGAGGAGAAGCAGGTAACCGAGCAGGAAGATCCGCTCCCGCGCCCCCGAGAAATCGAAGTGCTCCGGGCCGAGCCGCGCATTCGCGCCGACCTGGTGGAAGAAGGTCCGGCGCCCGTTCGCCCGCACGGTCATGACGTCGGTGTAGCTCGTCGCCGCGGCCGTGGTGGTGTGGAGGCGGGAGATGTCGACCCCGTGCCCCCTGCAATCGTCGCGGATCAGTTCCCCGTCGGCGTCGTCCCCGATCAGCCCGATCCCCGTGAGCGGGTAGCGCGCGCCGATCCGGGCGAGGTTCTTCAGGAGGTTGTAGGGCGCGCCGCCGTTGGACGACGCCTGTGCGTGGATCCGGGCCAGCGAATCCTGCGCGGGCCAGACATCGATGACCTTGAGGTGGTCGACGATCCAGTTGCCCCCCGCGAGCACGCCGCGGCGCGTCGGATCGGGGGTGGGGGAGGGCGTTTCGGGGAGGTTCATCGGAGCCCGCACAACGTGAGCGCCGCGCCACCCCGAAGCACGTCCGAAACAATACCCCGCCCCCGCGCCGCGAAACCTCCACCGACGAATCCGGGCGAACCCTAGGAGCGCGCGCTTGCGCTGTTGGCACGGGACTTTCTCCATGGCCGTCGTCCGTGGGCGTCCGCAAGGCCGCCCGCGGATCGCGTTCCGTCCCTCGGGAGTCCTCCCGGCGCCCCGGCGTCGCGGCCCCCGAACCGCATGGACCCGCGGCAACAACACAGCGCACCCGCCCGATCCGGGCGCCCTTCGCCCCCGCCCCCGGGAAGCGACCCGGCGAAGCCATGCGCGCCTTCCGGCGCGCAAAGGAACGAAGGATGATGGGCGAAGGATGAAGTCGGAGTGTGCGCGGCAGCTCCGCGACGGACAGGCAGGCGGTTGAGCCGCGGAACGCCCGGACTGACAGACCGTCGGTTCGTAATCAGCAGAGTGGCCACCGCCAGACACCCTTACCCCTCCTACGCTCTTCCCCTCCTTTCCCTTCGGACTTCGCCCTTCAAACTTCCCACTTTCTTCCCTCTCCTGACCGCATGACCGTCCTCGTCACCGGAGCCGCCGGCTACATCGGCAGCCACACCGTCCTCGCCCTGCTCGAGGCCGGCCACGAGGTCGTCGCGGTCGACAACTTCTGCAACAGCCACCCCGAGGCGCTGCGCCGCGTCGAGCGGCTCGCCGGGCGGGGCTTCGCGGTGCATCGCCTCGACTGCTGCGACCGCGCCGCCCTCACCGGCTTGTTTCGCACGGCCTTGATCGACGCGGTCATCCATTTCGCCGCCCTCAAGGCCGTGGGCGAATCCGTCGCCCAACCGCTCGCCTACTACGCCAACAACCTCGGCTCCCTTCTCGCCCTCCTCCAGGCGATGGAGGAGGCCGGCTGCCACCGCCTCGTCTTCAGCTCCTCGGCCACCGTCTACGACCCGCGTTCGACCCCGCCCTTCGCCGAGGACGCCCCGCTCGGGGCCGCCAGTCCCTACGGCCGCACCAAGCTCTTCGCCGAGGAGATCCTCCGCGACCTCGCGCGGGCCGACACCCGCTGGCGCATCGCCCTCCTGCGTTATTTCAACCCCGTGGGCGCGCACCCCTCCGGCGCGATCGGCGAGGCCCCGCAGGGCACGCCCAACAACCTCTTCCCCTTCGTCACCCGGGTTGCGATCGGCGCGCTGGCCGAGCTGAAGGTCTTCGGAGGCGACTACCCGACCCCCGACGGCACCGGGGTGCGCGACTACATCCACGTCTGCGACCTTGCCGACGGGCACGTCGCCGCGCTCGCCGTCCTCGACCGCCTGGTCGGGGCCGAGGCGATCAACCTCGGCACGGGCCGCGGTTCCAGCGTGCTCGAAATCATCCGGGCCTTCGAAGCGGTCTCGGGCCGCCCCGTGCCCCATCGCATCGTCGCCCGCCGCCCGGGCGACGTCGCCACGAGCCTCGCCGATCCCGCCAAGGCGGGTCGCCTCCTCGGCTGGACCGCCACCCGCGACCTCGAGGCCATGTGCCGCGACGGCTGGCGCTGGCAACAAGCCAACCCGCACGGCTTCGGAGACTGATCGCCCGCGGTGCAAGAGAGTAAAGGCGTAAGGGCGTGGAAGAGGGATGAAGTCAGAAGTTTGAAGCAGGAAGGTCATCCGCTTCGAACTTCGTCCTTCACATCATCCGTCTCACTTCCTCCCCCTCCGACCTACTCTGCGGTCAAACTGTGCAGGAGCGTAAGAGCGTAAAGTCGTTAGGGCGTAGAACGAGGATGGCCGTCCGACGGTCCAACCGCACACTCGCCCACAGTGTCCGCTTCGCGGCCTACGGTAGTGGCTTCGCCGCCCACCGTCCGACAGTCCGACCATCTCCCATCCTCCATCTCCCATCAGCCATCCCACTTCTTCCTTCGTCCTTCCTCCTTCCTCCCTCCCGGTTGACACACGCTCGGCACGCCTCGTACCTTCCTTGTTCATGAGCTTGCCGGAGATCGAAGCCGAGTTGGCCCACCTGAAGCCGGAAGAACTCCGACGGCTCGCTCTGCGTTCGTGGTCCGCCTACGTGCAACGAGAAAAGCAGGGCGACGGTGTACCGGAGAGCGACGAAGTGGATCCGAAGCTGCTTGCCGCCTTGGACGAGGCGCTCGCTCGGGCAGACAAGGAGCCGGGTATCGGTCTTTCAGGTGAGGACGTTCGGGCACGCTTGCGCCAATGGATTTCAGGGTAGTCTTCCGGGACACCTTTCTGGAGGACCTCGAGGGAATCGTGCGATCGGTCGCCCCGCACGATCACGTTGCGGCGCTTCAGCTCGGGACGACCATCATCGAAATGGGAGAGAGTCTGTCGTTTTTTCCGGAACGCCATCCTCGGGTTCGGCAGCGACCCGGTCTA
>DAIPIQ010000091.1:0-15050 GCA_036770745.1 Opitutaceae bacterium | reverse complement strand
CACCCCAGACCAGCAAACCCAACCCAGCCTGCTCTCGATCATGAATAGAACCCATCGGCTCCTTTGTGCCGTTCTGCTTGCCGGCACCGCCCTGACCCTCCGCGGCACCGCCCAGGTGTCCGCTCCGCCAACACCCTCGACCCTCCCGCCTGCCGCGTCCGAACGCGATGAGGAGGTCATCGAGCTCTCGCCCTTCTCCGTCGACGCGTCGGAGGACTCGGGCTACCGGGCGATCAACACCCTCGCCGGGACCCGCCTGAACACGAAGATCAGCGACGTCGCCAGTTCCATCTCGGTCGTCACGGAGGAGATGTTCCGGGATCTCGGCGCGACCGACGCGACGACGATCCTCCAATACACCGGCAACACCGAGACCGGCGGCTACCAGGGCACGATCGCCGATGCGGCGGGAGAGACCCAGGGCGCCCGCGCCGAGCCGCACAACCAGCAGCGGGTCCGCGGGCTTTCGTCGGCGTCCCTCACCCGGAACTTCTTCCTCACGAACATCCCCTTCGATTCCTACAACACCTCGCGGCTGACGATCAGCCGCGGCCCGAACGCCCTCCTCTTCGGCATCGGCCGGCCCGGCGGCGTGATCGACAACTCCCTCTCGGCGGCGTCGCTGACGAAGAATGATCGCGAGGTCGTCCTTCGTGTTGGCGAATACGGCTCCAACCGCGTCTCGTTGAACGCGAACCAGGTGCTCCTCGACGGCCGGCTCGGCTTCCGCCTCGCCGCGCTTCGCTCGCGGACCGACTACCTGCAGAAACCCGCCTACGAGGACGTGGACCGCTACTACCTCGCGATGAACCTGCTGCTCCGCAAGGGCGGCGACGGCTTCCTCGGGGACACCAGCTTGCGGGGCAACTTCGAGAACGGCACGATCGTGAGCAACCGGCCGAGCACGATCCCGAACACCTCCGCCATCAACGAATGGTTCGAGGGGCCGGATCCGGCGCGCTACGCGCCCTACAACATCAACGTGCCCGCGCAACTGCGGCCCGGCACGTTCCAGCCCAAGTACACGTTCGACAACCGCGTCGCCCAGGTCGGGGCCCGGCCCGCCCTCGTCGGGCGGCCGCAGTCGTTCGGGCTTTCGGCCGCGCCGTTCTTCGACTCCGACGGGTCGACCTTCTCCGACCTGTTCCCGGGTTCCACCGCCGTCGGCTTCTTCGGCCAGGTCCCCGCCTTCGGGACGCGGCCGGTCTACGACTTCCTCGGGACCATCGAATACGGGGCCGGCACGCCGTTCCAGATCCGTGGCGGTCGGAACACGCCGTACGAAGTCTTCGACTCCCGGAAGCGGATGCTGGTCGGCGGCGGCTTCGAGGCCAACCAGGACTTCGACGCGTGGAACTTCACGCTCGAGCAAAGCCTCCTCAAAGGCGCCGCCGGTCTCGAATACTCCTTCGACAAGCAGACCTACGAGACCGACACCTACCAGGGTGGCCACAACACCATCCTCGGCTGGGTGACGATCGATGTGAACCGCTTCCTCCCCGACGGCACCCCCAACCCGAACGTCGGCCGGCCCTACGTACGCGAACACGTGACCAACCACGGTACGGCCGAGAGGCGATCCGAGTCGAATCGCCTCACCGCGTTCTACGAGGTCGACCTCTCCCGCCGCGACGGGTGGCTCGGAACGCTCGGGCGCCATCGCTTCACCGGCTTGCTCAGCGACCAGACGCTCTTCGAAAAGTCCGCGTTCCTCCCCTTCCGTTGGGACGTGGCAAGTTCGCAGTCGTACTGGCCGAACCGGCCGCTCGCGAACTTCGACCGCAACGTGAACCTCAACATCTACGTCGGCCCGTCCCTCCTCGATCCCTCGATCCAGTCGCTCGCCGATGTCCGCCTCACCGGGGCGACGAACATCCCGGTGACCCGGGATGGCGACAGCTACCGGATCCGCGCCTGGAACCAGACCGCGAACCGCTTCGACGACGTCACGATGATCGCCCGCGAGACGCTCCAGGGCTCCGGCCTCTCGCGCGAGGAGATCGATTCCAAGGTCCTGGCCTGGCAGGGCTACCTGCTCGACGAGCACATCGTGGCCCTGGTCGGCTGGCGCGACGACACCTCCACGCGCTTCGGCGCCCGTGGCGCGACCCGGTTGGAGGACAACCAGCTCGACCCGGGGCAGGTCTTCCGGTTCAGCCCGAACCCGCTCCTCACCGTCAGGGGACGGACCTGGACCAAGAGCGTCGTCGCCAAGCTCCCCGACCGGTGGAACCCGGTCTCCCGATTCGCGGGGATCTCCGCCCACTGGGGCGAGTCGGAAAACTTCTCCCCGGGTTCACAGCGGCGCAACATCCGGGGCGAGCTCATCGCCCCCGAGTCCGGCGTCACCGACGAGGTGGGCGTTTCCTTCTCCATGCTCGAGAACCGGCTCTACGCCCGCCTGAACTGGTACGACACCGCCCAGACCAACTCGACCTCGATCGGCGTCGGCGGCACGAACAACTTCTTCAACCTCACCAGGGGCTACCTCCAGCGCTTCCTCAACGCCGAGCGGACCCTCAACATCCCCTTCGCCGCGTTGCGCGACTACGCCTTCCCGGTCGCCGCCCGCTCCCGCTACAACTCCTACAACGACATCTACAACGCGATCCTCGCCCTCAACAGCGGGCCGGTCGGCGAACTCGTCAACATGCGCATCGTCGGCAACGAGGCCGTCATCGATTCCATCAACGAGTTCCAGATCTCCGACACCCGGGACCTGAGCGCGAAGGGCTTGGAGTTCGAGATCGGCGGCGAGATCGTCCGCAACTGGTCCGTGTCGCTCAACGTCGCGAAGCAGGAGGCGATCGTCTCCAACGTCGTGCCCACCTGGGGCCCGTTCGTCTTCGAGACCGCCGACACGCTCCGCGAGATCGGCTTCTGGGATGCCTTCACCAACGACTGGAACCTCCTCGCGCAACCCGGCGGCGCCCCCGTCGGCCAGGAGACCGCCCTGCGCAACCAGTTCTTCTCGGACGTCTTCAACAACGCCCTCCTCGAGCTCTCCCGCGAGGGGCAGTTGAACAACGAGATCCGCCGGTGGCGCGCCAACCTCGTGACCAACTACACGTTCTCGAACGAGTCCCGTTTCCGCGGCATCGGGATCGGCGGCGCCCTGCGCTGGCAGGACAAGGTCGCGATCGGCTACCCCTCCGCCCTCGATCCGACGGACAACCTCTGGAAGCCGGTGATCGACAGCCCGTACTTCGGCCCGTCGGAGCTCAACGGCGACGCCTGGGTGAGCTACGCCCGGCCGCTCAACGACAAGATCCGCTGGAAGGTCCAGCTCAACATCCGCAACCTCGTCGCCGACCGCGACCGGATCCCCGTGCGCGCCAACGTCGATGGCGTGATCGACGTCCTCCGCGATCCGCCCCCGCGCGAGATCTTCCTCACGAACACATTCAACTTCTGAAGCATCCGTCGGCTTCTCGAGGCCGGTCCCACAGCGGGACCGGCCTTTTCCTTGGTCGGATGGGAACAAGCGGGTGCAATCAAGAGTTTTGGCAACCTGCCGTCGCGGGTCGGGGTTCATCCCCGATTTCTGCGGCGTCGTTCTTTGGCGGAACCGAACCCGGCCACGACTTTCGATCCCACCCGTGATCGACCAACTGATGGCGTTCCGGGGCGAGGTCCGGCGCGGTCCTCTCCACTCCGCGCATTCCGCGGTTCTTCTCCGGAGTGAACCGCGGAGTGCGCGGAATCAGAGAGGAAGGTGGGAGTCGGAGACGGGATCGCAGGGTGTCCTCAAAAGTAGTGGCAGCATCCTGCTGCCATGGGTCGCTGGTCCTCGGCGGAACCAAACCCTGACACCACTTCCGAGTGCAGCCCCCCTCGGGGGACGGACCGCGGTTGCCCTCGCAACTCGCGGAGGTCTACCCTCGCACCATCCGCCTCCGCTCGATCACGGCCTCCGCCCGGGATGCCTGCGCGAGACCGCGGGGCCGCAATGGAGGATCGACTTCCGCAACGCCACTTCCGGAGAGGAATCTTCATGACACGTCGCGATTTTTTGCAGGCGGGCATCAGCGCCGCGCTGCTCCCGTCGGTCGGGCGCGCCTCCTCCGGCGTGCCGGATCGGGAACCGCCGGTGCCGGTGATCGATGCGCACATCCACCTTTACGACCCCACGCGTCCCGAGGGCGTGCCCTGGCCGCCGGCAAACAATCCGCTGCTCTTCGCTCCCCATCTGCCGGAAAAGTTTCGCGCGACCGCGGCCCCTTGCGGCGTGGTCGGCGCCATCGTCGTCGAAGCCAGCGAATGGGTTGAAGACAACCAGTGGTTGCTCGACCTCGCGCGGGACAACCCGGAGCTCGTCGGCGTGATCGGCAATCTGAGGCCGGGGCGCCCCGACTTCGCCGCGCATCTCCACCGGTTCGCCTCGAATCCGCTTTTTCGCGGGGTGCGCATCAAGGCGGGTGATCTCGCGCGGCTCGACGAGCCCGCCGTCGAGAACGACCTCGGGCGGATCAGCGATGCGGACCTCGCCGTGGATGTGCTCGGAGGCGTCGCGATCCTCCCGCCGACGCTCGCGCTTTCCCGGCGCTTCCCGCGGCTCCGGATCGTCGTCAACCACCTGCCGTTCAAGGAATGGGATGGGAACGTCGCCGCGATGCGGCGCGCGCTGACCGGCCTCGCCTCCCGACCCGAAGTCTACCTCAAGGTCTCGGACGTGGTCCGCTTGGTGGACGGTCGCGCGGTGGGGAATCCCGCGCACCATCGCGCCGCGCTCGACGGGCTGTGCGAGCAGTTCGGCGCCCACCGTCTCGTCCATGGCAGCAACTGGCCCGTCAGCGGACGAACGGCCCCCTATGAAATCGGGCACCGGGTGGTCGCCGACTACTTCAGGGCTCGTGGACGTTCGGCCGCGGAGGATTTCTTCTTCAGGAACTCGGTCTCCGCCTACCGCTGGCGGCCGCGTGGACCCGCCGGACCGCAGGCGGGGACCTGAGAACGGTTTCCCCCGCCGGAAAGGGCGGCGAAGAGAACCCGGCGCTCTCGAGCGGGCGCCCATACTGCACGCGCGCGCGCTCGAAACCAGAGGCCGCGCGGTCCAGCATCCCGCACGATCCCCGACCCCGCATGAACGCCCTCCCCAGACCCGTCCGCACGCTTCAGGATCCCGTCACCGGCGTGACGATTCACCAGCTCACCGAAGGTCCGGGCGAGTCGATGCCGCTCTACTTCACCTCGTCGAGCTGGTCGCCCGACGGCTCGCTCTTCGTCTGCGCGCGCAACGAGGGCGAATGCGTCAACCTCCACGTCGCGGCCGACGGCGAGCCGCTGCGGCCGCTCACCCGCTTCCCCCGCGTCCGCTACGCCCGCGCCCACATCCAGCACATGCACGTGCGCATCCGGGCCTGGGAATATGCGCGCAACGGCCTGCGCTCCGCCTCGTGGCATCCCTCCGAGCCGCGGCTCGCATGGGGGATGGACAACGTGGTCCACGAACTCGACGTGCGCACCGGCGCCGTGACTCCGCTGCTGCAGTTCACCCCGGAGGACTGCGTTCAGCCCTACACCAATCTCTCGGTCGAGTACATGGCCGACGGCCGTCGTCTCCTCCTCGCCACCACGGCGGTCGTCCACGACGGCGCGCGGATCGACCCGCCGGGAGTCGCCTGGAACACCAGCCTGCGCGACGAGCGCCACACCCTCGGGCGGATCTGGATCCACCATCTGGATACAGGCCGGCTGGAGGGCCCGATCGTCGAGCACAACGGCGAGCCGTCCCACCCGATCCCGTGCCCCTGGGATCCCGACTACTTCATCTGGGTCAACTACCTCCACGGCGGCCTCTATGGCATGCGGGTGGGCGATGCCGCTCCGAAGCGGATCATCGATCATCCCGGGCCCGCGGTCGGGCACTACAACTGGGATGCCGCCAACCGGCGCCTGACCTTCTGCCACGGCACCGTGAAGGAGAAGCCGTGGTTCGTCGGCTCGCTCGACTGCGCCACCGGGGAACAGCGCGTCCTCGTGCCCGATCTCCCGCAGATGCACCAGAGCGCCTCGCCCGACGGGCGCTGGGTCGTGATGGATGCGGCGAAGCTGCGCATCGGCGACCAGAACGGCCTCACGCTCGTCGACCAGCGCACCCTCGGGCTGCACCCGCTCTGCCAGTTGCGGTGCAGTTGGCGCGGCGTGGTCGACGAGGCGGGTCGCCCGATGAAGTCCGAGTTCCTCCATCCCAACCCGAACTGGTCGCGCGACGGCCGCTACGTCTCCGTGGGCAGCGACTTCGGCTCGATGATCTCCCAGGTTCACGTCGTCGACACGGCGACGTTCGCCCCCGATCGCGAACTCCGCTGACGCCCCTCGAGGAGCCGTGTCCTGTTCCGCTCGCCGTCGTCTCCAAGCCCTCTTGCCTGCGAACCAGCCAGTCCCGGATCAGCCGCTCGAGATCGCCGTGATCGGGGCCGGAAAACGCTCGAGGACGATCTACGGACCACTGTGGCCGGCCCTGAAACCGTGGTGCGAAGTGGTGGCGGTCTGCGATCCGCAGGCGACGAACGGCGGCCCTTTCGCCGAAGACCTCGGCGTGCCGTATTACGACAGCCTTCGGAAGCTCGTCCGCGACCGCCCGATGGAGGCGGCCATCGTGATCACGCCGATTCCGAGTCACCATTCGATCTCGGTCCACCTGTCCCGTCACGGCATCCACAACCACACCGAAACCACCTGGGCGAGCATGGTCTGCCAGGCGCAGGACATGATCCGGACGGCCCGGAAGCATGGCACGGTCGTGCGCGTGGCCGAGAACTTCTTCCGCCATCCCATCGACCGCTTTGCGGCGACCGTGCGGGACCACGGCTACCTCGTGCGGATCGGGCGGATCGTGAGCCACGCCACGCACACCGGCTACCACGACAATTCGCGCTGGCTCGTCTTCGCCGGATGCAACCCCTCGTGGGTCCAGGGCATCGAACACACGATTGCCCATGAGCCGTTCTTTTCCTCGCCCGAGCGCCGCCACGAACGGGAGACCTACAAGGCCCGCCATTTCGAGTTCCCGAACGGACTGCTGGTCTCCGACCAGTCCGCCAACATCAAGGGCTTTCTCGGACGGCATCCACGCGACGGATACACCGAGTGGCAGGGTACACGCGGCGCCCTGGTGCACCGCGCCCCCGGCGCCCGTTGGGGGAACGAAACGACGGAGCTGCGCCGCGTGTCCGACGCCCGGCTCGCGACGGCGCAGGAGGATGGGGGCGTGTTCGCCAACGGCGGCGTCGCCGACGTGCTGACCCCCGTGCGCCGCATCGGGGACGAAAAGGGCCGGTGGTTGGGCGACGCCGCGGATACGCCGCTCGGGAGGATCGCCCACGTGAGTCGCCTCGGGTGTTTCGCCGGCCTCGGCGGGCAGAGCCACGGACGCGACTGGTACGGGCTCCCCGTGATGGAGCACGTCATCGACTTCGCACTCGCGGTGCGGGGATTGCGGGAGAGCGAGTTCACCGCGGAGGACGCGCTCATGAGCCAGATGATGGAGGTCGGAGCGCGCGAATCCGCCCGGCAGGAGGGCCGCCGGGTCGGGCTCCCGCTCGAGGGCGACCTCGAATCCGATGCCGTCGAACGGGAGAAACAGCGCCGGGCCTTCGGCGTGGATCCTCTCGACGTCGACGCCATGCTCTCGATCAGTTTCCCCAAGCCGTGACGACGCGCGGAAGCAATGGCGTCGCGGCCCCCGTTTCGTAGCACCATGCAGCACACTCCGCTCGTTCCCGCCGCCGTCCGCAGCTTCGACGACCTCGTCACCGGTGCGCGGATACACCAGCTCACCGACGAGCCCGGCTGCGCCTGGCACTGCTACTTCACGGCGGACTGCTGGTTCGACGGGGATCGCCGGTTCCTCGTCCTCGTCCGTGCCGACGGTCGCGTCGGCCTGCGGGAGTGGACGCCCGGCGGCTGGAAGGCCTTCGGTCCGCAGTTTGCGCTGCCGCCGGCCGAACCCGGCGAGCACCCGCTCCTGCGGATCAAGCGCTCCGGCATCGGCAACGGCCGCGCCCTCTGGGAGCGGGGCGCGGACCGGATGGTGGTCGTCGAGGACGAGACGATCCGGGTCGTGGACGGGCAGGGCAGGGCGCTCCACACCCTTCCGTCGCGCTGGGACGGAAGCGAAGCGCTCGTCAAGAAGGCCCGCCTCACGAGGGACGGGCGCGACTTGATCGTGCAGACTTCGGAGATGCGCCCCGAGTCCGCGGCGCGCATCGATCCTCCGAGCCGGCGGTGGTTCACCCATCGCTATCCTGCGTTGGTGCGCGTCGTGTCGAGCCTGTGGCGCATCCCGCTCGCGACCGGTCGTCCCCTCCGGCTCTTCCACTCCAACGGCGACCAGACCCATCCTCTCGTCTGCCCGTGGGATCCGGAGCTGATCCTCTGGGCCAACTACCTCCACGGCTGTCTCTACACCATCCGCCGCGACGGCTCCGGCCTGGAGCGCCATCTCGGCGAGGAGGAGGTCGGGCACGCCAACCACTTCAGTTGGGATCCCGGCATCGAGGGATTGAGCGGCATCCTCGGTCTTCATCTTCCCGACGGTCGACCCGCGCCCGACGGCGCTTCGCACCTGATCAGCTACACGCTCCGCGATCGGGGCATCCGCCGCTGGAAGTGCGCGGACGCGCGGCACGGGTACCACCCCAACGCATCGCCCGATGGACGCTGGATCGTGGTCGACCATCCGGGATTCCGGATCGGTGGAAAGAACGCGCTCCACCTCGTCGATCGCGATTCCGACGAACTCGTCCCGCTCTGCCAGGTGGACACGACGTGGAAACTCCCCGGCACCGGTGCGCACACCGGGCTGGGGCGCGCAGGCAAGACGGAGTGGCTCCACACCAACCCCATCTGGTCACCGGATGGTCGATACATCGTCTTCAGCAGCGACCGGCAGTCCGGCGTGACGCAGGTCTACCTGGTGGATCTGGACTCGATCGGCTTGTGGCCGCAATCCTGAGGGAGGTCCTGCCGCACCCCCGTTCCCATGAGCTCCACCCGCCGCCCCAACATCGTGTTCGTCCTCGCCGACGACCACGCCGCCCAGGCGATCTCCGCCTACGGCAGCCGGATCAACCGGACTCCGCACCTCGACCGCCTCGCGGCCGAGGGCGCGCGGCTCGACACCTGTTGTTGCACCAACTCCATCTGCACGCCCAGCCGCGCCGCCATCCTCACCGGCACCTACAACCACGTGAACGGCGTCACGACCCTCTCGACGCCGATGGACAACCGCCTGCCCACGTTCGTGACGCACCTGCGCGAGGCCGGCTACCAGACCGCGGTCTTCGGCAAGTGGCACCTCGGCGAAGGCCCCGCGCACTGCCCTTCGGGCTTCGACGACTGGGCCGTACTCCCGGGCCAGGGGTACTACCACAATCCGGACTTCATCTTCGCCGGCCCGGACGGAGGGACGACGCGCACCCTGCGCGGCTACGTCACCAACCTCGTGACCGACCTCTCCCTCGACTGGCTGGAGCGGAGGGATCCCACGCGCCCGTTCTGCCTGCTTTGCCACCACAAGGCGCCGCACCGGCCGTGGGATCCGGACGAGAAGCACGCCGCGATGCACCTAGGGGAGACCGTGCCGGAGCCCGAGACCCTGCAGGACGACCATCGCAACCGCGCCGCGGCCGCCGCCGCCGCCACCATGCGGGTGGGCGTCCACATGAACGAGCGCGACCTCAAGGCGGAGATCAACCGCTCGCTCCCCGAACACGAACTCCGTTCGTGGGCGTATCAACGTTACATCAAGGACTACCTGCGCGTCGTGGCCTCGATCGACGACAACGTCGGCCGCCTGCTCGCCCGGCTCGACGCCGCCGGCCTGACCGACGACACGATCTTCATCTACACCAGCGACCAGGGGTTCTTCCTCGGCGAGCACGGGTGGTTCGACAAGCGCTTCATGTACGAGGAGTCGCTTCGCATGCCGTGCCTCGTTCGTTACCCGCGCGAGATCGCGCCCGGCGCCACCTCCGCCGCGCTCGCGGCCAACGTCGACTTCGCGCCGACCCTCCTCGACTACGCCGGCCTGCCCGTGCCGGCGGCGATGCAGGGGGCCTCGTGGCGGCCGTTGCTCGCCTCCGGAGGCGCCGCTCCCGCGGGCTGGCGCGACGCGGTCTACTACCGCTACTGGATGCACCAGACCCACCACGGCGTGGCGGCGCACTACGGCATCCGCACCGACCGCCACAAGCTGATCCACTACTACGGCGAGGCGCTCGGCCAGCCCGGAGCGCTCGACGAGCCCACTCCTCCCGAGTGGGAGCTCTTCGATCTGGCCGACGATCCGCGGGAACTCCGCAACCGGTATGAGGACCCCGGATACGCCGGCGTGCGCGCCGGACTCACCCGCCGGCTCCACGACCTGCAGGCCGGACTCGGCGACCGGCCGGTCGAGGCTTGACCCCCCCCACCTCCACCCGACGCCACCCGATGGGCCGACCGAACATCCTTCTCATCACCTCCGACCAGCAACACTGGCGCCTGCTCGGCTGCCAGAACCCCGAAGTGCGCACGCCGCACCTCGACCGGCTCGCGAGGGAGGGCACGCTCTTCGAGCGCGCCTATTGCCCGAACCCGACCTGCACCCCGACCCGCGCCTCGATCATCACCGGGCTCTACCCGAGCCAGCACGGGGCCTACTCGCTCGGCACGAAGCTGCCGGAGCACGTGCCGACGGTCGGCCGGGATTTCTCGCGAAACGGGTATGCGACCGACCTGATCGGCAAGGCGCACTTCCAGGGACTGGCGAGCACGCCCGAGCATCCGTCGCTCGAGGCGTATCCGACCCTTCAAGACCTCGCGTTCTGGCGCGACTTCCACGGTCCGTTCTACGGGTTCGACCACGTCGAGCTCGCCCGCAACCACGCGGACGAGGCGCACGTCGGGCAGCACTATGCGCTCTGGCTCGAGGAGAAGGGGGCGCGGGACTGGCGGAAGTATTTCCAGCCGCCCACCGGGACGACGCCGGCCCAGTACGGGCGCTGGAACATCCCGGAAGAACTGCACTACGGCACGTGGATCGCCGAGCGGGTCGAGGCGCGGCTCGCCCGGCACGCCGCCGGCGGCGGGAACTTCCTCCTCTGGGCCAGCTTCTTCGATCCCCACCCGCCCTACCTCGTGCCCGCGCCCTACGACACGATCTACGATCCCGCCGCACTCACCGTGCCGGGCCTCGCGCCGGGCGAGCACGAACGCAACCCGCCGCACTTCCGCAAATCGCAGGAGTCGCGGCCCGACTTCTCGGCGTGGCGCGCGGATCCCGACGGCAACGCCATCCACGGCTGCCATTCGCACCTGCGTTCCCGCGAAGACAACGCCCGCGACACCGCGATCTACTACGGGATGATGACGCTGCTCGACCGGCAGGTCGGCCGCATCCTCGCGAAGCTCGACGAGCTCGGCCTCGCCGACGACACGCTCGTCGTCTTCACCTCCGACCACGGGCATTTTCACGGGCAGCACGGGTTGATCGCGAAGGGTCCGTTCCACTACGAGGACGTGGTGCGGGTGCCCTTCCTCGTGCGCTGGCCCGGGCGGGTCGCGGCCGGGGCCCGGTCGCACGCGCTCCAGTCGCTCGTCGATCTTGCGCCGACCTTCCTCGGCGCGTGCGGCCTGCCCGTGCCCCGCGGCATGGCCGGCCTCGATCAGAGCGCGGTCTGGCGCGGCGAGGTGGAGACGGTGCGGGACCACGTGCTCGTCGAGAACCGTCACCAGCCGACGACGTTGCAGCTGCACACCTACATCGACGCGCGCCACAAACTCACCGCCTACCGCGGCGAGACCTTCGGCGAACTCTTCGATCTCGAGAACGATCCCGGGGAGTTGCACAACCTCTGGGACGATCCGGCGGCGCAGAAGCTGAAGATCGAGATGCTGCACCGGCTCCTCACCGCGGAGATGGCCAAGGAGCCGCGCTTCATGCCGCGGGTCGCCCAGGCATGAGCGCGGACCGGAGGCCTGCTCCCTTTCGAATCCGATGAACGCGACCACCCGGCCACCGAACGTCCTCATGGTCCTCGCGGACCAGCACCATGCCGGCCTGCTCGGCTGCGTCGGGCACCCGCAGGCGCTCACGCCCCGGCTCGACGCCTTCGCCGCCGAGGCCTTCCGTTTCGACGCCGCCTACTGCCCGAACCCCGTCTGCACGCCCAGCCGCACGAGCATCCTCTCCGGCCAGCACTGCCACAACCACGGATGTTTCGGCCTCTCCGGCCCGACGCCGCGCGGGCTGCCCAGTCTCTTCAGTCACTTTCGCGCGGCGGGCTACCGCACCGCGGCCTACGGCAAGCTCCACCTGCCGTGCCGGCCCCGCAATTGGATCGCCGATCACGTGGACGAACTCGGCGACGCCTATGAGACGCCCGACGGCGTGATCGGGCGCTCGGAGTACCTCGATCACCTGACCTCGCTCGGGCTGCGCGAACGGGAGGACAGCTGGCACAACACCTGGAACTACGGCGCGCCGGCCATCTCCCTCGATGCCATGCCCTCGCTCCTGCCCTACGAGCACACGATGGAGCAGTGGTGCGTGGACCGGCTCCTGCGTTTCCTCGACGCCGCACCCGACCGGCCGTTCTGCGCGCAGGTCGCCTTCCAGAAGCCGCACCACCCGCTGCTGCCGCAGCGGCGGTTCTGGGAGATGTATCCGGAAGACCTCGAGCTGCCCGCGGGTTTCCATCACGAGCCGACGGGGCGCTCCCCCGCGTTCCAAACGATGTGGCGGCAGATGCGGACGATGCGGTGGGACTTCGCCCGACCCGGCGACGATGCGGAGGCCGGGCCGCGTCGTGCGTGGCGCGGCACCCTCGCCTGCATCACGCAGATCGACGACGTCTTCGGGCGGCTGCGCGACGAGCTCGAACGGCGCGGCCTCTGGGAGGACACGATCGTCGTCTACTCCTCCGACCACGGCGCCTACCACGGGCTGCGGGGAATCCCCGAGAAGGCGCCGGGCATCTGCTCGGAGGACGTCTGCCGCGTGCCGCTGCTCCTCCGCGCTCCCGGGTTGGCGAGGCCGGGCGGGGTCACCGATGCGCTCGTGCAAAGCGTCGACCTCGCGCCGACCCTCGCCGCGGCCTGCGGGCTTCCGCCGATGGATACGGCCGACGGGAGCGACCTCGGGCCGCTGTTGCGTGGCGAGGTCGCCTCGGTCCACGAGGCCGTCGTCACCGAAAACGCATTCAGCAAGGCGATCCGTTGGGGCCGGTGGCGCTACGTCCACTACCCGCGCGTGATGTTCGGTGGCGCCTGCGACGGCGAGCTCTACGATCTCGACGCCGATCCGGAGGAGACGCGCAACCTCATCGCCGAGCCGTCGGCGCGGGCCGCGCTCGACGAGGGTCGCCGACGACTCGTCGACTGGCTGGTGCAGACGACCCGGGTCGTGACCTCGCATCCCGCCGCGGCGACAAGGCGGGGCGCCTACGGGCGGGACGACGCCATCCTCATGGAGTATCCGCTGGCGGCCGACGGCCGCGCACCCGCCGCGGTCCAGCCGGTGCGTCGGGCCGACAACAACGCGAACTACCTGTGAACCCGGCGCGAGCGGTCGCGCCCCCCGTCCACGTCGTGGATCGAGCACGGGCCGACGATGACGAGGAGGGGCGGTTGGAAAACCGCCCCTCCTCGGCTCAGAACTCCGCCCGGACGCCCGCCCGCAGGCGGGCGCCGGGGGTCGTGAAGCCGACGACCTCGGCGTGGTCGGAGTCGAGGGCGTTGTCGAGGGCGAGCGTGAGCGAGAGCCGTTCGCGCACCCGCCAGGCGGCCCCGAGGTCGAGACGCATCCAGCTTCCCAATACGACGTCGCCCGTCGGGATCGAGGAGTCGGGGACGGTCCCGACGAACGTCGCCGCGGCGGTGAGGGTGAGCGCGGGCGTCGGCCGCCACGAGGCGGCGAGGCCGCCGCGCCAGCGCGGGCGCGAGCGGATCCGCGCGCCGTCGGGCTGCGAGCGCGCGTCGGTGAAGGCGGCCGAGGCGCTCACGGTCGTCGTGGCGGAGGGGCGGAGCAGGAGGGCCAGCTCGGCCCCCTGGCTGCGCAGGCCGTCGATGTTGACCACGCGCGGCGGCGGCCCGGGATCGAAGTCGACCGCGTCGCGGGTGCGGGTGCGGAAGACGGTGAAGTCGATCAGGCCGCGCCCTTCGGCGAGGGCGTGGCGCAGGCCGACCTCCAGCGTGGTGGCGCGCTCGGGCGCGAGGTCGGGGTTGCCCACGATCGGGTGGGCGAGGCCGTAGAAGGACGGCGGCTTGAAGGCCGTGCCGGCGTTGACCCGCCACTGGAGCGCGTCGCCGCGGAGCGAGCCGAGAAGCCCGCCGCGCACCGTCGCCCGGGTGAGGCCGTCGTCGTAGTCGTCGACCCGCGCGCCGCCGAGGAAACGCACGCCGCGGGCGAGGTCGCGACCTCCCTCGACAAAGCCGCCCACGCGGGTCCGCTCGAGGGCGAAGCCCGCCGGCACCTCGAAGGGCCCGAAGAAGATCGTGCTCTCGTCGACGCCGTCCTCGTGCTGCACGTCGAGACCGACCGCGTAGGTCCCGTCCGGCCCGAGGGCGCCGTCGTTGAGCACGGCGGCGCGGAAGCGCTTCAGCCGGATCTCGCTGTCGATCGGCGGCAGGCCGCCGGGATCGCGTTGCCCCGGGGCCACGCCGGGATTGCGGATCGAGGTGTCGAGCTGCGCGGCGTCGACGGTCGCGCTCCACCGACCGCCCGACCAGTCCGCCCCCGCCCGCGCGGCGAAGCCGGTGCGTTCGTCCTCCCGCACCTCGAGGGTGCGCAGGACCGCGAAGACCTCGCCGCCGCTGTCGTCGGGAAACGTATCGAAGCGGTTGCGCGCGTGCCAGACCGTGAGGCGCGTCTCCACGGGCGCGACGAGCCCGACCGTGGCGCGGAAGAAACGCTGCCGTCCCCGGCCACCCTCCGCGAGCGTGCCGTCGCTCGCGTCGACCGCGGCGAGATCGAGCACGCCGCCGCGCCCGAGCCGCACCCCGCCGGAAGCGCTCACGCGGTGAAAGTCCTGCCCGCCGAGCTCGGCCGCGAGCCGCGGGCGGGC
>DAIPIQ010000004.1:41319-57788 GCA_036770745.1 Opitutaceae bacterium | reverse complement strand
ATGCCCCGCCGCCCCCGCCTTGGCCGAGCCGCATTTCCCTGCCGCGCAGACCCCGCCGGAGAATTTAGGACCTCCCCGTGGTCAGAACGCCTCGAGGAGGCGCTCGAGGTTCACGTTTTCCTGGATGAGGCGTTTGATGACGGGGATCTTGTCGCGGTCCTGGGGCTGCGTCTTCACCGTCATGTTGTTGATCTTCGAGGCGATCGAATAGCTGTCCTCGTCGGCCGCGATCACCGCGATGTTCGTCTGGGCGAGCAGCTCGAGGATCTTGGGGTGGGGAAGGATGCCCTGGGTGAGGATGATCCCGGAGAGTCCGCGCTGGCCGATGCCGCCGGCGCTGGCGATGGCGGCGAGGATTATGTCGTCGCGGTCGCCCGGAGTGATGACGAGCACGCCGGGCAGGAGGTGGTCGATGATGCCCTTGGCGGTCATCGCGCCGATCACGACCCGGAGGATGCGCTCGTTGCCGGTCTGGGGATTGCCGTTGATCCAACGGCCGTGGATCGCCTCGGCGACCTGCCCGAGGCCGGGGGCCGAGAGCATCTTCTGGACCGGCAGCACGCCGAGCAGGGGGACGCCGAGTTTGCCGAGCCCGCGTGCGGCGTAGTCGGCGACGAGCTGCATCTTCTCGGGCTCGACCTTGTTGAGCACGGCCCCGATCACCTCGACGCCCTCCTTGTCGAAGAGGGCCTTGTTGAGGGCGATCTCGTCGACCGGACGGCCGATGCCGCCCTGGGCGACGATGATGACCTTCGCGTCCAGCAGCCGGGCGACCGCGGCGTTGGAATGATCGAAGACCGCCCCGACGCCGGCGTGGCCCGTGCCCTCGATGATCGTGAAGTTCTTCTCCCAGGAAACGCGGTCGAAGGCCCGACAGATCCGGTCGACGATGATCGCGCGGTGGGTCGCGGGGTCGTCGAGGTAGCGGCGGGTGAAGGTCGCATCGACCGTCACGGGGCTCATGCTCTCGATCGGCACCTCGACGTGGAAGATCTGGTCGAGGAGGTAGGAGTCCTCGTCGACCTGCAGGCCGCCGACGTCGACGTAGCGCTGGCCGATCGGCTTGATGAAACCGATGCGCGCGTAGAGGGAGTGGAGTGCTTCGAACAGGCCGAGGCAGGTCGTGGTCTTGCCGTCGTTCATCCGCGTGGCGGCGACGAAGATGCGCTTCGTCACGCGGTTGACCGGTCGGGTGATGAGTTCGCCCGCGGGGGCTTCCCTGCGGTTCATGCGCGGCGGTAGAGGAGGCGGTGGTCGATCGCCTGGCAGCCGACGATGGCGACGGCCCCGAGGATGTCGTGCGCGCTGGCCCCGCGGCTGATCTCGGCGGCGGGCTTGCTCAGCCCGGTGATGATCTGCCCGTAGCCGTTCGCGCCGGCGAGGATCTGCACGAGCTTGAAGGCGATGTTGCCGCTGTTGAGGTCGGGGAAGATGAGCACGTTGGCGCGGCCGGCGACCGTGCCGCCCGCGGCCTTGGTGAGCGCCGTCGCGGGGTCGAGCGCCGCGTCGACCTGCATCTCCCCCTCGATCTCCAGGGCGAGGCCGAGCGAGGCCGCGCGCTCGCGGGCGAGCGCCGTCGCGATGCGGATGCGCTCGAGCGAGGGATGCGACGATGAGCGGTTGGTCGAGAAGCTCAACAGCGCCACGCGCGGCAGCGCGTCGGTGAGGTGGTGGGCGACGTGGGCCGTGGTCACCGCGATGTCGGCGAGCTGCTCCGCGGTCGGTTCGGGGAGCACGCCGCAGTCCGCCATGAAGAGCACGCCCGAGATGCCGACGTCGCGCGCCTCCATGTCGACGATGAGGAGGGACGAGGCCGTCTTGACGCCCTCCAGCTTCGGGATGATCTGGAACAGCGGCCGGAGCGCGCTGGAGGCGGAGACGGTCGCCCCCGAGATCAGCGCGTCCACCTGCCCGGTCGCCAGCATCATGGTCGCGAAGGTGCTGTTGCCGTGCAGGGCGGCGCGGGCGTCCTCGAGGGTCGCGCCCTTCGCACGGCGGATCCCGGCGTAGGCCGCGGCGAGCGTCTCGAACTCCTCGCTGCGTTCCGGTTCGATCATCCGCATGCCGTCGAGGCTGATGTCGAGGCGTCGAGCGAGGCTCTTGATCGCCCCGCGTTCACCCAGGAGGATCGGAACGCCCATCCGCCGCGTCACGACCTGACGGGCGGCCTGGAGGATGCGCGGGTCGGCGCCTTCCGCGAAGACGAAGCGCTTGGGGTGGCGCTGGAGCTTTCCGACAAGGTTGTCGATCAGGGACATGAAGGCGGGAGGTTGGCTCCGGGGCGGAGGTGCGTCAACGCCGGCGCCTGTTTCGACCACGCGCCCTTCCGGCGCCTGATAAGGACTTGCGCGCGCGGAGGGCGGACGGGATGACATCGGCGTGTCGAAGCATCTCGCGAGCATCGGGGCGGTTTCCGCGGCCACCGTGGTATCCCGCCTCCTCGGGTTGGCGCGCGACATGATGACGGCGGCGGTCTTCGGCGCCTCGGCGCTCGCCTCGGCCTACGTCACGGCCTTCACGCTCCCGAACCTCTTCCGCCGGCTCCTGGGGGAGGGCGCGCTGACGGCGGCGCTGGTGCCGACGATGACGGAGGAACTGGAGGCGCGGGGGCGGGAGGCCGCCTTCGCCCTCGTCAACAAGGTCGCGAGCTGGCTGCTCGTGGTCACGGGCGGGCTCGTGGTCGCGGCCGTGGCCGGGATGGGGCTGCTGCGTCTCGCCGACGGCCTGGAGGAGAGGTGGTACCTGGGGGCCGGGCTGACGCAGCTCCTCTTCCCCTATGTGATCGCGATCTGCCTGGCGGCGGCCTTCGGGGCCGCGCTCAACCTGCTCGACCACTACCTCGTGCCCGCGCTTTCGGCGGTGTGGCTCAACCTCTCGATCCTCGTCGCGCTCGGCCTCGGGGCGTGGGTGTTCGCCGAGACGCCGACGGGCCGGATGTATTGGCTTTGTGGAGGCACGCTTTTCGGAGGGCTGCTGCAACTGGCGGCGCCCGTGCTCGCGCTCCGGCGGCGGGGCTGGCGCCCGGCCTTCGACCTCGCGCCCTCGGAGCGGCTGCGGGAGTTGTTCGGGCTCATGCTCCCCGGCCTTTTCGGAGCGGCGATCTTCCAGATCAACATCCTCGTCTCGCGCGGCCTGGCCTTCGCGCTCGACGAATCGGCCGCGACGCTCCTCTACCTCGCGAACCGCCTGATGGAGGTGCCGCTCGGCATCTTCACGGTCGCGATCTCGACGGTCACGTTTCCGCTGATCGCCAGGCTCGCGGCGCGGGGCGAGCGGGAGGAGATGGCGTTGCGCCACCACCGCTCGGTCCTCCTTACGCTGCACATCGCGCTCCCCGCCTCGCTCGGCCTCCTCGTCCTCGCCGAGCCGGTGGTGCGACTGCTCTTCCAGCGCGGTGCGTTCGGCCCGGGCGACGTCGCGCGGATGACGCCCGTGCTCGCGGTCTTCTGCGCGGGGCTTCCGTTCTACTCGTACGTGACGCTCGTCACGCGCGCCTTTCACGCGCTCAAGGACACCCGCACGCCGGTGCGCGTCGCGGCGGGCGCCTTCGTCCTCAACCTCGGCCTGAGCCTCGTGCTCATGCGGAGCCACGGGGCCGTCGGCCTGGCGCTCGCGAGCAACCTTGCCATCGCCGTGCAGACGATCGTCCTGCAACAACGGCTCGGGCGACGCGTGCCGGCGTTGCACGTCCGAGGCCACCTGCGCACGCTCGGGGCGATCCTTCTCGTGGCGTTGGTGATGGGCGCGACCGTCGCGGCGGGCTGGCGGGGGTTGGAGCGCTCCTCGCTCGCCCCCATGACCGCGTCGCTCCTTGCCGTGGCGGGCCTGATCCCCCTCGGGGTCGGGGTCTATTGCGGGCTCGCCCTGCTGCTGCGGCTCGAGGGGCTGGACGAGGTACGCGCGCTGCTTCGGCGGAGGACGGGTCGCGATCCATGAAGCGTTGGTTTCTCAAATGGTGGTTTCTCCTGGGCCTCGGCGCCGTCGTCGCTCTCGCCTTCCTCGCTCCCGGGCCGGGGGCCCCGGGCGGCCTGCTCCGTGCGGATACGACCGCTCGCGCCGCGGTCGTGGTGATCTTCCTCGTGCAGGGGCTCGTCCTCGCGCTGGAGTCGTTGCGCGCGGGGCTCCTGCGGTGGCGTCTGCACCTCGTCGTGCAGGGCTTCACCTACCTCCTCATCCCGCTGCTCGGGCTGGCGCTCGACGCCGCGGTGGGCCGGCACCTGCCTCCCGACCTGCGGCTTGGTTTTCTTTTCCTCGCGGTGCTCCCGACCACCGTCTCGACGGCGATCGTCTTCACCTCGCTCGCCGGCGGAAACACCGCGGGCGCGCTCGTCAACGCCGCGCTCTCCAACGTGCTCGGGGTGGTCGTGACTCCGCTCTGGGTCGGCGCGCTCGTGGAGGTGCGGGGCGAGCGGATGGACGTCTGGCCGTTGATCGGGCAGATCGCGTGGCTCGTGCTCGCGCCGCTCCTCGCGGGACAGCTCCTGCGCCTGGTCGCGCGCCGCCGGATCGACGCGCACAAGACGAAGGCGGGCAACCTCAACAGCCTGCTCGTGCTCTTCATCGTCTACACCGCCTTCTGCGGTTCGGTGAAGGACGGCGTCTTCCTCGAGCACGGCTGGCGGCCGGCGCTGGTCGCGCTGACGGGATCGCTGCTGCTCTTCGCGATCGTCATGGGCCTTGTCGAGCTGGCGGCCCGGCTCGTCCGTCTTCCGGAGGAGGATCGGATCGCGGCGTGGTTCTGCGCCCCGCAGAAAACCCTCGCGGCGGGCGTGCCGATGGCGAAATTGCTCTTCACCGGAAATCCGGCCCTCGGCCTCATCCTGCTCCCGGTGATGTTCTACCATCCCGTGCAGTTGCTGATCGGCGGTCTGCTGGTGAACCGGTTCAAGCGCCGTTCCCATGAAGCCCAGGCCGTCCGCTCCGCTCCCGCCGCCGCTCCCGCGCCATCCCAAGGCGACGGCCGCCCTCAGGCGCCGACTCGGGTCGCGCGTCGCGACGGATGACGCGGCGTGCTTCGCCGCGTCGTTCGACGGGAGCAAGCTGTCGTTCCTCCCCGAGGCGGTGATCCGCCCGCGGTTCGAGCGCGAGATCGGCGTCGTGCTCGCGCTCGCCAACCGCCACCGCGTGCCGGTGACCGTGCGCGGCGGCGGCACTTCGCTCACCGGCTCGGCCTCGCCGGTGCGGGGCGGGTGGGTGGTCGACGTCACCGGTTTCGACTCGATCGTCATCCACGAGGATGAGGGTCTGGCCGGGGTCGGGGTCGGCGCGAAGGTCGCCGACGTGCAGCGCGCGGCCGAGGCGGCGGGTTGGTTCTTCCCCCCCGACCCCTCCTCGCGCGAGCACTCGACGATCGGTGGCAACATCGCCTGCAACGCAGGCGGCATGCACGGCGCCAAGTACGGGGTGACGCGCGACTTCGTGCTCGGGCTGCGGGGCTTCCTGCCGACCGGCGAGGCGGTGAAGTGGGGCGGGCGCTTCAAGAAGTTCGCCTGCGGTTACAACCTCCGCGATCTCTGGATCGGCAGCGAGGGCACGCTCGGCGTCATCACCTCCGCGATCCTGCGCCTCGTCCCGAAACCCGAGGCGAAGTGGACCGTGGTGGTGGCGTTCGCCGACGAGGCGCAAGCGCTCGCGGCGGTGCAGTCGCTCGTCGGATTGCGGATCCTTCCCTCGATCCTGGAGTTTCTCGACCGCCACAGCGTGCAGTGCGCCGAGCGGGCGACGGGCCGTTCGCTCTTCCCGGAGCAACGCGGCCGGCCCCTGCTTCTCGTCGAGGTCGACGGCGGGCGCGCGGGCGTGCGGCGGCAGCGGATCGGTGTCCTGGAGTGGGCCGCGCGCCACGGGACCGCGTGGAAGGAGGCCCGCCGCCCCGCCGACGCGGAGGCGCTCTGGGAAGTGCGGCGCAGGTGCTCGGGCGCGATGTTCGAGCTGGGGGACGCGAAGCTGAACGAGGACGTGGTCGTGCCGATGAAGCGGCAGGTCGACTTCGCGCGTTTCCTCGACGCGCTCCGGGCGCGGCGCCGCGTCCCGATCGCCACCTTCGGGCACGCCGCCGACGGCAATTTCCACGTCAACATCATGTACCACCGGGACGACGCGGCCGAGGCGGGTCGCGCGCAGCGCGCCGTCCGGGAGCTGATGCGGAAGGTCGTCGCGCTGGGAGGCACGATCACCGGCGAACACGGGATCGGTCTCGCGAAGTCTCCGTTCCTGCGCCTCGATCGATCGGAAGCCGAGGTCGGCGCGATGCTCGCGATCAAGCGCGCGCTCGATCCCCGGGGAATCCTCAATCCGGGGAAGATCTTCGAGCCCTTCGAAGTCTGGCGACACGTCCCGCTCCGGATCCGCCTGCCTTGGGATCATAAATAGGGGTTGGGGAAATTCAGGTTGCGCCCGCCCGGTCGATGACCTTGGTTTTCCACCTCCGCCCGGTTTCCGCGACCTTCCCGATGCGCTGATTTCGTCCTTCATGGTTCCGCCGTTTTTGGTCAGTCCTGCCAAAAACCCCATCTACCCCTCCCTCGCGGCATCGCGATTCGATGCGATCGCCGCGTATCTCGCCTCCAGGAACTTTCTCCAGCCGCACGAGCGGCTGATCGACCTCGCCCCCGCCGGTCGCGCCTCGCGCAACGAGACGCTCCGCGTCGCGACCAACGAGCGGACCTTCGTCGTCAAGCGGTTCCTCGAATGGCCCGGTGAGGGGCCGTCGGCCCCCTCGGCCGAAAGTCGCTTCGCCGCCGAGGGCGGGTTCAATCGCGCCGCCCGGATCGCCGGCTGCGCGGGCGGGCACCTCCCGATCGTGCTTCATCACGACCGGCGCGAGCGCTGCATCGTGTTCTCCGACCTCGGTCGGGGCCGCCCCGGATCCGCCGCCCCGTCGGCCGCGGAAGTGGAGTCGGTCGCGTGGGCGCTCGTCGGCCTGCACCACCACAGTCAGAGCGTGCCGGCGCATGCGCGGCACGACAACGGCGGCCTGCGCCAGTGGCTCGCCGCTCGGCTCTTCGCCGGCGGCCCGTGGATCGCGCGACTCGCCGCGGGCGGCGCGGTCGTGCGGGAACGCCTCGCCGAGGCGAGGATCGCCGTCGCCGAGGAAGGCGCCTGCCTCGTCCATGGCGACTTCGCGCCCGAAAACTGGATCGTCGACGGAGGACGGATCGCGATCGTGGACGCGGAGGGTTCCTTTTTCGGGCGACCCGAGATCGATGCCGGGTCGATGCTCGCCGGGCTGCTTTTCGCCGGTGTCGACGACGGGGCCCTCGGCGCGGCGGTCGGCGTGCTCGCGGGCGGATGCGTGCGCTACGATGCACGGCTGGTCACCGCCTTCGCCGGTGTGCACTTGTGCCGGAGGATCGAAGCGGCGCGCGCCTCGGGCGGCCGCCTCCCGGGGGCCGTCGCCCGCGCGAAGGTCGGGCGGGTGGTGCGGGCGATCGCGAGCGGGACGTGGGCCGGCCTGCTCGAGACGCGCCCGGGCCGGTAAGGCGACCGCGGGCGTTGCCACGCGCCCGGGTCGGCGCATCGTCGGGGCGCGGTGCGAAGTTTCGTCCGGCTCCTTTTCCTCGTGGTCCTCGCACCGGTCGGTGCGCGTGAAGCGTCCGAGCCCCACGCCTGGGAGTCGGTCCTCGAGCTGACCGCCGATCTGCCGGCCTCGGAGAACGCATGGACCCGCTGGCGTGCCGCGCTCGCCTCGATCGATCCCCTGAGCGAGGTGGAGTCGTCGGCGCTGGACGGGGCGGATCCGGCGGCGGTGGCGGCCCTCCTCGCACCGCGGACTCCGGCGCTCCGGCGGCTGCGTCTGCACGAGGGTGAACGCGTCCAGTTGCCGCGGACCCGCGCGGCGACGGAGGGTCTCGTCGACGAGGTGATGCGTCTTCCGGAAGCGGCCCGCCTGCTCGCGGCGGCCTCGAGGCTGGAGGTGCTCGAAGGCCGGACGGATCTCGCGGTCGAAACCGTCGTGGCGATGCTCCGGATCGGCTTCGGCAGCGTGCGCGATCCCGGTTCGATGCTCGCCTACCTGCGAGGCCTCGCCGTCGTGCGGCTCGCCCTCGACGAGGTGCGACGCCTCGCGGCGCGGCCCGAGCTCCCGGCCGGCGAAGCCGCCGTGCTCGAGCGGGCCGTGCTGGGTGAAGCGCGCGCGCTCGAGGTCGGATTCGCCAACGCGCTGCGGGCGGAATACTGGTTGTACTTCCGCGACGTGCTCCACAAGTTCCCGGAATCGCGCGATGCGGATGCCGCGCTGCACGTGCTCGCCTCGCTCGGCGGTCCGCCTCCGGGCGGACCCCGCGTCCTCGGCGAGGCGCGAGCGGTCCTGGTGGACAAGCCCGCGACGCTGGCGCTTTACGGGATCCCGCTGGCCAGGGGTGTCCGGTTGTTGGATACGGATTGGCGCTGGCGCCCGGGGCTCTTCGAGGCCGGGTTGGCCCGCGCGGCGGAGGTCTGGCGGTCGGAGAGCCCCCTGCTTCTCCGCCATGTCCGCGGCGGCGCCCGCGGCCCGCTCACCGGCGTCGACCGGGAGGCGCTGCTCCGCGAACTGGCGGAGGTCTCCAATCCGGTGGGCAGGATCTGGGTGATGCTGGCCTCGGGCAACCGGGATGCGTTCTTCCAGACCTCGGTCGCGTCGAGCGCGGACCTGCGGGTCACGGCGGCATGGCTCGCCCTCCGTCGCGTGCTCGCGCAACACCGGCCGCTTCCGGAACGACTCGCGGAGGTCGTCGAGCTCGAGGACCCCTTCTCGGGCGGGCCCCTGCGCTACGATCGGAACCGGGCGGCGGTGTGGAGCGTCGGCCACGACGGCGTCGACGACGGAGGCTCTTCCGAACCGGGACCCGACGGAAGGCCGCGCGACCTCGTGCGCGCGCTGCCGGCCTCGCTTCTCGCGCGGTGACGCGGGCGCGTCGCCGGCCTTGTCACTCGCGCTTCGTCAGTTCGCGGACGGTCGTCTCGGCCGGGGCCGGTTCGGCGATGTTTTTCGACCCACGTGCTCCGAGCTCGGCGAAGCGCCGGGCGCCCGGGAGCAGGGATTGCTCGAACGATCCCACGGCGGCGTTGAAGTTCTTCGTGGCCCCTTCGAGTCCGCGGCCGACTTTTTCGAGGTGCTCCGCGAAAGTCGCGATGCGTTCGTAGAGCTGGCGGCCGATCGAGCTGATCTCCTCGGCTCCGCGCGAGACCGCCTCCTGGCGCCAGCCGAACGACGCGGCCTTCAGGAGGGCGATCAGCGTGGTGGGGGTGGCGAGCAACACGCCGCGGGAGATCGCGCGGTCGAGGAGGGCGGGGTCGGCTTGGAGCGCGGCGGTGAGGAAGTGGTCGCCCGGCATGAAGAGCACGACAAATTCGGGCGAGGGCTGGTACTGCTCCCAGTAGCTTTTCGCGCCGAGCGCATCGATGTGGCCGCGGACCTTCGCGGCGTGCGTGGCGAGATGCGCGTCCCGGGAGGCGTCGTCCGCGGCCTCCACCGCTTCGCGGTAGTTCTGGACGGGCGTCTTCGCATCCACCGCGATGTTCTGGCCGCCGGGCAGGCGGATGATCATGTCGGCGCGTTGTTGCGCGGTGCCGGTCTGCTCGACGAAGTCGACGTGCGGGAGCATGTCGGCCATCTCGACGACGCGGCGCAACTGGATCTCGCCCCAGCTCCCGACGTACTGGGTGGAGCGGAGGGCGGTGGAGAGCTTCGCGGCCTCGGACTGGAGGCGGAGCTGCGAGGCGTTGAGTTGCTCGAGTTGCTGGCTGAGCTGGCCGTAGGCCCGCGAGCGGGCGTTGTCGAATTCGGCGATCTTGCCGTCGACCTTCTCGAGCGACTCCTTCAGCGGGCGGACGACGGCGTCGATCGCCTGCTGGCGCTTCTCCAGTTCGCCGAGCGATTGTTGCTGCATCGCGCCGAGGTTTTCGCGGGCGAGCGCGAGGAAGGCGGCGTTGTTGCTCTCGAGCGCCTGGGCGGAAAGCGCCTTGAACTCGGTCCTGAGTCGTTCGTGGACCTCCTTCACCTCCGCGAGGCGGGTCTCGGCCGTCTTCCGCTCGTGCTCGACGGTCGTCTCGAGGCGGGCGTTCCGGGCCTGCGTTTCCGCGAGTTCGCCGCGGGTCTTTTCGAGGAGCGAGGCGACGGAGTCGGCGCGCGCGGCCGCATCGACGGCGCGCGCCTCGAGCGCGACCGACCGCTCGCGGGCCGCGGCCTCGCGGGCGGCGGCGCGGAGCGCGCCGATCCAGAAGACGAGCGCGCCACCGATCGCGAAGGAGGCGACCGCCACGAGGACGAGAAGCGGCGACTCGGCCACGACGCCGGAGTCCGTCAACCCTGGCCGGGTCGCGCGGCGGGGAGGTAGAGGGTGATCGTCGTTCCGCTTCCGGCCTTCGTCTTCACGTGGACGAGGCCGCGGGCGTTCTTCATGAGCCGCGCCACGATCGAGAGGCCGAGGCCCGTGCCGCCCTGGGCGCCCTTGGTGGTGAAGTAGGGCTCGAAGACGCGCGCGAGCACGCCCTCGTCGATGCCCTTGCCCTGGTCGCTGACGGCGATGGCGACGAGCAGGTCGCGGTTTTGAAAGGAGGCCTCGTTGATCACGATCGCGCCGGAGGACCGATCGAGGGAGGCCAGGTCGAGCGGTTGGGTGAGCGCGCGGGCGGAGACCTCGACCGTCTGCGCCTGTTGCGTGCTCTGGAAGGCGTTCACGGTGAGGTTGAGCAGGATCTGGATGATCTCGGTGCAGTTGATGCCCGCCATCAGATCCTGCTCGAGGCTGCGGATGACGAGCTTGCTCGCCTTGGCCGCCGGGTGGGATTTGAGCAGCGAGATGAGGTCGGAGAGCACGAGGTTGACCGAGACGGCCTGCGTCTCGGCCTGGCCGCCGCGGACGAGCTTGAGGTAGCGCGAGATGATCGCGGAGCAGGTGCCGATCTGTTTCGTGATGATGCCGATCTTGCTCCGGGCGTCGTCGAGCGCGGGGCCCGAGAGCGAGGCGCTGCGGGCCATCTGCATCTCCAGCATCTCGACGATGCCGCTGATCACGGTGAGCGGGTTGTTGATGTCGTGGAGCACGCCGGCGTAGATCTCGCTGGCGGTGCGCGACATCTCCTCGCGGAGGTTGGAGTCCTGAAGCTCGTCGGTGAGCTGGCGGAAACGATCGAAGGTCGAGGCGACGTTGTCGGAGATCCCCCGCAGGCGCATCGCCCGCGCCACGGCGTCGCGGATCGTCGGCAGGTCGAAGGGTTTGCTCAGGTAGTCGCAGGCGCCGTAGCGGATCGCCTGGCGGGCTGTCTCCAGCGTCTCGTAGGCGGTGAGCATGATCACCTCGGTCTGCGGCGAGACGCCCTTGAGCTGGCGCAGCACCTCGATGCCGGAAATGCCGGCCATGCGGATGTCGAGGATCGCGACGTGGACCGGGTTGGCGCGGACGAACTCCACGGCGCGCTCGCCGCTGTCCACCGTGTGGACCTGGTAGTCGTTGCGGAAGACCATGCGCAGCGACTGCCGCGGGCCCTCCTCGTCGTCCACCACCAGCAGCGTCTTCTTCCCGGTTTCGATCATGGGCTCGGGCGGCCGGTCACTCGTCGGCCGGGTTGGAGGGACGACGGCGGCATTCATCGAAGGGGAGGGGCGTCCGCACTCCGGAAGGATTCGGGAGACCCGCGAGGCCTGCGGACTGCGGGCTGCATCCGGAGCGGAGGGGACGGAGGCTGTGGGTTCGGGGAAATCGGAGCCGAGGTTTTAACGCCGGCGCGCCGCTTTCCAAATAGAAAACTCCGCTCGGCCACGGATCCTCCTTCAAAGAGACCGGGAGCGCGGTGTTCACAAGGAGGTCGCAGCGGGTATCCGCAATTCGATGTCATGGGGACGATCCGCCGTCCTCGGCGCGAGCGTGAGCGTGCCGTGGTGGTCCTCGATGATCTTGCGGGCGACGGTCAGGCCGAGGCCCACGCCGGTGTTGCGCGTCGTGAAGAACGGCTCGAAGGCGTGCGATGCGGTCTCCGCGCTGAAGCCCTTCCCGTTGTCGGCGATCGTCACGCAGAGATTCGAACCGGTATCGGGTGCGATCGAAACGACGACCAGCGGCTCCTCCGGCCGCGCCTGCAGCGCGTTGGTGAGCACCTCCTGGAGCGCGTGCTCCATCGCCGGGCGGTGGCAACGCACGAGGGGCAGGTCGACCTCGGAGCGCATCTGGAGGCGGCCGGCCGGGATCTGCGCGTTGCGTACGCGGACGAAGCAGCCCTCGATCAGATCCTTGAGGTTGACCGTCTCCCCGGCGGTGCGCGCGGGCTGGGCGAGGTAGAGCATCTGCTCGGTGAAGCGCTGGATCCGGCCCGTCTCGCGGGCGAGGGCGGACTTGAGCGAGCGGCGGAAGTCGTCGTTCTCGTACTCGGCCTCCAGCAGCTGTTCGTGGGTCGCGAGGGGGACGAGGGAGTTCCGGATCTCGTGGGCGAAGCGTTTCGCGATCAGCGCGATGAGCTTCGCCTTGGAAGCCTCGATCTCGAAACGCTTCGCGGCCTCGATCTGGGTGAAGTCCTCCAGCACCAGCATCGCGCTTTGCGGGCGCCCGGCGGCGCCGGGCGCGAACGGGATGATCGCGACGTGAAAAAGGCGCTCCGGCTCGACCCCGCCGGTGAAGAAGAAGGGCTGCGGCTTCGCGCCCTTCGACACGCAATCGTAGAGCGGCCCGGCGAGTTTCGGCGGCAGGTCGGCGAACTCGAGCCGTTCCGTGGCGATCGCACCCTTGAGGAACGCGACCATCGACCGGTTGGCGTGGAGGATGTTGAGGTCCGGATCGACCACGAGGCAGCCGCTCGACAACGCCGCGAGCACGTCGGCGAGCAACTGGTGGCTCGCGGAGAGCTGCTGGTGCAGCCAGGTGTTCTTGATCGCCGATCCGAGCTCTTCCATCAGCAGGAAGAGCAGTTGCAGCTCGTCCGGAGTGAAGGGACGCCCGGTCACGTGGCCGCCCAGCAGGGCCACTCCGATCGTGCGGCTCCGGTCGTTGATCGGCACCGCGACCTGACAACCGAGGATCTCGAACTCGCGCTGGATCTTCTGGTCGGCGGGGGGAAGGAAGAGGAGCGACTCGCCGTTGGCCGAGATGATCTGCGGCGAATGGATCATGCGGGCCCCGATCCCGGCGGTGCGCGAAAGCTCGAAGCACTCGACGATATCGGTCGGGATCCCGATCGCCGCGGCGCAGGAAAGCCGGGAACCGCCATCGGCCTCGCCCACCATCGTCGGCGGATGTTCGAGGTAGACCGCGATCCGCGAGACGCCGACGATCTCGCGGACCCGTTGGACGAACTGTTCGGCGAAGAGCTTGTGGTTGAGCGAGAATCCGAGGATGTGGGAGAAATCGCGGAGGATCTCCAGCGATCCCCGCCCGGCGACGGTCGCCGCCGCGGGCGGAGTCCGCGAAGTCGTCCGGGATCCGGACATCCGGGCCGTCGCACAGCGGAGCAGGCCCGACTCGAGATGCGCCGCCGAGACGGGCTCGCGAAAGATGAAGTCGGCGCCCGCGGAGAGCGCGGACTCCTCCCAGGGCAGCGGCGCGCCGTCGACGAGCACGGCGAGCGGGAAGTCGTCGCGCATCCCGCGCAGGCTCCGGACCTCGTCGATCGCGTGCTCCGATGCCGCGCCGACCGCGAACACGACCGCGTCGAACACCCCGCGCTCGACCAGCGCCCGCGCCCCCGCGGCATCGCTCTTGAAGGTCACCTTGCAACGACCTTCGCGGCACAGTTCACGGAGTTTTTCCCGGGCCTGCACGTGCGCGGTGATGAACAGAAGATTGAGCATTCGGTTTCGAGTGACGATAGCAGTCAGCGCTGTCGCGAGTGCAAGCTCGAGGCGAGCGACGCTTCGGCCAGGATCGCTTCCGGGTCGATCGCCCGAAGGTTCCGGGTCGGTTGCATGGGTTCGGGCGTGGCTGTCTTCCTCCCCATGGTTCTTCGGTTCCAGAGGAGTCGGACTTAGCGGCACTAGGGAGGAATCACGACGCGCTCTTCGAATCCCGCCGGGCCCCGCCGGGCCCGGAAGCCGCGGCCTCGACCGTGGATGGGACGGGTAAAAAACCTGTTTGCCGGCGTCGGCGTCGGAGGGGCTTTTTCATTGCCCTCCCGTGCGGTGGATCGATCCTTCGCCGCACTGTGCCGCGCCCCCGATTCCTCGGCGAACTTCGAACCGTCGCACCTTCTTCGCCGGATTGAGGGGGGCGGGCGCGACGCGTTCAGTTCCCCGACTTCGGCGACTTGATGAACCAGGCTTCCACGAACGACATCACCAGCGAGCGGGTCGTTTATCCCAACGTCGACGGCAAGAAGATCGTCGCCTACATTGATTCGCGCGGGGGGAATGAACGCGCGCCGATCATCGTCCTCACGCCGAAGTACGGCGAGTCCAAGAAGAACGGCCTCCAACTCGCCTACTACCTCGCGGCCAACGGATTCCGGGTGCTTCGTTTCGACTTCACCTGCCATTTCGGCGAGAGCGAAGGCGAGATGTTGCGCTTCACCCTGGGCGAGGCGGTCGACAACATCATCGCGACCCTCGACTACGTGGAGCGTACCTTCGGGGTGGAGTCCGTGACGCTGCTCGCCAGCAGTCTTTCCGCGCTCGCGGCCGTGAAGGCCGCGGCGCGCGACTCGCGGGTCGATCATCTCGTCGCGATCGTCGGCGTCGTCGATCTCACCTACACCCTCGTCAAGGTCTATCAGGACGACCTGGTCGGGGGTTACCTCACCGGGCGTCGCTTCGGGGTCCTCGACATCCTGGGGCACGAGGTGCAGATGGACGACTTCTTCGCCGAAGCGACACGCGGTGAGTTCCATCGCCTCGACCTCGTCGCCCGCGACATCGCGCAGATCCAGGCTCCCATCTCGTGGTTTCCCGCGAGGAAGGACACGTGGGTCCGGCTCGAGGACGTCGAGGCGCTGGCCCGGGTGAATCCCCGGATGACCCTTTTCCCGTTGGAGGGGGCGATGCACGAGGTGCGCGAGAACCAGGAGGCCTCGGAGAAGGCGACCCGGCTGGTCGTCGAAGCGTGTCGCGCGCGGGCGCCGGGTCTCGGCGCGGAACCCTTCACGTTGGAGACGCCCTCGCGCCGGACCTTGTTGAAACAGAACCGCGTCGAACGAGAGCGGCTCCGTGCGGCGCGTCCGATCGCGGCGACCGAGGACGAGTTCTGGAGCCAGTACCTGGAGAAATACCGGGTGATGGAGAAGATGGACGACTTCCAGCAGTACCTCGATCTGGTCGGAGGCCTGATCGGGATCCCGGGCCCGGGGGAGACGATCCTCGACGCCGGCTGCGGCAACGGTCTCTTCGGGGCATGGCTGATCCGCGCCTTGCTCCGCGAAGGGGCGGCCCCTCCGCGCCAACCTCCGCTCTATGTCGGGCTGGAGCTCACCCGCCCGGGTCTTTGCGACGCATCCGCGAGACATGCGGAGCTGGCGCAACGGATGTCGGCTCAACAAGCCGGCTCCGAATCGGCCCTGGACTTGATCTACACGCGGGGCGATCTGGAGGTCTTCGGAGAGGAGGACGCGGAACACGGGCGGACGCCGCGGTTCGCCGAGGCCTCGTTCGACAAGGTCCTGTGCAGTCTGTTGCTCTCCTACCTCGAGGACCCGTCCCGCCTCCTGGCCCGCCTCCATCGCGTCTTGAAGCCCGGGGGACGCATCGTGGTCTCGAGCATGAAGCCGTTCTGCGATCTCTCGGCGATCTACCGGGATTTCATCGAGCAGAAGGCTGCGAAGGCCGACGTCGAGTCCGCCCGGGATCTGCTTCGCGCGGCGGGCGCACTCAAGGTCAAGGAGGAGCAGGGCTACTACGTCTTCTACGGCGCCGAGGAACTCGCGGCGCTGCTGGAACGGGCCGGATTCGTGCGCGTGCGGTTCGTCGGATCCCTCGGTGATCAGGCCAAGGTGGCCGTCGGTTTCAAGTGATCGCCTACTGCATCGTCACTTCGCTGCTGAACGCCGTCGTCAGCGTCGTCCTCGGATTCGCCGTCCTGCTGAAGGATCCGCGGAAGCGGCAGAACCACCTCTTCTGGTGGTTCACCGCGAGCTATGCCGCGTGGTCGTTCTTCTACTTTCGCTGGCAGATCGCCGATTCGGCCGAAGGGGCGTTGTTCCATGCGCGACTCCTCCTGGGGTTCTCGACGTTCATTCCGATCACGTATTTCCACTTCGTCGCGCGACTGACGGGACTGGGGGGGCGCCGCGAGATCCGCGTCGGCTACGCCTGCGCGGTCGCGATCGCGCTCTTCACGCCGACTCCCCATCTCGTGGCCCGGGTGGAGCCCGAGATGATGTTCGAGTGGTGGCCGAAGGGCGGGCCGGTGTTCCCGTTCTACATCGCCCTCTTCGCCTACTTCACGGTCCGGGCGTGGGTCGTGCTGTTCAAAGCGTACCGGACTTCCGGGTACACGAGGCGCAACCAGCTCGGCTACGTCTGTGTCGCCACGATCGTCGGCTGGATCGGCGGGCTGACCAACTTCCTTCTCTGGTTC
>DAIPIQ010000004.1:36977-41309 GCA_036770745.1 Opitutaceae bacterium | reverse complement strand
ATATACAGCCGAGGGCCACAAACTTCTCAGCCAGATCAGTTCCATCCCGATCCCGCCGATCGGAAACGGTCTGGCCCTCGTCTACATCCTCGGCGTCGGCTACGCGATGGTGCGCTTCCGGCTCGTGGAGCTCAACCGGTTGGCCGTCCGCCTCACCGCCTACGGTGCGATCGTGCTCGTGCTCTCCCCGCTGGTTCCCGCGGTTTTCGCCATGGTGGTCTGGTTGACCGGGGCCGGGCCGGAGGACGCCTCGGTCCTCGTGATCGGGGGCGTCCTCGTCGCCACGCTCCTGTTCGTTGCGGTCCATTTCCTCAAGGCGCGGGTCGACGACCTGCTGGCCGCAACCGTCCTCAAGGAGGATTTCCAGGGGCGCGACCAGCTCCGGTCCCTCGCCCAGCGCCTCACGACCATGGCCAGCGAGGAGGAGATGTTCGACGAGTCGATCCTCGCCGTCGTCAAGGCGCTGGACGTGGACGGCGCGGCGATCGTGGTCCGCGGCGAACTGGAGCCCGCGGGGATCACGCGTGCGGCGGTGGGCTTCTCCGAGGACTTCAAGGTCTCGTTCCGGCTCGAGTCCGGCCGGCCGATCTCCCGACTGCTCGATCGATCCCGGCGGTCCGTCGTGATCGAGGAGCTCGACCTCGGCGCGCCGGACGAGGTCGCGGCCGAGGTCTCGAGGATCGCGAAGACCCACGGGATCGCCGCGATCGTCCCGATCCAGGCCGAATCGGCGCTGTTGGGCGCCTTGTTTCTCAAGCAGCGCGCCCGCAACCGCCTCTACACCGGCCCGGTGCTCGCGTTGCTGGAGGGCGTGTGTCTGCAGATCGGTCTGAACCTGCGCCTGCGACAGATCGAGCGCCGGGCCAGCCAGACCGAGAAACTGATCTCGCTCGGCACGCTTGCGGCTGGGCTTGCCCACGAGCTCCGCAATCCCCTCACGTCGATCCAGACGTTCGCCGCGCTGCTCGAGGAGAATGCGGGTGACGTGCAGTTTCAGCGCGAGTTCGCCGACGTGATGCGTCGCGACATCGCCCGGATCGTCGGGATCGTCGAGAACGTCTCTTCCTTTGCGACGCGCGGCACCGTGAAGTTCTCTTTCGTCCGGCTGGGCGAGGTGATCCGGGCCGCCCGCGAGATCACCGATGTCCGCCTGCGGGAGAACGGAGTCGCGTTCGAATGCGACGACGCGGCCGCCGTTCCCGTCTACGGGAACTACAACCAGTTGCTGCAGGTTTTCATCAATCTCTTCCAGAACGCGGCGGACGCGCTCCACGGCGTCGCCGAGGCCCGGCTCGAGGTCCGGACGCGCGAGCACGCGACCGCCGAGGGCGTCAGCGTCGAGGTCTCGGTGAAGGACAACGGACGCGGGATCGAACCCGAGGTCATCAGCCGGATTTTCGATCCCTTCGTAACCACGAAGTCCACCGGGTCGCGCACGGGGACAGGCGGCATGGGGCTCGGTCTTTCGATCGTCAAGCGGGTGATCGACGTCCACCACGGATTGATCCGCGCGGTCAGTGAGCAGGGGGCGGGGACGGAGTTCCTCATCTCGCTCCCAACCGCTCCGGCCGCCGAAGGATGAGCACACCAGTCGACTCCCTCGAGCGCACCGTGGCGGATCTTGGCGGGATCCTGCGGCGCCTCGCGCCGGCCCTCCGGACGATCGGAGCCGGGGGCGATTTCCGGCTCGCGCTCGAGAGGTGGCTTGAAGCGCTCTCGTCCGCCTCCGGACTCCGGCTGCGCCTCGAGTCGATGCCGGCGGGCGGCGTCGAGGCGAGTCGTCTGTTCGAGCGGGCCGGGCTCACCGCTCCGATCACGACGGCCTCCGGAATCGAGGCGGCGCTTGTCCTGGACCCTGCGCCCGGCGACCGGCCGTTCGGGGCGCGGGACCTGCGCCTGCTCGGAGCGATCGCCGACCTGACCTCCGCGATGCACGAACTCACCGCCCGGATCGTCGGGCCGCGGAGCACGCTCGAGGTGTTGACGGGCGTGTTCGATCAACTGCCGCTCGGCGTCGTGGTCTACGCCTCGGAGCGCGCTCCGCGCGTGTGCAACGCGCGCGCGCGCCTGCTGCTGCAGGGCGCTCCCCTCGGCGATCGGGAGTCCTTGTTCGGCTGGCTGGTGGAGCGCACGGGCGCTCCTCCCGGGAGCGCCGCACCGTCGGACCAGGGTCTGACCCTCCACGGCGGCTCGCTTCACGTCGAACTCCGACGCATCGGAAACCCTGGCGTCGATCCGGTCACGGTCGTGTTGTTGACCGATCTCAGGCGTGAACAGTCCGAGATGCTCCGGCATCTCGAGCGAGAGGTCCGCCTCGGCCGTGAACGCGACCTGTCGCTCGCGCTCGCCATCATCGAGACGCCGAACGATCCGGGCGCGTTCTTCGGCCGCCTGCCGGTGGTCGAGGAGGGGATGCGGGCGGGGGGGATCTGCGGGCTCTTCGGCGATCGTCGAATCGGGCTCATCCTTCCCGACCGATCGCCCGTCCTGGCGCTGCATGCGGCGCGAGGCGCGTGCCGACGCATCGGAGAAGCCGGCCTGCGGGTCGGCATGGCGAGTTCGGCGGCGAGCGCGACCGCCGAGCAACTCGTGCGGTCCGCGGTCGAGGCGCTCGCGCCCGCCGACGACCTCCTCGGCCCTCGCGCCCTCGTGGTCGATCGCTATCCCGTGGTCGCCGAGACCGTCCGTCTGGTGGCCCGCGGCTTGTGCGAGGTGGAGGGCGCGACGAACCTCGAGGAGGCGTTGGAGCGGATGGGGCGCCGGTGTTTCGACGTCGTCGTCGTGGAGCACGAGCCGGACGAGGGACTTTCGGGCGATCGCCTGTTGGGGGAGGCGCGCGCCGTGCAGCCGGAGATCGCCGGCATGTTTCTCACCGGCCAGGCGGATCTCGACGGAAGTCGGGCCGAGGCCCCCGCAGACACGGTCTTCGTCGGGAAACCGTTTTCCGTGCCGGCGCTGCGCTCCGCGCTCGCGTCGCTCCTCAGCCGGACGGCGCCGTCTGGGCCGCCGCGCTGAACAACTCGTGGATCACGTCGTCGAGGGGCACCTCCTCGACCGAGATGTCCTCGACCGAGCCCGTCGCCAGGATCTCCTGACAGGCGGCGACGACCTTGTCCGCATCGACCACGAGGGAGCGGGCGCCGCCCTCCTGGCCGGTGAGACGGCCGGGGGGCGTCCAGCCGGCGGGCAGGCGGTCGTCGCGGGCGCGGAAGCGGATGATCTTGCGGGCCGGTCCGGCGTCGAGCCGGGCGAGGCCGCCGTCGTAGATCTTGCCGCCCTTGTGGATCACGATCACCCGTTCGCAGAGTTCCTTGATGTCGGCCATGTAGTGGCTGGTGAGGAGGATCGTGGTGCGGTGGCGGCGGTTGTAGTCGCGGAGGAACGCGCGCACCGCCCGCTGGCTCACGACGTCGAGGCCGATCGTCGGTTCATCGAGGAAGAGCACGCGCGGGCCGTGGAGGAGGGCGGCGATCAGCTCCATCTTCATCCGTTCGCCGAGGGAAAGCTCGCGGACCATGACGGGAAGTTTCGCGGTGACGTCGAGCAGGGTGGCGAGTTCGTCGAGGCGCTCCTTGAAGATGCCGGCGGGGATCCCGTAGATGTGCCGGAGGAGGTTGAACGACTCGAGCGCCGGCAGGTCCCACCAGAGCTGGTTCTTCTGCCCGAGCACGAGGGCGAAGATGCGCCGGTACTCGTTCTTGCGCTCGCGCGGGATGAAGCCCGCGACCGTGGCTTCGCCCGAGGTCGGGTGGATCAGCCCGGCGAGCATCTTGAGCGTGGTGGTCTTTCCCGCGCCGTTGGGTCCGAGGAAGCCGACGAACTCGCCCTCCCGGATCGAGAAGGAGATGTCGCGGGCCGCGGCGATCTCCTCGAACTCGCGATGAAAAAGCCCGCGGACGCCGCCCCAGAAGCCGGGGCGTTTCTTGTAGGTGCGGAAGACCCGCGTGAGGTGGTCGACTTCGATCATATCGGGCGTCCCCGGCCGTGGCGCGCGACGCCCGCGGTCACCCCGAGGCGGCGCAGGTCGAGGATCGAGTGGCTGGCCCCGCCGGACTCGAGCAGGTCGCGGTCGGTGGCGTGGTCGGCGGGCTGCTCGTCGCCGATGCCGAAGCTGAACTGGAAGAAACCGCCGTCGCCGGCGACGGGCGAGAACTGGCAGCCCGCGCGCATCCGCGCGGGCACGGTGCGCACGAGCGGCGTGGCCGCGTCCGTCGTGGCGGGGAAGTTGAGGTTGTGGACGCGGAAGCCCGGGGCGGCGCGTCCGCGGGCGAGCTTCGCACAGAGGGCGGCGGTGGCGGCCGCGGCGGCGGCGAGGGTCGTGCGCACCCGGGG
>DAIPIQ010000004.1:0-36967 GCA_036770745.1 Opitutaceae bacterium | reverse complement strand
CCGCCGGTCCAGCGCGAGGGCGGCGAAATCCGCCGGATCGAGCCGGATCGAGGAGGCCACGGCGGCGAGCCCCTGAAGCGCGCCTTCGACCGCGGCGCCGACCGTGCCGGAGGCGAGGATGAGCGGCAGGCTGGCGTTGCTCCCGATGTTGATGCCCGAGACGACGAGTCGCGGGCGCCCGGGGAGCAGGTGGTGGAGGGCGAGGTTGACGCAGTCGGCCGGCGTGCCGTCGACCTCCCAGGCCGCGCACGGGAGAAGATCCTCACGAGCGCGCACCGCGACGCGGTTGTGGCGACTCATCGCCTTGCTGATCCAGCTCCGCTCACCGGAAGGCGCGACGACCGCGCACCGGCCCAGCGGGGAGAGCGCGTGGACGAGGCCGGCGAGGAACGGGGAGTCGATCCCGTCGTCGTTGGTGATGAGGTACGCGAGGCGCTCCATGGAAGCGCGGGACCATGAGCGGCGGCACACGGCGAGGCAAGCGACGTGCGCGCTCCGCCGACATCGGGCTTGGCGGCCCGGCGCCCTGCCGGTCATTGCTGGATGCACCCACCTCGACCGCGATGCCGACCACCTCCCGCAGGACCGCCGTCTTCACCGAATCGCTCATCCGCGAGATGAGCCGCGTCGCGGCGCGACACGGCGCGATCAACCTGGCGCAGGGTTTCCCCGACGGCGATCCGCCGGTCGAGCTGGTGCGCGCGGCGCGCGAGGCGATGGACGCCGGGCGGCATCAATACGCCGTCACCTGGGGCGCGCCGGAGTTGCGCGAGGCGCTCGCGGAGAAGATCGGCCGGTTCAGCGGGCTCGCGGTCGATCCGGAGACGCAGCTCGTCGTCACCTGCGGCGCGACCGAGGCGATGATGGTCGCGATGATGACGGTGTGCGACCCGGGGGATCGCGTGGGGATGTTCTCGCCGTTCTATGAGAACTACAACGCCGCCGCCATCCTCACCGGGGCGGAGGCGGTGCACGTGCCGCTGCACCCGCCCGGGTACCGGTCGGATCCGGCGGAGTTGCGGGCCGCGTTCGCGGGCGGGCTGAAGGCCTTCATCCTGTGCAACCCCTCCAACCCGTGCGGGCGCGTCTTCACGCGGGAGGAGCTGCTCGGGATCGCGGCGCTCGCCGAGGAGTTCGACGTGTTCGTCATCACCGACGAGGTCTACGAGCACCTCGTCTATCCCCCGCACACGCACACCTGTTTCGCGGCCCTGCCGGGCATGGCGGCGCGTACGCTGACGTGTTCGTCGCTCTCGAAGACCTTCTCGATCACCGGTTGGCGGATCGGCCACGTCTTCGCGGCGCCGGAGACCATCGCCCGGGCGCGCAAGGTCCACGACTTCCTCACCGTCGGCGCGGCCGCGCCGCTGCAGCACGCGGTGGTGACGGCGCTCCGCTTCCCGACCGCCTACTATGCGGAGCTCGCGGCGGAATACGCGGAGCGTCGCGACATCCTGCTCGGGTACCTCGATCGGACGGGTCTTCCCTACACGCGGCCCGAGGGCGCCTACTTCGTGATGGTGGACGTGTCGCACCACGGGTTCGCGAGCGACGTGGAATTCGCCCACTGGATGACGCGCGAGATCGGCGTCGCGCCCGTCCCCGGCTCGAGTTTCTTCCCGTATCCGGAAAACCGATTCGTGCGCCTCAACTTCGCCAAGCGACCCGCCACGCTGCACGCGGCGGGCGAGCGGCTGCTGCGGCTGCGCGCCTGATCGGGGACGCGAAAAAGCCCGCGGCCGGGCGGCCGCGGGCTCGAAGTCGGAACGGTCGTCGGCGACTCAGTCGGCCTGCGGAGCCGCGGCGGCGGGCTCGGCGGCGGGGGTTCCGGCGGCGGCCTTTTCCCGGGCCTCCAACTCGGCGAGGGCGGCCTTGCGGCTGAGGCGCACGCGGCCCTTCTCGTCGATGCCGACGCACTTCACCACCATCTCGTCGCCCATCTTGCAGACGTCCTCGGTGCGGCGCACGCGGAAGTCGGCCAGCTCGGAGATGTGGACGAGGCCTTCCTGGCCGGGGAGGACCTCGACGAAGCAGCCGAACTCCTTGATGCCGCGGACGACGCCGCGGTAGATCTTGCCTTCCTCGATCTTGCCGCCGACGGCGGTGACCTCGGCCACGGCGCGACGCATCGCGTCCATGTTGTTGGTGTAGATGTAGACCTTGCCGGAGTTGTCCTCGTCGATGTCGACCTGGGCGCCGGTGATCTCGACGATGCGGCGGATGTTCTTGCCGCCGGGGCCGATGAGGGCGCCGATCTTCTCGGGGTCGATCTGGACCGTCTCGATGCGCGGGGCGTGCTGGCTGAGTTCCTTGCGCGGTTCGGCGAGCGCCTCCTCCATCCTCGCAAGGATCTCGAGGCGGGCCGTGCGCGACTGGGCGACCGCCTCGCGGACGATGCCGAAGGGCAGCCCGTTGATCTTCAGGTCGAGCTGGAAGCCCGTGATGCCGTCCTTCGTGCCGGCGATCTTGAAGTCCATGTCGCCGAAATGATCCTCTTCGCCGAGGATGTCGGTGAGGACCACGTGGCGGCTGATCCGGCCGGAGGCGTCGTTTTCGCTGACGAGGCCGACGGAGATGCCGGCCACCGGGGCGATGATCGGCACGCCGGCGTCCATCAGGGCGAGGGTGCCGCCGCAGATCGAGGCCATCGAGGTGGAGCCGTTGGAGCCCATGATCTCGGAGACGAGACGGATGCAGTAGGGGAACGCCTCCTCGGTCGGGAGGATCGGAAGCAGCGAACGCTCGGCGAGCGCTCCGTGGCCGATCTCACGACGGCCCGGGGCGAGGAAGCGCCGGCACTCCCCGACCGAGTAGGGCGGGAAGTTGTAGTGAAGCGTGAACGACTTGCTCTTGGGGCCGCCGGTGAGTCCGTCGAGGTCCTGCGACTCGGAGGTGGAGCCGAGCGTCGTGATGACGAGCGCCTGGGTCTCGCCCCGGTTGAAGATCGCCGAGCCGTGGACGCGCGGGAGCACGCCGGTCTCGCCGCTGATCGGGCGGAGGGCGTCGGGCTTGCGGCCGCCGGCGCGGAAGCCTTCGGAGAGGATCAGGCCGCGGTAGGCGGACTCCTGGATCTCTTCGAGGGCCATCTTGAGGTGGTTCGCGTTGAAGGCGGCTTCGCCGAGCTCGGCGACGATCGCGGCCCTGGCCTCTTCGGCGGCGGCCTCGACGGCGGCCGTGCGGGCCGCCTTGTCACCGGTGCGGACGGAGGCGACGATCTTCGGGCGGGCGATGCGGTCGGCGATCGCGTGGATCTTCTCGTCGCAGGTGACGAGCTTGAACTCCTTCTTCCGGACGCCGACAAGCCCGGCGAGTTCCTTGATCGCCGCGATGATCGGCTGGATCGCCTGGTGGGCGTATTCGAGGGCCGCGAGGAACGTGTCCTCCGGCACCTGGTCGCCGCTGCCCTCGATCATCAGCATCTCGGTCTCGGTCCCGACGTAGATCAGGTCGAGGGCCGACGAATACATCTGCTCGATGGTCGGGTTGGCGACGAAGGCGCCGTCGATCTGGCCGACGCGGACGCAACCGATCGGGCCGTTCCACGGGATGTCCGAGATCGCGAGGGCGGCGGAGGAGCCGTTGACCATCAGGATGTCGGGCTCGTTGGTGAGGTCGGTCGACATGAGCATGCCGAGCACCTGCACCTCGTTGAGGAAGCCCTTGGGGAACAGCGGCCGGCAGGGCCGGTCGCACAACCGCGAGGTGAGGATCTCCTTCTCGCTCGGGCGGCCCTCGCGCTTGAAGTAACCACCCGGGAAACGGCCCCCGGCGAAGAACTTCTCGCGGTAGTCGACCGTGAGGGGGAAGAAATCCTGTCCTTCGCGGACGGAACTGGCGGCGGTGGCGGCGACGAAGATGCTCGTCTCGCCGACCTGGACGGTGACGGCGCCGCCCGCGAGCTGGGCGAGGGTGCCGGTGCTGAAGGTCATCCCGAGACCGGGGACCGTGACGTTATGTTTCTGCTTCATTTCGGATCAGTTGGCTTGTGGTGGGCCGACCCGAACCAAGCGGGTGAGAGATTTCCTCGTGGAGCCCGCCTCGCGTCTCGGAGGCGGCTGCACGGGGAAATGTCCCTCCCTGGCTCGTGCCGGCGTTTCTGGGTTGGGGTTTCGTGTCGTGCCGACGGGTCGATGCCGGACGGGGACGAAGCTCACGCCCGGAAGGGGCGCGAAACGCGTCGTGCCCGGCCGGTCGGCCCGGGAGCGGGTTGGGGAGCGCGAAGTCCGGGTTTCGGACCGACGTCCGCCGCCACGACACTTCGAGCGATCACCTGCGCAGGCCGAGGCGCTGCAGCAGGTCGTTGTAACGGGCGAGGTCGTGGCGCTTCACGTAATCGAGAAGCTTCCGACGACGGCTCGCCAAGGCGAGGAGGCCACGCCGCGAGTGGAAGTCCTTGCGGTGGATCCGGAGGTGATCGGTGAGGTGGGCGATGCGCGCGGAGAGCAACGCCACCTGCACCTCGCACGAGCCGGTGTCCTTCTCGTGGGCTTTGAACTGGGTGATGACTTCTTGTTTGTTGACGACCTCTGACATGGATTTGGTTTGTTTTCTGGCCGCACGTCCCCGGCGCCACGTCTGTGACGCCCCCGGGACCCGCCGAAGCCGGTCCCGTCGCTGCCTCCCGGTCGCCCGGGCGGGACGCGGGAGCGGACTGCGACCAGCAGGCCGCTCCTTGCGCAAGAGCGGGATGTTTCCCTTTCGCCCGGCGCCCGCAAGCAGAAAAACCCGCCTCAACTGCCACGGAACCCGAAGTTTACGGAGCCCGGATCGCCCCTCCCCGGGCCGGGTTTCGCCGAGAATGGGATAGCCCTCGCGCGCCGCGTCCGCACCTTCCGGGGCATGCGATTGCCGCGCCGCCTCCTCCCGCTCGCGCTCCTGTTTCTCGCCGAGACCGGCCGCGCCCGGGAGTTCTCCGTCGTCGTCCACAATGTCGAGAACCTCTTCGACGCCGACGGGATCAGCCTGTTCGAGGACTATCGCCCGCCGCTCTACACGCCCGCCCACCTGGCGACCAAGCTGGAGAACCTCGGCGCGACGCTCCGGCGCTTCGACGAAGGGGCCGGCCCGGACATCCTCATCCTCAACGAGCTCGAAGCCGATCAGACCCCCGACTCGACGGTGGCCGACGTCGCGGGATTCATCGACCGGTGGCGCGGGCGGACGGTGCGCGACCTCCTCACCGCGGCGGAGCTCGAGCCGGAGCTCGCCGGTGCGCCCGCGCACGCCTGGCTCGCCAAGCGGCTCGTCGACGAGGGCTTCGCCCCCTACGAGCTCGCCGTCGCGGAGTGGCGGCCCGATCCGACCGGGCAGGTCGTGGCGCACGTCAACGCCGTCTTCACCCGCTTCCCGATCGTCGCGGTGCGCAACCACCACACCGACGGCGCGCGGGCGATCCTCGAGGTCGAGGTGTCGGTCGAGGGTCGTCGCCTCCACGTCTTCGCGAACCACTGGAAATCCGGCGCCTCCGACCCGGCCGCGGAGCTCGTCCGCATCGGCAACGCCTCCGTCCTGCGCGACCGCCTCGCCGCGATCCTCCGCAAGGACCCGCTCGCCGACGTGATCCTCGGCGGCGACTTCAACTCCCAGTACAACCAGCGGCAGGTCAACCCGTCGTTCCGGCGGACCGCCCTCGACGACGTCCTCGGCTCCCAGGGCGACGAGGCGGCCGTGCGCGATCCGCGCGGCCCCGCGCTCTACAACCTCTGGTTCGAACTGCCGGTGGAGCGGCGCGGCAGCGACGTCTTCCGCGACGAGTGGGGCACGCTCATGCAGATCCTCGTCACCCGCGGGCTCTACGACGAGCGCGGTATCCAGTACGTGGATGGCAGCTTCGCGGTGGGCGCGTTTCCCGGCTTCAACGCCGAGGTCGCCACGGGCCGCCCCCGGCGGTGGCGCTTCGCCGGCGGCGGAGGCGGCTACTCCGATCACTTCCCCCTCGTCGCGCGTTTCCGGGTCGTCGAGGTCGACCGCCCGGGCCGCTGGATGCCGCTGGAAAATCCCAGCCGCACGCGGGTCGGCCCGGCGACGCCGGTCCCGGTGCGTTTCGACCTCTCGGGCGCGCGGCCGCTCACGGACTTCGCAAACCCCGGGGCCCTGCTCCGGCCCGGGCACATCGGCGCACTTTTCCGCGTCTCGGGCCGGGTCGTCGGAACGCGCCCGTTTCGCGTGCTGGCGGAGGGGCCCGCCGTCGACCTTCCGCTCTGGATCCCCAACCAGCGCGAGCGCGAGGCGTTCTTCGCCCGCTACGCCGAGGGCGACCGGATCGAGTTCGTCGCCGAGCTCGGCCAGTACCGCGGCGACTGGCAGTGGGTCGTGCTCGTTCCGCGGTAGCCGCGACCGCTCAGCCGGACCGGAAGACGAGCTCCGAGAGGTGCCGGCAGGCCGGGATGGCGCGGATGCGCTCCAACAGGAGCGACTTGTGGAACAGCATCTCCTGCCGCACGACGGGATTGCCCACGCCGATCACCAGCGCGCGGTCGCGCTCGATCCGCAGCGGGTGGCAGAAGCGCGCGTTCGCCTCGCCGACGATCTCGACCCAGGCGTCGCGGATCGCCTCCTCCGGCGTCTTCATCCCGAGCCGGTACTTGTGCAGGAGTTTGTCGACCGACTGCTCCAGCGACTTCGTCTCGCGCAGGCGCGACCGGCTCCGATCGGGCGGCAGCCCGCGGAACCCGGCGATCAGGTTCTCGACCTCGCGACGAAACTTCACCCCGGCCATGGCGGCGACTCTGGGGGGCGGGCGGGCGCCGCTCCAGCCCGTTGTTTCTTCCCGTTTGCCCCGCGCCGGCGGGTGTGGGAGGGAAGGGGCGTGAAACGATCGTGCGCCTTCGCCGCCTTCGCCTGCCTGCTCGCCGGTGGTCCCGCCTCCGCGGCCGAACCGCCCCTCGTGGAGTCGACGCCGCTGAAGTTCGGCTCGCTGAGCTTCATGACGGAGAACGACAAGTATTTCGCGGGCACCGATCGCAACTACACCAACGGCTTCAAGGCCTCCGTGCTCACGCGCGACCTCGTCGCGCTCGACCGCACCCGCCTCCCGGCCCCCCTGGGCTGGGTCTCGCGCCAGGTCCGGCGCTTCATCGACGACGGCGACCAGGCCAAGGTCGGCCTCTCCTTCGGCCAGAACATGTACACCCCGACCGACACCACGGCCTCCGCGCTCCTCCCCGACGACCGGCCCTACGCCGCGTGGCTCTACCTCGGCGCCGCCTTCCACGACTACGGCGTCCCGGTCCGCCTCGGCGGCGGCGCCACCCGCGCCCGCCTCGACGTCTTCGAAGTCAACCTCGGCATGGTCGGCCCCTCCGCGCTCGGGCGGCAGGTCCAGAACCTCGTCCACGACCTCATCGGCGTCGCCCGCTCGAACGGCTGGGACAACCAGATCGACGACGAACCGGGCCTCAACCTCATCTACGAGCGCAAGTGGAGGTATTCAACCGATGGAGACGCCGCCGGCTGGGGCGTCGACGCGATCCCGCGCGTCGGGGCCTCGCTCGGCAACGTCTTCACCTACGCCAACGCCGGCCTCGAGTTGCGCGCCGGCTGGGCGTTGCCCCGCGATTTCGGCACGTCGCTCATCCGCCCCAGCGGCGACTCGAACCCCGCGGCCCGGCCGGGCTTCACCGCCTTCGTCTTCCTCTCTTCGGAGGTGCGCGCCGTCGCGCGCGACATCACGCTCGACGGAAACACCTTTCGCGACAGCCACTCGATCGACCGCGAGTGGTTCGTCCACGACCTCGCCGGTGGCGTCGGTCTCGGCTTCGCCGCCTTCCAGCTCACCTACACCCAGGCCCGGCGCTCGAAGGAATTCGTCGGACAGGAGGAGCCGCAGGATTTCGGCTCGATCAACGTCACCTTCTTCTTTTGAGCCGCGCCTCCCGATGAAACGCATCCCTGAAAACCTCGCCCTCGGTCCCCTCGACACCCCCGTGCTTCCCGAGTGCGGCTACCGCGTCCATGACGGCACGCGCCCCCAGCCGCGCCGCGTCGCGCCCGGCTCCGGCCCCGGGGATCCGCCCGCCGACGCGATCGTGCTCTTCGCCGGCGGCCCGCTCGACCAGTGGGAGTCGCTCGCCGGCGGTCCCGCCGGCTGGCGGGTCGTCGAGGGGGCGATGGAGGTGGTGCCGGGCGCCGGCAACATCCGCACGCGCCGCTCCTTCGGCGACGTCCAGCTCCACCTCGAGTTCCGGAGTCCGCCGGTCGTCAAGGGAACGGGGCAGGGGCGCGGCAACAGCGGCGTCTTCCTCATGGGGCTCTACGAGGTGCAGGTGCTCGACAACCACGAGAACCCCACCTACGCCGACGGCACGGTCGGCGCGCTCTACGGGCAGTGCCCGCCGCTCGCCAACGCGATTCGTGGGCCCGGCGAGTGGAACGCCTACGACATCCTCTGGGAGGCCCCGGTCTTCCAAGGGGCCGCGCTGGTCGCCCCGGCGTTCATCACGGTGCTGCTCAACGGCGTCGTCCTCCACCACCGCCACGCACTCCTCGGCCGCACCGCCCACAAGATCCTCCCGGTCTACGAGGCGCATCCCCCGACCGGCCCGCTCATGCTCCAGGACCACGGCGACCTCGTGCGCTTCCGCAACGTCTGGATCCGCGAGCCCGGCCGCTACGACGTCTGAAGTCCACGACCGGGCCCGCGTGGCGGGACGAGGGAAACGCTTCTCGGCGAGAGGCACGACCCCGCCCCCTGTAGGTGCTTTCCGACTACGCGCGCTTCAGGGCGCGGTCGGCGGGAAGATCCGCGCCGCTCCACGCCCTCTCCCAGGAGCCCGGCGACGGTGGACCGGCCCAGAACGCGTCGTCGCCGGGGAGCCCGAGCGGCAGCAGCGCCACGCTGCACAGGTAGAGGCTTCCGGCGGAGATGTAGGTTTCTCCGAGGCCGGGCTGCCGACCGCTGAGGCCGATCCGGAGCCAGCCGTCCGCGTCGAAGGTGTCCGGGGCCTCCAGCGTCCGCCGGATCACGCGATCGAGTGCCGTGTGCGCCTGCGCCGGCGGCACCTCCGCGGGCAACAGACCCCGCAGGGCGGCGAGCGCGAGGCCTTGGAACGCCCCGCACCGGTAGGCGAGCGAACGCCCGAGCGGGGGAAACGATCCGTCGGGCGCGACGAGCCGCTCCTGCACCGCCGCCCGGCGGGTCAACCGGCGAAGCGCCTCCGCGCGGAAGTCGTCCCACTCAGCCGACTCGTCTCCCACGACGTCGAGCACCTCGACGAGCATGGGTTGGATCACGAAGGAGTTGTAGTAGTCCCAGTGGAACTCGGGCCCGTCGCCGTAGGTCCCGTCGCCGACATACCAGTCGCGGTGTTTGCACAGGCCTTCGAAAAGGCGGCCCTCGTCGCGCGGCGCGCCGGCGCGTTGGAGAAACGCCTCGATGATCGAGGCGAAGAGCAGCCAGTTGTTCTCGCCGGGCCGGATCACCCGCGAGGATTGGAGTGCGGCGATGACGTTGGCCCGCACCCGCGGGTCGAGTTTTCTCCAGAGCTCGACCGGTGCGCGGAGCAGCGCCTCGGCCAGGAACGCCGCGTCAACGAGAGGCTGGCGTTCGCGGGTGAAATTGAGGAAGTCGGGCGAGCGCGGGTCGGTGGCCGCATCGATCGCGGCGCGGGCGAGCGCGCCGAGGCGGGCGCGTTCGCGGCCTTCGGGCGAATCGTCCGGCGCGAGCTCGAGCCACGGGGCGAGGCCGGCGAGCAGGCGACCGAGCGCCTCGAGGTGCGTGACGTCGGCCCGGTTGCGTGCGGCGGAGGCCGCTTCGATCGGCATCGTCGTCTTGAGGCGGCGCTCCGCGAGCGCGCCCAGCACGGGATCCGCGAGGCGCGCCGCGAGACGACACCAGTGCGCGCGCGCCGTGCTCCCGTTCGCCCCCGATCCTGCCGCGCTTTCCGCTGCTCGCGCCGCGCCTCCCCCCGCCGCAAATCCGGCGGCGGCCAGTTTGCAGAACTCCCGGCGGCCCGCAAGGCGCGGGGGCTTCGAGGACGAGTGGAAGCTTTCGGATGCGCTCACGCCTTCTCGAGAGCCTGCATTCCCGCCCGGAGGTAGCCCAGCGCGAAGGCCATGCCGGCGTGCCACGGCGCGGCGCAGCTCATCTGCGGCGCGTGGTCGGGGATGATCACGCCGTCGAATCGGTTTCGCTTCAGGATCGCGAGGACGCGCAGCACGTCCACCTCGCCGTCGTCGATGAAGGTCTCCCGGTAGTGCGGCGCCTTGCCGCGGACGTTGCGCAGGTGCACGTAGGCGATGCGACCCTCCCGGCTGTGGAGGTCCACCGATTCGTAAACGTCGCCCTCCGTCATCTCGGCGATCGAGCCGACGCAGAACTCGAGCCGGTTGGCCGGGCTCGGCGCGAGCTCGAGGACGCGCCGATACATCTCCGGCTGGTAAACGAGGCGCGGCTGGCCGCGGACGGACGGCAGCGGCGGATCGTCGGGGTGGAGCGCGAGCCGAACGCCCGCCTTCTCCGCGACCGGCAGGACCTCCTCTAGAAAGCGCTGCAAACGCGACCAGAGCTGCGCGTGGGTCGCGGGCGCGACGGCGACCGCCGGGCGCGACGGCGCGGCGGGATCGACGACCATGTTCCAGACCATGCCTTCGGGCATCGGTTTGTCGCACGGCCCGTCCATCCCCACCGAGATCGCGCCGCCGCGCGCGTGTGGGCCGCGGGTGCGCCCGGCCACGCCGGCGAGTGAGAAATTGTAGCCCATGATCGGGACGCCCGCCTCGCCGAGCCGGCGGATGATGGCCTTCACATTCTCGACGTGCTGCGCGCGCCGCGGGCCGTCGAGGAGGATGTCGCCCCAGTGCGCGGGGTCGAAGTTCTCGATCGCCTCGAGTTTCAACCCGGCGGATTCGACGGCGCGGCGCAACGCGGCGAGTTCTTCCAGCGTCCAGAGTTTCTCCGGATCGCCGGCGAGGCCCCAGCCCCAGTCGGCGCCGAGCGGCTGGTCGTCGGAGGCTGAGTGGCCGGCGCCGCCGCGGAAATAGTCCACGAGGTGCGCGGCGATGTGCGTGGCCCCCGCCTGCTTCGCGAAGGCGAAGTTCTCGGGCGTGAGCATGTGCCGGTAGAGACCGAGGCCGAGCTTCATCGAGTGGGGATGCGCGCGGGGGCCACACGCGGCCTCACGGTTTCGGCCACCGATGGCCGGCGTCGCCGGCCGAGGGATCCCGCGGGCCGGGCGGCAGCGACTCGCTCCATTCCAGCAAACGGCCGGAGAGCCGCGCGACGACCTCGGGATGCTGCACGGCGACGTTGTCCACCTGCATCGGATCCTCGCGGATGGCGTGAAGCTCGACGCGTGAGCGGTCGGGGTTCATCAGCAGCGTCCAGTCCCCCTCGCGGATCGCGAGCTGCGGGCTCGCGCCGGAGGGGTGGCCGAAGATGCGGAACCGCCATTCCCAGAACAGCGGCTTCGTGCGGGCGCGCGCGCGGCCGAGAAGGACCGCGCCCATGTCCTCGCCGTCGAGCGCGGCCTCCGCCGCCGGGTCGAGGCCGGCGCCGGCCAGCCGTGCGAAGGTGGGGAAGAAGTCCGTGCCGGAGATCACCGAGGTGTCGTCCACCCGTCCAGCCGGGACCCGGCCCGGCCAGCGCACGAGCAGCGGGACGCGCACCCCGCCTTCGTAGAGGCTGCGCTTGCGCCCGCGGAACGGCCCCGTCGAGCCCACGCCGCTGTGGGCGGCGTTGAGGATCGCGAGGTCCTCCGGGCCGTTGTCGCTGGTGAAGACGACGAGGGTGTCGTCCGCGAGGCCGCGCCTCTCCAGTTCGTCGAGCAGCCGGCCCACCTGCGTATCCAGATCGTGGAGACTGGCGGCGTGGATCGCCCCCGGTCCGGCGTGGGGCGAGCCGGGGCTGCTCAGCCGCGCGAAGGGCGCGAGCTGCTCCGGGGTCGGGTTGAGAGTGGCATGCGGGAGCAGCAGCCAGAGCTGGAGATAGAACGGCCGCCCGCCGTGTGCGTCGATGAACTCCAGCCCCTCGTCCACGAAGAGCGCCGTGGAGCGGGCGCGGTGGTACGGGTCCTCCGGCCGGATCGCCGCGCCGCCGCCTTCGCCGGAGCCGACGTGGTCGAAGCCGTAGTCCGCGATCGGCGGCCCGCCGGACTGGTCGCCCAGGTGCCACTTGCCGACGTGCGCGGTGGCATGGCCGGCCCGCTTCAGCGCGGCGGGCAGGTTCGGTACGGCCGGATCGAGGAACTGCGCCATCCCGCGCGCGGCGTTCTGCTCCGGGCCCGCGAAATGCCCGTGGATGCGCAGCCGGCCGGGAAACAGCCCGGTGAGGATCGCGGCGCGGCTCGGCGAGCAGACCGGCGCGTTCATGTAGGCATGGGTGAACAACGTGCCCTCTCCCGCCAGCCGGTCGAGGTGCGGGGTGGCGCCGGCCCGCCCGCCGTAGCAGCCCAGGTCGCCCCAGCCGAGGTCGTCGGCGAGGATGAAGACGATGTTCGGGCGACCCGCCTCCGCCGCCCCGAGCGGAAGTGTGCCGCCCAGCAACCCGAGCAGGAGAACGATCGCGCGGCGTTTCATGGGTTATTGGCCGCGGCCGATTCGACCGAAGCTTCCCGGCCCTGCACGCGGAGCGTCCACGCATGGTCGGAGGCCGCGCGCGCGGCCTCGGGGAGGTCGATGATCGTGGCCTCGCCTTCGCGGCGCCATGACAGCGCAAACGGATGACCGAGGAGACGGATCTCGGCGCCGGGATCGGGCACGATCCTCGTCAGCCGCAGCTCGTCCCCGGGCCAGGCGGTGAGCAGGGCGTAGAGCGTGCGACCATCCTTCGCGCCGGTGTAGAGGATGTGTTCGCCTTCCTCGTGGTGGCGGAGTCGCCGCGTGCCGAAGACGGCCTCGCCGTTGGTGCGCAGCCAGAGGCCGAGGGCGGCGAGACGCTCGATGCTCGGCGCCGGGATCACACCCTCGGCGGTGGGGCCGACGTTGAGCAGATAGTTTCCCCCTTTGGCGGCTGATTCCACGAGGTGGCGCACGAGCGTGGCCACGGGCTTCCACTCGTGGTCCCGGGACTTGAAGCCCCAGGTGTCGTTCATCGTCATGCACGCCTCCCAGTCGAGGTCGGAGGCCCCGGCGAGGATCTCCTGCTCGGGTGTGCCGAAATCGCCCGCGTAGCGGCGGTCGTCGCGGTTCATGCCCATCATGCCCTGACGGCCCTTGTCCACGCGGTTGTTGACGATGAGCGATGGCTTCAGACCCCGGACGAAGCGGTAGAGGTCCTGCCCGCGCTCGTGCGTCCAGTCCCTGATCCACTCGCCGTCGAACCACAGCACGGCCGGGTCGTAGCGGGTGACGAGCTCGCGCAACTGCGGCTTCAGATACGTCTCCACATAGCGGCCGAAATCGGGATTGGAGCGTTCGCGGTCGTTGTACTTCGGATGAAAGGGCGCCTGGGCATCCGGGTGATGCCAGTCCATGATCGAGTGGTAGAAACCCAGGACGATGCCGTGCCGGTCGCAGGCCGCCTTCAACTCGGCCAGCAGATCGCGGCGCGCGGGGGAGAAATCCATCGAGTCGTACTCCGTGACCGCCGAGTCCCAGAGGCAGAACCCGTCGTGGTGTTTGGACGTGATGATGATGTATTTCATGCCGGCGTCCTTCGCGACGCGCACCGACGCGTCGGCGTCGAACGCGACGGGATCGAAGCGCCGCGCGTAGGCCTCGTATTCGGCGACCGGGATGGCGGCGCGCTCCATGATCCATTCACCGATTCCCTTGATGTGTTCTCCGCGATGCACGCCGGCCGGAACGGCGTACGGCCCCCAGTGGATGAACATCCCGAAGCGTGCGTCGCGCCACCACGCCATGCGGAGGTCGAAGTCGGCGCGCGATTCGTTCAGCGGGTCCGCGGGCGAGGACGATGCGGAGGAGAGGAGGAGGGCGAGGGCGACGAGGGTGGGCGGGGTTCTCATGGGATTCGGAATCAGTCGTGAACGAAAACGGCGGGAACGGCAATCCGTGCGACCCCACGGACCCGGTCCGCCCGGCGGAACTTCGCCGGGATTTCCGCAAGCCGGTCGGCGCTCCGCGTCGGAATCATCCGCGGCCGACCGCCGCCTCGGGCAGCGCGATCGGGTCGAGGCGCGGGACCATGAGGTGGAAGATCACGAAGGCGATCACGTAGGCCGAACCTGCGAAGAAGAAGATCCCGGCGAGCCCCTCGCCGCGCTGCAACACCCAGCCGGTCAGAAGGGTCAACGACGCCGCGCCGAGCTGCGCGGCGATCCCTCCGAGGCCGACGACCGAGCCGATCGCCCGCGCCGGGAAAAGGTCGGAAACCGTGGTGAAGAGGTTCGAGGTCAGCCCCTGATGGGCTCCGTGCGCGACACCGATGAGCACGATGCACGTCCAGAGTGATTCGAGCCGCGTGACGAGCAGGACCGGCACCGTGCCGAGGCAGCAGAGCAGCATCGCGAGCTTGCGCGCGCGGGTGAGGTCCCAGCCGCGCGCGATCCAGCGCGAGGAGAGCCAGCCGCCGCCGACGCTTCCGGCGTAGGCGATCGTGTAGACGGCGACGAGCGGAGGCCCGAACTCCGCGAGGCTCAGCCCGAAGCGCTGGCTGAGGAACAACGGGAGCATCGCGAGGTACCAATGCCAGACCGCGTCGGTCATGAACTTGAAGTTCATGTAGGCCCAGGTCTCGCGCCGGCGCAGGAGCACGCGCCAGCGCACCTTGCCGACCGGCGGGCGCACGGCCCGATCGACGACGTCCTCCGCGACCTCGGGCGGCCGGTAGAGCCAAAGCCAGAGCGCCACCCAGACCAGTCCGCTCGCGGCGAGGATCACGAACGTCGCCCGCCAGCCCGTCTCGAAGAACAGCCACGGCACGAGCACCGGCACGAGGATCGATCCGAGGTTCGCGCCGCCCTTGAACAATCCGGTGGCGAGCGCGCGTTCGCGGGGTGGGAACCATTCCGTGACCACCTTCACGCCGGCCGGCATGTTGCTCGGCTGACTCAAACCGAGCACCAGGCGCGCGGTCTTGAACGCGGCGAGACCGCTCACCGCCCCGTGCGCCGCCGAGGCGAGGCTCCAGACGATCACGGCCGCGGCGAACCCTGCGCGCGTGCCCACGAGATCGAGGAATCGGCCGGTTATCGGGAAGCCGATCGCGAAGCCGACCTGGAACCAGAAGACCACGTCGGCATAGTCCGCCACCGACCAACCGAAGTGCGCGATCAGTTCCGGCGCGAGCACGCCGAGGGTCTGGCGGTCGAGGTAGTTGTTCGCGGTGGCGAAGAAGAGCAGCCCGCAGACGACCCAGCGGAAGCCCGGGCGTCGTCGCGCCTCCTCGGCGAGGGTCACCGGCGGGACTCCGCGCGGTGGCGCACGGTGGCGCCCTCGATCCACGCGCCCTCGATGAGCAGGTGGTGGGCGAGGGCGGGCACGCCGCGCTCGTTGCGGTGCAGCATGCCCGTGAGGTGGTCGAGCGCGGCCGCGCCCACGGCGTGGGGATTCTCGCTGATGCCGGAGAGCCCCGCCTCGGCGGAGGCGTGCGTGAGGTAGGCGACCCCGAGGTCGCGCGGCGCCTCGCGACCGGAGGCCTGCAGCGCCGGGCCGACCTCGAGCAGCTTGCTCAGGAGCACGTCGGGCTTGTGCCGTTCGACCCAGCGGAGGAACCGCCCCTCGTCCCAACGATCGAGGAGCAGCGGGGCCAGCCGATCGCGCGGCGCGAGCTCCGCGAGACCGCTCGCGAAGCCCGCGCTCCAGTTCTGCTCGACCCGCTCGTCGCTCGCGCGCAGCAGCACCAGCCCCGGCCGCCGATGGCCGCGGGCGAGGAGCTCGCGCAACGCGAGGCGGATCGCCCGGTACTGGTGCAGGCAGACGAGGTGGAGGCTCGGCCGCGCGAGCGAGAAACCGATCGCGACCGCGGAGAACGCGTCCCACTCCAGCTCCAGCGAGACGCCCGGCCCGGGTTGGGGCGCGAGGATCAGCCCGCCGATGCCGCGCGCCCGGAGGATCTGCGTGGCGCGCTGCGGCGTGAGCCCCCGCTCGCGCAACCAGAACTCCTCGAGCTTGAAGCCGAGCTCCTCCGCGCGCGCGGCCGCGCCGTCGAAGTACTGCTCGAAGACCCGGACCTCGCGCCAGCCCGACCGCTTCGGATGGTTCGTCACCCACGCCACGGTCGCCTGGTAGCCGGCCGGCCGCAGCGTGCTCCGGTAGTGGGCGAGCGAAGACAGCATGGGATCGGGGACGTAGCCGAGCTCCCTCGCGACGGCCTGGACGCGCTCGCGGGTGGTCGCGGGCAGGCGCGGATGGTTTCGCAACGCCAGCGAGACGGTCGTGAAGTGCACGCCGGCGCGCCGGGCGATGTCTCGCAGGGTGATGCGTCGCGGTGGTTGGGGCATGTCGGAGTGGAGTGCGCAGGGTCGGGACGCCGGACGGGCGCCTGACCGGTGCAGCCTGCATGGTTCGAGCACACAACCACAGTCCGAAATGGATGGACCGGGGCCCGACCGACGCGCGATCGAACGCGCGCGGAGTCGGTCCGTTCGTCGCCGCGGGAGCCCGGGAACGACTCGTCGCGCCCCGGGTGACATGGGTTGACAAACTCCCCCCGAATCCGTTCTAACCGCCGTTTCCATGAGCCTCCTCGTCGGCATCTTCACGTTCGTCCTGGTCCTCATCAGCCTCTTCATGGTGCTGATCATCCTCGCGCAACGGGCGAAGTCGGACGGTGGCGTCGGAGCCGCGCTGGGTGGCGGCATGGCCGAGGCGGCTTTCGGCGGCGAGAGCGGCAACGTCCTCTCCAAGGCCACGACCTGGGCCGCCGCCACGTTTTTCGTGCTCAGCTTCGGGCTCTACCTTGGACATCTTCACCTGCACAAGCGGGACCTTCGGGAGAATCCGCAAACCCTGCCCGATGTCCCCGAACTGGTCGCGCCCGCCGCCGCCGAGCCTTCGGTCTCCGCCGAGCCCGTCGAGCCGGCGACGCCGTAACGTTTCGGGATGAGCGCGGTCGGAGACCGCAGACAGGGACTGCTTCGCTTCGCCGTGGTCGCGTTGATCACGCTGACCGGGGCTTCGTCGATCTGGTCGCAACCGCGCCACCGGCCGCCGCCGTCCTACGTGCAACCGACGCCGCCCGATGCCGCGGAGGGGGCGGCGATCCTGGAGCGATCGAGGAGCTTCGGCCTCGGCGGACCCTACTATCTGGAGTTCACGCTGCGGCTCCTGCCGCGCTCGGGTGAAGAACGCTCGATCCCGGGTCGCTGGCTCGGCGGCCGCAACGCCACCGGGCCGATCTCGCGGCTCGAGCTCGAGCCCGTCGACGGAGTGCGCGAGACGATCCTCGTCCAGTCCGGCTTCAACCCCGCCGTGTGGCGGAGCTCCGGTCCCGGGCCGATGGAGGCGGTCCGCGGCGCGGCGATGTCGGAGCCGCTCGCGGGCACCCGGCTCACCGCGGCGGACCTCGCGACGCCGTTCCTCCACTGGACGGACCACGTCTACGAGGGGCTCGCGCGCTTTCGTGGACGACCGACCCACGTGTTCCTGCTCTTCCCGCCTCCGGCGCAGGCCGGCGATCACCCGGGCATCGGCGGCGCGCGCGTCTTCATCGACACCGCCTACGGCGCGATCTCGCAGGCGCAATGGGTGGATGCCGGAGGCGTCGCGCTCAAGACGATCACCGTGCTCGGGCTGAAGCGGATCGGCGAGCGCTGGATCGTGAAGTCGTTCGAAGTGCGCGACGAGGAATCACGCGACAAGACGCGCCTCACCGTGACCGGAGCGATCCTCGATCCGGTGGTGGACGAAGGGATTTTCGCCCCCGACTCCGCCGGATCGATCGCCGATGTGATGAAATCGGCGGGTCCCGTCACCCCGGTGCGCTGAGTGCGCGCCGCGCGTCGCGCGCGGCCGCCGAACGCGCGGTCCGATCGCGCGCGTCGCGCGTTTTCTCCTCTGAGGAACCGCACGACCGCGCCGATCGCGGAGCGCGTGGCGGGGTCGTCGCCGTGTATCCAGAAAGTGGGTTCACGAGCTTCCGGAGCGGCCCGCGGGATTCGATCGATGAAAAATAGCGTTGAAATTTGTCCAGCGGTTTTTTGTAACGTTCTCGTCGGCGCGGGCCGACAGAACACAGTTGGATTCAATCCACCCCTTATGCCAAAAGTTCCGGACCGGGAGAGCTCGCCTCTCACCTTCGATTTGAAGGAAGACCTGTTGGTGAAGCTCACGCTTCTTCAGAGATCGCTGGGGGCTTCGTCGAAGAGCGAAGTGATCCGCCACGCGATCTCCGTTTATGATTACGCCGCATTCGAACCCCGGACTCTGGAGCATCGCCAGATCTCGGTACGACTTCCGCAAAAGCAAAAGGCCACCCTTTTGAGGCTCTCGCGACAGAAAGCGGTCTCTGTCGGAGAACTTCTCAGGGTGGCCTTGGAAAACCTTCCTGCCACTTCGGCAGGACTCGGAACAAAAACAAAAACTGGAATAGTCGAACCTATGAAAAAAGCGACCAAAAAGGCCGTGAAAAAAGCGGCGCCCAAGAAGGCGGCGGCGAAGGCCAAGAAGAAGTAATCCTCTTCTGACGCAACCGGGGTGAAAGCTCCGGTTGCGTCGCGTTTCTTGATGGGCAACGCCCGGTCCCCGGGCGTTGCTTTTCTTTTGTACGGGTCGCGCAGTTGGCTTGCCCCGCTCCCGGGCGGGGGTTAACCGGTTCTCCCTGAATGGCTACCGAAGTTCCCTCACTGTCTTCCTGGGCGCTCAACGTCTCTCCCTCGCCGACCCTTGCGGTCGATGCGAAGGCCAAAGCCATGGCGGCGGCGGGGGAGGACGTGGCCGGCTTCGGTGCGGGCGAGCCCGATTTCGACACGCCTGACTTCATCAAGGAGGCGGCGATCGCCGCGCTGAAGGCCGGCAAGACCAAGTACGCCCCGACTCCCGGCATCGAGGAGCTGCGGCGGGCGCTGGCTGATCGCTACCGGGAGGACTACTCCCTGACGGTCGACCCCTCCCAGGTGATCGTGAGTCCGGGCGGGAAGTTCTCCTGTTACCTCGCGATCCTCGCGGTGTGTTCGCCCGGGGACGAGGTGATCGTTCCCGCTCCCTATTGGGTGAGCTACCCCGAGATGGTGAAGCTCGCCGGCGCGAAGCCCCGCTTCCTCTTCGCCGGCGATTCGGCCGGTTTCAAGATCACGCCGGAACAGCTCGAGGAGGCCATCACGCCGCGGACGCGCCTCTTCATCCTCAACAGCCCGTCCAACCCGACGGGCGCGATCTACTCGCGCGCCGAGATCGAACGACTGGTCGCGGTCGCCCTCCGGCACGGTGTCTTTGTGATGTCGGACGAGATCTACGAGCATCTCGTCTACGACGGGGCCGCGCACTGCTGCCCGGCTTCCTTCGGGCCCGAGGCGGCCGCGTCGGTCATCGTCGTCTCGGGCTTCAGCAAGACCTACTCGATGACCGGTTGGCGGCTCGGCACGACCGTCGCGCCGAAGCCGATCGCCCGCGCGATCGTCGACCTGCAGAGCCAGACCTCTTCCAACGCCACGACCTTCGCCCAGTACGGGGCGCTCGCCGCGGTGCGCGAAAAGGAGAAGGCGCGGGCCGCGCTCGCCTTCATGATGGAGGCGTTCGATCGTCGTCGCCGCCGCCTTCAGGCGGGTCTGGCCGCGATCCCCCTGATGTCGTGCCTGCTGCCGGGCGGCGCGTTCTATGTGTTCCCCAACATCTCGGGCTTCGGTCTCGATTCGAGCACGTTCGCGGCGCGCCTGTTGGAGCGCGAGAAGGTCGCCCTCGTCCCGGGCGTCGCCTTCGGGGCCGACGACTACCTGCGCCTGAGCTATGCGACCTCCGATGCGGTGATCGCGAAGGGGCTCGAGCGTATCGAGCGCTTCTGCGCGGGCCTGCGCGCGTAGGCCCGCGCGCCCCGGGCCTCCGGCCGGTATTCAACGCCCGGTTCCCCGGCCCGTTGCGGGTGGAAGGATCTTCGAGCCGCGGCGGCTTGCGGCGCGCCTCCGGCCGGCGCACGTTCGCGCCCTCATGTCGCGTCGTTTCGTCCTGCTCCTCGGTGCGCTGCTGACCGCCGCCTCCATGCGCGCGGAGAATTTCGCCTTCGCCGCCATCGGCTGTCTGCCGTACGGGCTCCCCGGAACCGCCCCGGCCTTCGAGCGGCTGATCGACGAGATCAACCGGCGCGCGCCCGCCTTCACCGTCCACTGCGGCGACATCAAGGGCGGTTCCGAACCCGCGACGCCCGAGGGGCTCGAGACGATCGCGGGCTTCTTCGCCCGCTTCGAGGGGCCGTTGATCTACACGCCGGGCGACAACGAATGGACCGACGTGCACCGGCCGGCCGCGGGAGGTCACGATCCGCTGGAGTGGGTGGAGCGGCTGCGCGGGCGCTTCTTTGCGGAGGAGCGCAGCCACGGGCGGGCCCCGCTGCCGCTCGTCACCCAGCGACGCGACCCGCGGTTCGCGCGCTTCGTGGAGAACGCCCGGTGGGAGCGCTCGGGGATCGTCTTCGCCACGGTCCACGTCGTCGGCAGCGACAACAACCGGCAGCCGCATTCCCCGGGGGCGATGGAGGAGTTCCGTGAGCGCGATGCGGCGAACGAGGGCTGGGTCCGCGAAACCTTCCGGCACGCGCGGAAACGGCGTGCGCCGGCAGTGGCCCTGTTCTTCCAAGCGGCGCCGTTTGCGGAGGATTTCGGGCGCCCCGGGCGCGATCCGGGGTTCCGCCTCTTCCTTGATACCGTCGAGGCGGAGGCGCGTGCCTTCGGCCGCCCCGTGTTGCTCGTCCACGCCGACGAACACCGCTACCGGCTCGATTCGGGCCGGTCGTTCGAGCGTGGCGGTCCCGCCGTGCCCAACGTCACCCGGGTCGCGACCTTCGGGGAGCACGACTTTCACGGCGTGTTCGTGGTCGCCGATCCGCGGCATCCGCGGGTGTTCCTCGTCGGGCCGTTGATCGTTCCCGGGAATCCGCTCCCGCGCGAGTGGGATCCCGGGCCGGTCGCGCGTTGATCCGCGGACCCGGGCCCGGTGTCGGGCATGGTTTTCGTTTGTCTCACACGGCGTCGGATTCCATCTTCACCCATTCGTGCCGCGTCCGGCGCGAAGCCGCGAAACCCGCCAACCCGCAAAAAGATCATGCCTCTCGCCAAGGGCTCCAAGGCCCCGGATTTCACCCTCAAGACCAAGACCGTCAACGGGCTCGAAGCCGTGCGCCTGAGCGCCAACTTCGGGAAGAAGCAGACCGTCCTGCTCTTCTTTCCCCTGGCCTTCACCGGCGTCTGCACGACCGAGATGTGCGACGTCACCGCCGGATTGAGCGCCTACGCCGGCCTCGACGCCGAGGTCTACGGGATCAGCATCGACAGCCCGTTCGCCCAGGAGGCGTGGGCCAAGGCCAACAAGATCGGCATCACGCTGCTCAGCGACCTGAACAAGACCACGATCGCCGCCTACGACGTCGTCTTCAAGAACCTCGCCGACATCGGCGACACGGCGGCCCGGGCCGCCTTCGTGGTGGGGAAGGACGGCGTGATCAAGTACGCCGAGCAGACGCCCACGCCGAAGGACCTTCCGGACTTCGCCGCGATCAAGGCCGCGCTGGCCTGAGGCGCTCGTTTCGCGATCGGGAGCGGAAGCCGTTCCGATCGCGCCGATCCCGACTCGTCCCGAACCTCATGCCCACGCCCAACGATCCCTTTCGCGCCCTGCGGAGCTTCGACCTCGGGGGAGGTCGCGAAGGTCGCCTCTACTCGCTGCCCGCCCTGGAAGAGGCCGGCCTCGGCCGGATCTCCCGGCTCCCGGTCTCCATCCGGGTCGTGTTGGAGTCGGTCCTGCGCAACTGCGACGGGCGCAAGGTCCTCGAGGCGAACGTCCGCGAGCTCGCCGCATGGCGGCCCGACGCCGCGCGCACGCAGGAGATCCCGTTCGTGGTCGCGCGCATCGTGCTCCAGGACTTCACGGGCGTGCCGCTGCTCGTCGATCTCGCGGCGATGCGTTCGGCGGTCGCGCGTCTCGGTCGGGATCCGAAGCTGATCGAGCCGCTCGTGCCGGTGGACCTCGTCGTCGACCACTCGGTCCAGGTCGACGTGAGCGGCACGCCCGACGCGCTGGCGCGCAACCTCGACATCGAGTTCGCCCGCAACCGCGAGCGCTACGAGTTCCTCAAGTGGGGGATGCAGGCCTTCGACACCTTCAAGGTCGTGCCGCCCGGGATCGGGATCGTCCACCAGGTGAATCTCGAGCACCTCGCCAAGGGCGTGCTCTCGGCCGGGGATATCCACTACCCGGATACGCTCGTCGGCACCGACTCCCACACCACGATGATCAACGGCATCGGCATCGTGGGCTGGGGCGTGGGCGGGATCGAGGCGGAGGCCGGCATGCTCGGGCAGCCCGTCTATTTCCTCACCCCCGACGTGGTCGGCGTGCACCTTTCCGGCGCGCTCCGCGAGGGCGTCACGGCGACGGACCTCGCGCTCACCGTCACCCAGGTGCTGCGCAAGGCGAAGGTCGTGGGCAAGTTCGTCGAGTTCCACGGCCCCGGCGCCCGCGCCCTGCCGGTCGTCGACCGCGCGACCATCGCCAACATGGCCCCCGAGTACGGCGCGACGATGGGTTTCTTCCCGGTCGACGAGGAGTGCGTCGCCTACCTGCGCGCCACCGGCCGGAGCGAGGAGCACTGCCGGCTCTACGAGAACTACCACCGGGCGCAGGGCCTGTGGGGCGTCCCGATGGCGGGCGAGGTGGACTACTCCCAGGTCGTCGAGCTGGATCTGGCCTCGGTCGTCCCGAGCGTCGCCGGTCCGAAGCGGCCGCAGGACCGCATCGAGCTCCCCCACCTCGGGCGCGAGTTCACCGGGGCCTTCTCGCGCGGGGTCGCGGAGGGCGGTTTCGGCAAGAAGGCGGAGGACCTCGGTCGCGCCGTGCCGGTCGACGGCGGCGACGTCGCGATCGGTCACGGCTCCGTGCTCATCGCCGCGATCACGAGTTGCACCAACACCTCCAACCCCAGCGTGATGCTCGCGGCCGGCCTCCTCGCGAAGAAGGCCGTCGACCGGGGGCTGCGCGTCTCGAAGGTCGTCAAGGCCTCGCTCGCGCCGGGCTCCCGCGTCGTCACCGACTATCTGGAGAAGACCGGGCTCCAGCCCTACCTCGACGAGCTCGGCTTCAACCTCGTCGGCTACGGCTGCACGACGTGCATCGGCAACTCCGGCCCGCTCCCGCCCGCGATCGAGGACGCCGTGGTGAAGCACGACCTCGTCGCCGCCAGCGTGCTCTCGGGCAACCGCAACTTCGAGGCCCGCGTCCACCAGAACATCAAGGCGAACTTCCTCATGTCGCCGCCGCTGGTGGTCGCGTTCGCCCTGGCCGGTCGGGTCGACCTCGATCTCTCGAGCGAACCGCTGGGCGTCGGGCGGGACGGTCCGGTGTTCCTCCGGGACGTCTGGCCCTCGCTCGCCGAGGTGCGCGATGCGATGCAGAGCGCGTTGAAGCCCGAGGTCTTCCGGGCGCTCTACCGCGACTTCGCCGGGCAGAACCCGAAGTGGAACGAGATCCCCTCGACCCCGGGCGACGTCTACGCGTGGAACCGCGCCAGCACCTACATCCAGGAGCCGCCGTTCTTCACCGACTTCTCGATGAGCCCGGGCACGATCGCCGGGATCCACGGGGCCCGCCCGCTCGGCATCTTCGGCGATTCGGTCACCACCGACCACATCTCCCCGGCGGGTGCGATCAAGAAGGCGTCGCCCGCCGGCCGCCACCTGCTCGGGAACGGCGTGGCCTTCGAGGACTTCAACAGCTACGGCTCGCGCCGCGGCAACGACCGCGTGATGACCCGCGGCACGTTCGCCAACGTGCGGATCAAGAACCTCATGCTCGGCGGGGCCGAGGGCGGCGACACGCTGCTCCAGCCCGAGGGCGGGAAGCTCGCGATCTTCGACGCGGCCGAGGAGTACCGGAAACGGGGCACTCCGCTGATCGTGATCGCCGGGCAGGAGTACGGCACCGGCTCGTCCCGCGACTGGGCCGCAAAGGGCACGAACCTCCTCGGCGTCAAGGTGGTGCTCGCGCAGAGCTTCGAGCGCATCCACCGCTCCAACCTCGTCGGCATGGGCGTGCTCCCGCTCCAGTTCAAGGACGGCGTCACCGCCGCCACCCTCGGCCTGGACGGCTCCGAGACCTTCGACGTCATCGGCCTTTCGCCCGCGCTCCAACCGCAGCAGGACCTCGACCTGCGCATCACCCGGAAGGACGGCTCCACCGCCGACATCCCGGTGCGCTGTCGGATCGATACGCCCATCGAGATCGACTACTACCAGCACGGCGGGATCCTTCCATTCGTGCTCCGCGAAATCCTGCGTCGCGGCGCCTGACCCGCAACGAGACCCACGGCCCCGGCGTTCATGGCAGCAAGCGGCACTCCTGTCTTCCTCGTCGATGCGGACTCCGAGCCGGTCGTCGTGAAGGTCCGGGGCCGCGCCTCGTTCATGAACAGCCAGCACATCCGCGACTTCCTCCAGCAGAGCATGCGCGAGGGTCGCCGCCGCTTCGTCGTGGACTTCGCCGAATGCACCGGGATGGACAGCACGTTCCTCGGCGTCCTCGCCGGCACCGCGCTGGAGCTCCGCAAGAGCGTGCCCGCCGGTTCGTTCGTCTTCTGCCGGCTCGGGCCCCGCAACCTCGAGCTCATCCGCAACCTCGGCCTCCACCGGCTCGCGACCGTCGACACCGGCGGCTCGCTCCTGCCCGACGGCCGCGAGCCGGGCACCGCGCTCGAGGGCGCGAAACTCGGCGAGCTCGAGAACGCACGACTCTGCCTCGAGGCCCATGAGCGGTTGATCGAGGTCGACGAAAAGAACCTCGGGCGATTCCAGGACGTCGTCGGCCTGCTCAAGAGCCGCATCGACGAGGGTTGAGCGAGGCCCGGCCGGCCGCCTCCCGTCCCATCGTTGGGTTGCCTTCAGCGCGCCCGCGCCTACCTCTCCCTCACCATGCCGACCGTTTCCGAAATCCTCCCGATCGACCCCGGATCGCTGCCTGACGCCGGCGGACACTTCGGTCCCTACGGCGGGGTCTTCGTGCCGGAGACGCTCATGACGGCGCTCGAGGACCTCGGCGCCGCCTACGCCGTCGCCCGGGAGGATCCGGAGTTCCAGGAAGAGCTGCGCTCCCACCTCCGGACCTTCGCCGGCCGGCCCACCGGGCTTTACTTCGCAGAGCGACTGACGCGCCACTGTGGTGGTGCAAAGGTGTATTTGAAACGTGAGGACACGCTTCACACCGGGGCGCACAAGATCAACAACGCCGTCGGCCAGGCCCTGCTCGCGCGCCGCATGGGCAAGCGGCGGATCATCGCCGAGACCGGCGCGGGGCAGCACGGCGTCGCCACCGCGGCGGTCTGCGCGAAGTTCGGCCTCGAGTGCGTGGTCTACATGGGCGCCGTCGACATGGAGCGGCAGGCGCTGAACGTCTTCCGGATGCGGCTGATGGGCGCCGAGGTCCGCGGCGTCGAGGCCGGCCAGAAGACGCTCAAGGAGGCGATCAACGAGGCCATGCGCGACTGGGTGACGAACGTCCGCACGTCGCACTACATCCTCGGCTCGGCCCTTGGTTCGCACCCCTATCCGATGATGGTGCGCGATTTCCACCGCGTGATCGGCCTCGAGGCGCGGGCGCAGATCCTCGAGCACGAGGGCCGGCTCCCGGACGAGTTGATCGCCTGCGTCGGTGGAGGGAGCAACGCGATCGGGCTCTTCCACGCCTTCCTCCAGGACGAGGGCGTGCGGCTGATCGGCGTCGAGGCCGGAGGCCGGGGGATCCGGCGCGGCGACCACGCCGCGCGTTTCGAGGGCGGCCGGCTCGGCGTCCTGCAGGGCTGCAAGACGTTCATCCTTCAGGACGACGACGGGCAGATCGAGCTCACCCACAGCGTCTCCGCCGGGCTCGACTACGCGGCGATCGGCCCCGAGCACGCCTTCTACCGCGACCGCGGGCGGATCGAGTTCGCCCATGCCACCGACGACGAGGTGCTCGAGACCTTCCAACTCTTCAGCCGCCTCGAGGGCATCATTCCGGCCCTGGAGTCGACGCACGCGCTCGTCCACGCGGTCAAGCGCGCCCGGGCCCTCCGGCCGGATCAGATCGTCGTCGTCAACCTCAGCGGCCGAGGAGACAAGGACGTGCAGCAGGTCGGGGCGATGCTCGGCGCCGGGATCGGGCCGGCGGCGACCCGATGAGGAGCATGACCGGTTTCGGCCGGGGGGCGGTCGCGCGCGACGGCTGGGACGTCGCGATCCAGGCGAGCTCGGTCAACCGCAAGAGTCTCGAGGTCGTGCTTTCGCTCCCGCGGGAGTGGCAGTCCCTGGAGGCGGAACTCGGCGCGCTCGTGCGCGAGCGCGTGAACCGCGGCCGGGTGCAGATCTCCGTCGAGATCCGCGGAGCGAACGTCGCGGGATTCGCGTGGGATGACGCCGCCGTCGAAGCCGTGCTCGACCGCCTCGCCGAGCTCGCGCGCAGGCGCGGGACGGTCTTCGAGCCGGATGCCGCGACGCTCTTGCAGCTCGCGCACTCCCTGAGGACCGAGGCTCCGCGGCTCGATCCGGAACGGGCGGTCGCGCTCCTGCGCGAGGCCCTCGAGCCCGCCCTGACCGGCCTCGTCGAGACGAGGGAGCGCGAGGGATCGCTGCTCGCGCGCGATCTGCGGGAGCGGGCCGCGATCCTCGCCGGGCTCGCGGGCGAGATCGAGGCGCGGGCCCCGGCGACGGTGGCGGGGTATCGGGAGCTCCTGCACGCCCGGCTCCGGCAGGCGGGGCTGGCGCCGGAGCTCGAGGACGAGCGCGTGCTCAAGGAGATCGCGCTCTTCGCGGAGCGGGTCGACATCGCGGAGGAGATCACCCGGCTGGGCGGACACCTCGGGCACCTCGATTCCCTGATCGACGCGGACGAGCCGGTGGGCCGCAAGGCCGAGTTCGTCCTTCAGGAGATCGGGCGCGAGATCCACACCATCGGATCGAAGGCCAACGACCTCGAGATCGCGCGGCGCGTGATCGAGTTCAAGAACGAGCTCGAGCGCATCCGCGAGCAGATGCAGAACGTCGAGTGACCCGCCTTCACGCGCCCGGGCCGGTCGCCGGGGCCGGGGTGCGGAAGGAGTGGATCAGGTAGAGCCCGACACCGATGCAGATCGCCGAGTCGGCGATGTTGAACGCCGGCCAGTGGAACGAGCCGAAGGTGAAGAGGAGAAAGTCGACCACGTGGCCGTGGAGGAGACGGTCGACGAAGTTGCCGACGATCCCGCCGCAGAGCATCCCGAAGATCACCTGGACGATCGGCCGATCCAGCTCGAGGTGCCTCCGGAAGAGGTAGATCGCGAGCAGGGTGAAGGCGGCGAGCGCCGCCAGCCAGAGACTCTTGCCGGCGAAGATCCCCCACGCCGCCCCCGTGTTGCCCACGTGGACGAGGTGGAAGAAACCCGGGACGATCGTGATCCGCCCGGGCTCGTGGTAGGTCTCGAACGGCAGGGTCGAGTATATCCAGATCTTGGTGATCTGGTCCGCCCCGAACACCGCCACGGCCCAGAGGTGGAGGGCGCGGTAGCGCAGGATCCGGGCGACGATCGGGACCGCGGCGCGCACCGGCCTCAGTCGGAGTCGTCGGCGAGCAGCTTGGCCCCCTCCTCGCCGGCGGCGTCGGCGAAGATGCCCCCGCGCTGGGCGGTGTGGCGGCGGTTCTTCTCGATCTCGATCTGGCTCTCGATCGAGAAGCGGGCGAACGGCACGGCGCTCAGGCGGTCCTTGCTGATCGGTTTGCCCGTCAGTTCGCAGACGCCGTAGGTCCCGTTCTTGATCCGCTTGATCGCCTCCTCGATCTCGTAAAGCGCCTCCTGCTCGTTCGAGACGAGGCTCAGCGCGAAGTCGCGATCGAAGGTGTCCGTGCCGGCGTCCGCCATGTGCTGGCCGTAGCCGGAGAGGTCTCCGGAGTCCTCGCGGCTGGAGCGCTTGAGGGTGTCCTCGGCGTGGAGCTGGAGGCCGGAGTTCACGTGGTCGCGGAGCTCGACGAGCTGCCGGTAGTAGCGGAGGAATTTCTTGTCGATCCGCGACTCTTCGTCGGCCGGCCGTTCGTCGACGGTCGGGTTGTAGCCGAGGATGTCGGCCAGGGAGGCGGCGCCGTAGTGCCGCTTCTCGATCTTGGGCGCGACCACCGCCTTCGGGGCGGGCGGGGCCTCGGGGGCGGGCCTGCCCTTGCGCGCGGCGGTGGACTCCTTCGGGGTCGTGGAGCGGGCGAGTTCGCCGCGCACGTCGTCGAGGGTGAAGGCGACGGGGCGCGGCTGCTTGGCCGCGCCGCGGGCCTTGTCGCGAAGGCGCTTGCGCATCTCCGCGCCGTCGGCCTTGGCGGGGGCCGCCTTCGCCGGGGTCGTTTTCGCCGACGCCGGTTTCGCCGCGGCCCGGGCCGGAGCGGGCTTCGCCGACTCGGGTTTGGCGGGCGCGGGTTTCGCGGGTGCGGGCGTCTTCACCTTCGAGGTGCGGGAGGCGGCCTTCGTCGCGACGGAGCGCGCCGGCGCCGGCTTGGCGGCGGGTTTCTTGGGAGGAGTCTTTTTCACCACGGTGGTCTTCTTGGTCTTGGTCCGGGTCGGCTTGGGTCGGGCGGGCTTCTTGCCGGGCCTGGCCTTGACGGCTGCGGCCTTCCGGACGGGTTTGCGATTGGTTGCGGCCTTTGCGGGTTTTGCGGCCTTTTTGCCGGGAGCGGCTTTCTTGGTTTTCTTCTTTGTTCCCATGGGGTGCGGGTTTCGGGGTTAAGGGGAGGAGAGGGCGTCCGTGCAACGCGGGCAGAGGTCGGTGTTGGCGACGCCACCGGCGAGCGACTCGACCCAGCGCCAACAGCGCGGGCAGCGCCCACCCGAGGCGTGCGCGACCTCGATCGCGAGCGCTTCGGATTCGTCGGGTTGAAGCGAGATTTGGGAGACGATGAAGAGCTCGGCGAGGGCGTCGCGGTTCTTCAACGCGAGCTGGAGGTCGGCGTCGCTCGCGGGTCCGCGGAGGGTGACGGCGACCTCCAGGGATTTGCCGACGAGCCCGGATTGACGCGCGGTCTCGATCTTCTCGTTCACGCGGGCGCGGAGGCGGAGCAGGCGCTCGACGTCGGCGACGGCGCCGGCGTGTGGCGATTCGGCGGAGGCTTCGGGCCAGCCTTGGAGCAGGAGCGCGTCTTCGGAGAAGTCGGCATCCCTGGTGAGGTGCGCCCAGGCCTCATCGGTGGTGAACGCAAGGATCGGCCCGAGGACCCGGGCGAGGGAGAGGAAGATCCGGTGGATCGCCGTCTGCGAGGAGCGCCGGAGGTGGGCCGAGGGCCGGAGCGTGTAGAGGCGGTCCTTGAGGATGTCGTGGTAAAGGGAGGAGAGGGTGACCGAGCAGAACTGGTTGCAGAGCTGGTAGACCCGGTGGAACTCGCAGGCCTCGTAGGCCGCGGTCGCCTGGGAGACGAGTTCGGCGGTCCTGCCCAACGCCCAGCGATCGACGAGGTCGAGCGCCTCGTCGCCGATCGCGTCCTTCGTCGGATCGAAGTCGTAGAGGTTCGAGATCTGGAACCGCAGGGTGTTGCGGAAGAGACGGTAGGTTTCCGCGACGTGCCCGAGGATCTCGTCGGAGAGCGGGATGTCGTCGCGGAAGTCGGTGGAGGCGACCCAGAGGCGGATCACGTCCGCCCCGTAGGCCGCGACGAAGGTGTCGGCGGTCTGGGGCTTGCCGTCGCTCTTGGAGATCTTGCGACCGTCCTGCCCGACGACGAAGCCGTGGGTGAGGACGTGGCGGTAGGGGGGGCGGCCGGCCGCGACGAGGCTCGTCCAGAGCGAGGACTGGAACCAGCCGCGGTGTTGATCCGATCCTTCGAGGTAGAGGTCGGCCGGCCAGGCCCCGCCCTCCAGCCCGCGGAGGACCGCGAGGTGGCTGGAGCCCGATTCGATCCACACGTCGAGCGTGTCGGCGCCCTTGACGAGGGTGCGCCCGCGCCACGTATCCGGAAGTTGGATGCCCTCGAGGAGGGACTCGGGGGATTCGCGGAACCAGATGTTGACGCCGTGGACCGCGACCTTGTCGGCGAGCCGGCGGATCACGCCCGCGTCGAGGAGCGGCCTGCCGTCCTCGTCGTGGAAGACGGGGATCGGCACGCCCCACTGGCGCTGGCGGCTGATGCACCAGTCGGGCTTGGCCTCGACGGCTCCGCGGATGCGGTTCTCGCCCCACGCCGGGGTCCACTTCACCTCGCCGATGGCGGCGAGGGCCCTGGCGCGCAAATCGTCGTGATCGACGGAGATGAACCACTGGTCGAGCGCGCGGAAGACGACCGGCGTCTTCGACCGCCAGCAGTGCGGGTAGCTGTGCGTGAAACGCCTCCGCCCAAGGAGGGCGCCGGTGCGCACGAGCTCGGCGAGGACGGCGTCGTTGGCGGGGGAGACGCCGTCGGTCTCGAGCACGGTCACGCCGACCAGACCGGCGGGTACCCGGCCGTCGTCGAGGTAACGGCCCTGGTCGTCGAGCGGACTGTAGATCTCGAGGCCGTACTTGAGGCCGGTCTGGTAATCCTCGACGCCGTGACCGGGGGCGGTGTGGACGCAGCCGGTGCCGCTCTCGGTCGTCACGTATTGCGCGAGGACGACCGGGCTGGCGCGGTCGATGAAGGGGTGGCGCGTCTCGAGGCCCTCGATCTCCGCGCCGCGGAAGGTCGCGGACACGACATGGGACTCGAGACCGCAATCTGCGGCGAACCTCGCCGCGAGCGCGGCGGCGACAACGAAGCGCCCGGAGCCGGTCTCGACGAGTGCGTAGTCGATATCCGGATGCACGGCGATCGCGAGGTTCGCCGGGAGGGTCCAGGGGGTCGTCGTCCAGATCACCACGGAGACCGGGGCGCCCGGGCCGAAACGGGCGGGGTCGGCGACGGGAAACTTCACCCAGACCGACGGGCTGATGTGCTCCTTGTATTCGATCTCCGCCTCGGCGAGGGCGGTCTCGCACGGGATCGACCAGTAGACGGGTTTCTTGCTGCGGTAGACGAGGCCGCGCTCGACGAAGGCCGCGAGGGTGCGGAGCACCTCGGCCTCGTAGTCGGGGTTCATCGTGCGGTATTCGGCGGGCCAGTCGCCGAGCACGCCGAGGCGGCGGAACTGTGCGCGCATCGTTTCGATGAAGCCCGCCGAGAAGGCCGCGCAGGCCTCGCGGAGCTCGGGTGTCTCGAGGATGCGGCCCTCGGCCCGCATCTGCGCGGTGACCTTGGCCTCGATCGGAAGTCCGTGGCAGTCCCAGCCGGGGATGAAGGGCGTGTCGGACCCGCGCGCGAGGCGGTAGCGGACGATGATGTCCTTGAGGATCTTGTTGAGCGCCGTGCCGATGTGGACGTGGCCGTTGGTGAACGGCGGCCCGTCGTGGAGCACGTAGCGGGGGCCTCCGGCGTTCCTGGCGCGGGCCCTCGCGTAGAGACCGAGCTTGTCCCAGAACTCGATCCGACCGGGCTCGCGGGCGACGAGGTTGGCCCGCATCGGAAACCGGGTCCTCGGGAGGTTGAGTGTATCTTTCAGATCCTGGGCCATTGGCTCGAGGCCGGTTGGAAAAGCCGCGCGATAGTGCTCCCGGCGGGGGGGGTGTCAAGGGGAGACGCCCCGGCTTCCGGACGCGTCGCGGCGCCTCGAAAAAGTCGCCCGGCGCGACGCTTCAAAGCGAGGCGACGAAGCGGATGCGGTTGATCAGCGCGTTGGTGTTTTCCGGCACGATCCGGTCGGTGATCACGGTGCGCGGAAAGTGCGGCGACGTGTCGAGGCGGACGCCGTCCTCCTCGCCGGGCCCGACGAACGCGTCCACGAAATCCATCCCGCCCCGCGCCCGCAGCCATCGGTAATAGAGGTCGATGTGCTCGGACTCGATCACGGTGTCGACCCGCAGGAAGAGGTGGCAGAACAGGGTCAGGTCGCGGAACGACGCGAACCACGTCGGCGGGTTCACCAGCTCGTCTCGGATGATCAGCGTCATGACGACAATCTTCGACCTCCCTGAGCGGATCGCGTGCCGCCCGGGGTTTCAATCGTGCGTGGAGGATCCGGCTCGAGGGGAACCGGTGCTTTTTACCCGGAGCGAACATTGCTGACTTGCCACCGGGGCGGGTGGAGCCGGTTCTCTCGAGCCTCCGCATGAAGCCCACCGTCACGCCCGTGCTGCTCGTCATCCGCGACGGCTGGGGTTGGAATCCCGACCCCGCCCAGGACGCCTTCAACGCGATCAAGGTCGCGGCGACCCCGTGCGACGACTGGTTGCGGGCCGCGTGGCCGCGGACGCTCGTCGCGGCCTCGGGGCTCGACGTGGGCCTGCCGGATCGCGTGATGGGCAACAGCGAGGTCGGGCACGAGAACATCGGAGCCGGTCGCATCGTCGATCAGGAGCTGGTGCGCTTGAACAAGCTCTTCTCCGAGCGACGGCTCGCGACCAATCCGGTCTGGCGCGCCGCGGTCGGGCGCGTGCGGGAGCGCGGCTCGAGCCTCCACCTCATGGGGATCGTCTCCGACGCCGGCGTGCACGGCATGTTGGATCATCTCTACGGCATCCTCGCGCAGGCGAAGGAGGACGGCGTCGAGCGCGTCTTCCTCCACGCCTTCACCGACGGGCGCGACACGCCGCCGCAGAGCGGGCTCGGCTACGTCATGCAGGTCGAGGAGCGGTGTCGCGCCATCGGCGTCGGTCGCATCGCCTCGGTCTGCGGGCGTTTCTGGAGCATGGACCGCGACAACCGTTGGGACCGCGTGAGCCGGGCCCATGCGATGCTCACGGGTCGCGCGGCCGCGGCCACCGCGCCCGATGCGGCGACGGCGGTGCGCAACTACTACGACAATCCGCTCGACGCCTCGCGCAGCGGCGACGAGTTCATCCCGCCCACCTGGATCGTCGGCCGGGACGGACGGCCGGTGGCGACGATCGGGGACGGCGACGCGGTGTTGTTCTACAACTACCGGGGCGATCGCCCGCGCGAAATCACGAAGGCCTTCGTCCTGGACGAGTTCGACGCCTTCGAGCGCGGGCCGAAGCAGGACCTGTTCTTCGCCACGTTGACCGAATACGAATCCGGACTGCCGGTGCACGTCGTCTCCCCGAAGCCGGAGAAGTTGAAGAACATCCTCGGGCAGGTCGTGAGCGAGGCGGGGATCGCGCAGTTCCGTTGTGCAGAGACGGAGAAGAGCCCGCACGTCACTTTCTTCTTCAACAACTACCGGGACACCCCGTTTCCCGGCGAGGAACGCGGCTGCCCGGCCAGCCCGAAGGTCGCGACCTACGACGTCGCCCCGGAGATGTCCGCCGCCGAGGTCACGCGCCTCGCCCGCGAGGCGATCCTTTCCCGCCGCTTCGGGTTGATCGTGGTCAACTTCGCCAACCCCGACATGGTCGGCCACACCGGCAACCTCGCCGCCACGGCGCGGGCGGTCGAAGTGGTGGACGCCGGCGTGCGGGAGCTTCTGGACGCCCAGCTCGCGTTCGGCGGCCGCGCCGTCGTCGGGGCCGACCACGGGAACGCGGAGCAGATGCGGGACCCTTTGACGGGCGGTCCCCACACCGCGCACACGCTCAACCTCGTCGAGCTCTACGTCGTCGGCGCGGGATGCGAGGCGTGGCGGCTGCGGGAGGGCGGGCGCCTCGCCGACATCGCTCCGACGGTGCTCGATCTGATGGGCCTGCCCAAGCCGGTCGAGATGACCGGCGAGAGCCTCGTCCGGCGCGAGTGAGCCGGGTCAGACGGGGAGCAGGTCGACCTTGCGGCCGACGACCGTGAGGTTCTCCGCGATCGCCGCCTGGAACGGGATTTCGGAGATCACCGCGGAGATGTTCGGATTCTGGAGCGCCCAGAGGTAGCCCTTCACCGGGAGGCTCATCTCGCCGGGCAGGGTCTGGTGCAGTTTCTCGATGCGCCACGCCGGGGCCGGGCGGAGTTGGGGCGAGATGGGGTTCACCCCCGCCGCGGCCTTCATCGCGATCACGCCGATGCCGGCCCGGGCGGCGCGCTCGATCGCGACCTCCATGCTGCTCTGGTTGGCGATGTTGTAGGCGACCATCGCGACGTCCACGTGCCCGAGCTCGGCGGCGCGAAGGAGGATCCGCGGCTGGTCGGTGTGGCAGGAGAAGGCGTGGAAGCGGACCTTGCCCTCGCGCTTGAACCTGTCCGCGAGTTCGCGGTGGCATTCGTCCTCGAGCTCCTCGGGCATACGGATGCCGTGGGGGAAGTGGAGCACGTCCACGTGATCCGTCCCCAGTCGCTGGAGACTGCCCTCGAGGGCCTCGGCGAATTTCCGCTCGAGAAGCGGGCGCCATTTCGCGAGCGCGCCGTACTCGACCTTGATGAGGTGCGAGAGGTAGGCGCCCTCGAGCTCCCGGCCGTGGCCGGAATAGAACTGGAGGAAATAACCGGGTTTGCGCACCTGGCGTTCCTCGATCATCGCCGCCGCCCGTCGCTCCAGGGCCGCCTTCTTCTCCGAGGGAAGCCCGTCGAAGATCTCGCGCGTCACCCGGTCGATCTCGACGCCGTACTCGGCCATCTTCGTGGCGACAAAGAGACGTTCGCGCATCCCGGGCCGGCCCAGCAACACGCCCCAGCCGCGTTCGCTGTCGCCCCGCCCGTAGCGGGAGCTCGAGTCGAGGTAGTTCACGCCCCGATCGATCGCCTCCTCGTGGAGGTGCGCCTTCTCGGGATTGTTGAGCGGACCGCTCCCGCCGAGGACGAGCTCGGAGATCATGAACCCGGTGCGCCCGAGCCGGCGGTAGGCCATCTCCGGGTGGCGATTCCGCCACTCCTCGGGTCGGGGCGCGGCGGGGGCGGGATTGACCCCCGCGGCACGGGAGGCCACCGGGGCGAGGGCGGCGGCGCCGGCGCCGGCGCCGAGCAGGGCCCCCTTGAGGAACGTGCGGCGGCCGGTCGGGTCGTGGGAAATCGGATACGGCATGGCGGAGGAGGGCGGGGGTGTTGCGGGACCGCGGCGATCGTTCCACGGAACCGCGGACCTGGCAACCGCGGCCGGGCACGGCGGCAAAGAAAGGTTGTGGTCAAAAGAGGTGGCGACCTTCGGCCGTGGGCCGGGGTTCAACCCCGGCTTTTTCGGCTCTCGGTCGGAAGCCGGGGGTGAACCCCGGCCCACGACGAAGGGCCTACGACGAAGGGCCCACGACCACGGCATGGAGGGTCGGCCGCGCGGAAGCCCGTCGGTCTTCAGCGGCACCGAGACAAGCCGCCACTCTTTCTCATCCGGAAAGAAAACGGCGCGCCCCGGGAAGGAGCGTGCCGGAAAAGCGGACGCGGTTCAGGAGACGTTCGTCGTCGGGGAGCCCTGCTCGAAGATCAGGCGGTCGCCCTCGCGCAGGACGCGCACGGGTTCCCCGTCCTTCACGTCGCCGCGGAGCATCGCCTCGGCGAGCGGATCCTCGAGGTGGCGCTCGATGGCCCGCCGGAGGGGACGGGCCCCGAACTTCTCGTCGTAGCCCTTGTCGATGAGCAGTTCCTTGGCCTCCTCCGACACCTCGAGGGGCATCTTCCGCTCGACGAGGCGCTTGGAGACGGCCGCGATCTCGAGGGTGATGATCCGGACGAGGTCGGCCCTGGTGAGCGGCCGGAAGACCACGGTGTCGCTGATGCGGTTGAGGAACTCGGGCTTGAAGACGCGCTTGGCCTCCTCGAGCACCTTGTCCCGCATGTTGTCGTAGTCGTCCGTTCCGGTCTTGGGAGCGGCGAAACCCATCGTCGTCTGGCGCTGGATGATGTTCGCGCCGACGTTCGTCGTCATGATGATGATCGTGTTCCGGAAATCGACCGTGCGGCCGAGGCTGTCGGTCAGGCGGCCGTCCTCGAGGATCTGGAGGAGGATCTGGACGACGTCCGGGTGGGCCTTCTCGATCTCGTCGAAGAGGACGACCGAGTAGGGCTTGCGGCGGACGGCCTCGGAGAGTTGCCCGCCCTCCTCGTAGCCGACGTAGCCCGGGGGCGAGCCGATCATCCGGGAGACGGAGAACTTTTCCATGTACTCGGACATGTCGATCTGGATGATCGAGTCGGCCTCGCCGAACATCATCTCGGCGAGCATCTTCGCGAGCATGGTCTTGCCCACGCCGGTCGGCCCGAGGAACATGAACGAACCGATCGGGCGGCGCGGGTCCTTGAGGTCGGCGCGCGAGCGGCGGAGGGCGCGGGCGATCGACACGCAGGCGTCGTCCTGCCCGATCACGCGGCCCTGGAGGTCGCGCTCGAGGCTGAGGAGTTTCTCCGTCTCGCGCTTCTCCAGGCGGCTGAGGGGGATCTTGGTCCAGTCGGAGACGATCTGGAGCATCTGCTCCTCGTCGACGGTGACGCGGACCTCCTCGCGGGTCTTCTTCCACGATTCGAGGGCCTGCTCCTGCCGGGTGCGGAGCTGCTTCTCCATGTCGCGGTGTTTCGCGGCCTCTTCGAAGTGCTGCTTGCTGATCGCGTCCTCCTTGCGACCGCAGACCGATTCGATCTCCTTGGCGAGGTCTTCGATCTCGGGCGGGCGGTTGAGCGCGGCGATGCGGGCGCGGGAGCCGGCCTCGTCCATCACGTCGATCGCCTTGTCGGGGAGGAAGCGCCCGGTGATGTAGCGATCGGAGAGCTTGGCGGCGGCCTCGAGGCCCTTGTCGGTGAAGAGCGCCTTGTGGTGCTCCTCGTATTTGCCGCGGATGCCGCGGAGGATGAGGATCGTGTCGTCGACGGACGGGGCCTCGACGATCACGCTCTGGAAGCGGCGGTCGAGGGCGCTGTCCTTCTCGATGTACTTGCGGTATTCGTTGAGCGTCGTGGCGCCGATGCACTGGAGCTCGCCGCGGGAGAGGGAGGGTTTGAAGATGTTGGAGGCGTCCATCGCGCCCTCGGCGGCCCCGGCCCCGACGATCGTGTGGAGTTCGTCGATGAAGATGATGACGTTCTTGGCGCGCTTGATCTCGTCCATCACGGCCTTGATCCGCTCCTCGAACTGGCCGCGGTA
>DAIPIQ010000090.1:0-15111 GCA_036770745.1 Opitutaceae bacterium | reverse complement strand
TCACCGGCCGACGGGGGCGACGGATTCGAAACGGACCACCGGTCGGCCCTCGGCGCGCGAGGCCGCGAGGACCACGACGAAGCGGGCCTCCCAGTCGTTGGCGTCGTCCGCGTCGACGAGGACCTGGGCGAGCCGGAGCTCGTCCGCCTCCGGCGCCTCGCTCCAGTGCGAGTTCGCCGCGGCGCGGCCCGCGGGGTCGAGGCGCAGGCGGCCGCGGGCGGCGGCGTGGACGGCGAAGGCCGCTTCGAGCGCGGCGGCGTCCGCCCCGGGCAGGCGGGCGGCCGCGGATTCCCAATCGCGCGCGGCCACCTCCTGGAGAAACGCGAAGACCGCCGCGCGCACGAGTCGGCGGAACGACGGCGCGTCGCGGGTGACGTCGGTCCGCGCCGGGAGCGGCGGTCTCCCGGGATCGACCGCGGCCGCCGCGGGATCGCGGAGCCGCTCCCATTCCTCGAGCAGGCTCGCGTCGACCCCGCGGACGACTTCGCGCAACTGGAGCTCGAGCTCGAGCAGCGGTTCGGTCTTGAGTCCCTCGGGCACGGTCTGGGCGAGCACCTTCCAGACCTGGGAGAGGTGGCGGAGGAGCAGGCCCTCCGAACGTTCGATCCCGTAGGCGCGCACGTATTCGGCGAAGGAGAGCGAGCGCTCGAACAGCTCGCGGACGATCGACTTCGGCCGCACGTTCTCCTCGCCGATCCACGGGTGACGGGCGGCGAAGGCGTTGAACGTTTCGTAGATGAACTCGCGCAGCGGTTTCGGGTGCTCGACGTCCTCGAGCCGTCGCATCCGCTCCTCGTACTCCACCCCGGCCGCCTTGAGTTCCTCGAGCTTCGCCGATCGGGCCGCCTCGACCTGCCGGCGGAGGATCGCGTCGGGGTCCTCGACGATCGCCTCGCAGAGCGTGAGCACGTCGAGCGGGAAACCGACGGCGCCGGGATCGAGGAGCGCGAGCGTGTCGATGAGGTAGAGGGAGAGGGTCTGGTGGAGCGAGAAGTCGTCCTGCAGCTCGACGGCGACGCGGAGCTTGCGCCCCGCGGCGGCGCGCTCGCCCGGCGGGACGACGCCCACGATCCCGCGCTCGAGCAGCGCGCGGAAGAGCCGCCACGCCTTCGCGAGGAGACGCCGCCGGCCGGCCGCCGATTCGTGGCAGTCGGCGATGAGCCGCCGGGCGGCGCGGCAGCCGTCGCCCTCGCGCCCGAGGAGGAGCAGGAGCATGCCGTGGGTGATGGCGAAGCGCGATTCGAGGGCCTCGGGCGGGGCGGTGCGCAGACGCTCGAACGTCTTCGCATCCCACACCACCGCGCCCTCGGGCGGGCGGCGTGGCGCGAGTTTGCGCAACCGCTTCGGGTCGCCGCCGGCCTTCTCCTGCGCGCGCCGGTTGGCGATGACGTGCTCGGGGGCCTGGGCGATCACGTGGCCGACCTCGTCGAAGCCACGGCGCCCGGCCCGACCGGCGATCTGGCGGAAGTCGCGCACGCCGAGCACGGCGGCCTTGCGACCGTCGTACTTCCAGAGCTGCGTGAAGAGCACGGTGCGGATCGGCACGTTGATCCCGACGCCGAGGGTGTCGGTGCCGCAGATGACCCGGAGCAGGCCGCGCTGGGCGAGGCGCTCGACGAGCAGCCGGTAGCGCGGGAGCAGGCCGGCGTGGTGCACGCCGATCCCGTGGCGGAGCCAGCGTCGCATCTCCTTGCCGTAGGGACTGCCGAAGCGCTCGCCCTCCAGCTCGCGGTCGAGGGCGGCCCGGCCGGCGCGGTCGCAGACCGCGAGGCTCATCAAGTCCTGCGCGGTCTCGGCCGCGGAGCGCTGGGTGAAGTGGACGAGGTAGACGGGCGCGCGATCCCCGTCGAGCAGCGCCTGCACGCGCTCCGCGAGCGGCGTCTCGGAATACTCGAACTCCAGCGGCACGGGCCGGCGGTCGCTCCGGACCGCGACCGAGGGCGCGCCGTTGAGCCGCGTCATCGCCCGCTCGAAGGGGACGGTGTCCGGGAGCGTCGCCGACATGAGGAGGAGGCGCGCGCGCTCCATCGTGAGGAGCGGGACCTGCCAGGCGTATCCACGTTCCGGGTCCGAGTAGTAGTGGAACTCGTCCATCACCACGGCGCGGAGGTCGGAGGAGGGTCCGCGGTGGAGGGCGATGTTGGCGAGGATCTCGGCGGTGCAGCAGAGGATCGGGGCGCGCGGGTTCACGCTGGCGTCGCCCGTCATCATCCCGACGCGTTCGGGGCCGAAATCGCGGCAGAGCGAGAGGAACTTCTCGTTGACCAGCGCCTTGATCGGGCAGGTGTAGACCGAGCGCTCGCCGGCGCAGAGGGCCTTGAAGAGGAACGCGGTCGCGACGAGCGACTTCCCGGAGCCGGTCGGGGTGTTGAGGACGACGTTGGCGCCGGCGAAGAGCTCGAGGATCGCCTCCTCCTGCTCGGGGTAGAGCGAGAGCCCCTTCGCGGCGACGACCGCGAGGAAGCGCTCGAGCACGGTGTCGGCGGAGCAGGGTCCGGCCGGCGGGGCGAGCGGCGGGGCTTCGGCGGGGCCGCTCAAGCCCGCGCCCGCCAGGCGGAGATCTCGGCCCGGAGCTTGTCGAGATCCTTGGAGCCGGTCTCCTCGAGCACGGGGAGCGCCGCGCTGGCGCGGGTGATCGCGTCGGCCACCTGGCCGCGCAGGTGCACGACCTTGGCGGCGTTCCAGAGCGCGTGCCCCTCGGCGTCGCGGTCGCCGACCTTGCGCGCGACCTGGAGCTGTTGCTCGAAGCACTCCAGCGCGCGGGAGGCGCGATCGGCCGCGAGGTGGGCGAGGCCGAGGCTGCCGAAGGCGCGCGCGCCGGTGCGGGCGTCGTCGAGCATCTGCGCGACCTCGATCTGCCGGGAGAAACACCAGACCGCGCGATCGAGACGGCCCGCCCGCAGGCAGGCCTCGCCGAGCCCGCCGAGCGCGGCGCGCTCCAGCGGGAGTTGGCGGAGCTGCAACGCGGCCTGGAGTTGTTGCTCGAGCACGTCGACGGCGCGGGCGTGGTCGCCGAGCGCGAGGTGGCAGGCGCCGAGGTTGCCGAGGGCGACGACCACGCCGGCGCGGTCGCCGGCCTCCAGGGCGATCGCATGGAACGCGTCGAAGAGCTCGAGCGCGCGGGCGTGGTCGCCGGTGTCGGCCCGGGCCTGGGCGAGGCTCGCGAGCGCGATCGCCTCGCGCGACCGGTCGCCGAGCTCGCGCATGATCCCCAGCACGGTCTCGTAATCCGCGATCGCCCCGGCGGCGTCGCCCATGCGGTGTCGTGTGAGGCCGCGGTTGCCGAGAGCCCGGCCCTCGGCGAGGCGGTCTCCGAGCTCGCGGCCGACGGCCAGCGCCTGCTCGTAGGCGCCGAGCGCCTCGGAGAGACGACCCGCCTCGGTGTACGCGCCCCCGAGTTGGGAAAGGGCGTCGAGCTCGACGTCGCGCACCCGCAGGGTCCGCGCGGCGCCGAGCCCGGCCTCGGCCCAGGCGATGAGCGCCGCAGGCTCGAGCTGGAGGGCGTGCCCCCATCCGGCGGACTCGATGAACTCGAGCCGGAGCGCGGCCTGATCGTGCGCCCCGCCGAGGAAGGCGAACGCCTCTTCGAAGTGCGCGAGCTCTTCGTCGATCGGATCCACCGGGGCCGCCGCCACTCCGCCGGGCGCGGTCGCGGTCGACCGCGCCTGCCGTTGTGCGCTCGCCTGGGCGAGCGCGACGAGGTGGCGGGCGTGGCGCAGGCGCGCGGCACGGGCGTCGTCGGGCGCGAGTTCGCCCGCGACCGCGCCCCGTGTCGCCGCCTTGAGGTCGAGCCGGGTGCCGTCCGCACCCGTCGCGAGGGCGCCTTCGGCGACGAGCGCCTCGATGAGCGCGAGATCGGCGTCGGCCACGGCCGCGGCCATCGCGGGGGTGAAGGCGTGGCGGAGGACCGTGAGGCGGGCCAGCGCGGCGCGACGGTCCGCGGCGAGCACGGGCGCCGGCTCGGCTCGGGTCGCCTCCGGCTTCGGGGCGGGCGCGTCGACCCGGTCGGGAACCGGCGCGGCGGTCGCGGCGTGTCCCGGCGCCCGGGCCGCTCCCTTACGCCGGAAATCGAGGTAACCGACCACGCCGAGACCGAGCACGGCGACCACTCCGAGGGCGATGAGGGAAAGCGTCAGGGCGTCCATCGGGAAAACGGCGGAGTGAACGGCCCGTGCCCGGACCGGTCAAGGACTCCGGAGTGGCGACGGATCAATCGAGCCAGGGGTCGCGGCCGAGCGTGCCGACCAGATCCGCGGCGGTGCGGGCGCGGGCGCGGGCGAGCCCGGTGCGGGCCTCGACGAGCCGGGCCTCGATGCCGAGCCGGACGGATTCCGCGGCGTAGATCGGGTCGCCGAGGAAGCGCTCGAGCGCGGCCACGCCCCGCTCCAGGGAGGCGACCTCGAAGCGGAGTCGCGACTCCAGCCGGGCGCGGTACCACTCGGAGGCGAGGAGCGCCTCGCGGGTGAAGAGCGCGCGGATCCCCGGATCCGCCGCGGTGCGCCCCTCGAAGTGTCCGTGGACCATGATGTGGAGCAGCGCGCGGAGGGGAGGACAGGCGGCCTCGACCGAGCCGTCCTCGAAGTAGAGCGAGGCGACGTGCCGCTGGGTCGTGACGATGTTGTCGACGCCGTCGACGAAGACCGCGAGGTCCTGGAGCTCGGGCCGGAGCATGTCCTCGGGGAGGACGCGGGCGGGATTGCTGAAGACGCGCCCGAAGAAGTGGCGGGCGAAACGCTCGGTGATGCGGTAGCCGAGGCGGCTCGCCTCCACGGTCCGGCCCTCGTGGACGAAATCCTCGCACTTCTCCAGGTATCCGCCGGCGATGAGGTTTTCCGGTTCACGCTCGGCCGGGCTCATCCGCGACCAGACCTCGGGGACGAGCAGGGAGATGTCGTGGTCGACGCGGTACTTCGGGCCGACCCAGGCGGCGGCGGTGGACAACGCGGCGTATCCGGTGAGCAGGTACGCGACGAGGGCGTTGTTGAGGTCGACGATCGGGGCGACGGCGTTGAACGGACCCTTGGTGAGCGCGCCCTCGGAGCCGGCCCCGGTGGTCGAGGGCGACTTCCCGGTGAGGCTGGCGATCGCGTCCATGAAGAACTCGGGCAGCTCCTGGTAGTGGATCGGACCGTAGACGCAGAGCGGCCGGATGCCGGTGTCGGGCGGGTTGTTGCGCCGGCCCGGGAGGACGGCGTTGACGGGCATCGGCACGTCGCGTCCTTCGGGGATCCGGCGGTAGAGCCGGGCGCCGAGTTCGGCGAGGTAGCGGCCGCGCGGGTTGAAGAGGTCGGGGCGGAGCTGGAGGTAGCGGGGGTTCTTCGTGGGGCGGCCGTCGACGAGGCGGGGATGGGCGGAGGAGACCGCGTAGGCGGGATTCTCGGAGGTGACGAACGAGCGCAGGAGCCGCTGCATCGGCTCGGTGAACTGGTCGAAACGGATCGTCTCCTCGACCACGCCCGTCACGAAATCGCGGGTGAGCGGTTCGTAGTTGGAGAAGAAGTTCCCCGGCCGGGCGAAGTCGGCCTCGGTGTGCTCGTCGTAGCCGCGGATGATCGCGTCGTCGGGCCGCTGGAAGAGCCGGGATTCGCAGTTCGTGACGAACTTCCAGGCGAAGCGCTCCTGCGAGGCCGCGAGCCCCTCGACGGCGGCGGCCGGGGCGACGGCGGTGGCGGAGATGTCGTCCTCGGTCTGCACCTTGGCGGCCGGCATGAAGTCGCGCCGGAGGCTGAACGTGCGCCACGCTCCGTCGGGCGTGAAGCCGACGCGGAGGTAGCGGGTGAGGAGCTTGACGTTGCGGTACTTGAGCTCGTGACCGGGGTGTCCGTCGATGAGGTCGGCGGTGAAGCGCTGCCGCCAGTCCCCGTTCCAGTCGGGCTTGTAGATGCGCTTGACGATGAAGACGAGGTCGCGGATGCGCTCCGGGACCGAGGCCAGCCAGTCGTTGTACTCAGCGGTGTATTCAGGACTTGGAGTCAGGAGCTTGACGACGGAGCCGAGCGAGCGTTCGGGGCTCAGGATCGGCCGGCCGCGCGGCCGGTTGCGGGCCGGGTCGCGGAAGCGGCCGCCGTACTCCCTGCCGATGATCCCGGCGACGTGGTCGAGGTCGGCCTGGAGGTCCTCGACGAAGACCGGGCCGGCGATCATCGCGTCGGCGATCGACTTGGAGATCTCGGACTTCCCGCCGCCGGAGACCGTGCAGGGTTTGTGGCAGAACGTGCCCTCGGCGGCGGTGCCGACGAGCCGCCAGCGGCGCACGGTGGGCGGCTTGACCATCTCGACCTTGTAGCCGGAGGGCAGCACGTAGGTGCAGCCCGGGAGCAGGCGCACCTCGACGGGGCGGCCCTCGTGGGTCCAGCGGACGGATTCCGTCTCGAGGCTGAAGGACGAATCCTCCGGCACGTAGCGGACGCTGGGGAAGGCGCGGTCGATCGCGTGGCCGTCGGGGAGCAGCTCCATCCGGGCGCCGTGGCGCTTCACCAGGTCGGCGAAACCGTGATCGACCACCGGCACGTACTCGCTGAGCCGGAAGTCCTCGCCGAGGTCGTAGGTGGGGAAGGCGATGGCGCCGCCCGCGTGTTCCTCCTCGGCCTGGCCGTGGAGGTTGGCGGCGTAGCTGATCTGGGTTTTGACCTCCTTCTTGCAGTAGCCGAAGTAGGTGTCGGCGATGAGCGTGACGATCACCCCGCGATTGTCGCGGCAGGTGATCTTGAAGGCGCCGCCGTCGTTGTAGCGTTCGTCCTCCCGCTCCCAACACATCCCGTCGCGCCGCTGGCGCGCGGTCGCCTCCGAGACGTGGGGCAGGCCGAGGTCGCGTTTGCGCGCGTGGATGAGGTGCGGAGCGAGGATCACGCAGCCGGTCTGGCCGGTCCAGCGGCCGACATCGAGGCGGGCGTCGTGGTCGGGGAGGAACGGATCGCCGGCGTTGCCGAAGATCGACTCGACGAAATCGAGGTTGGCGACGAGCCCGCCCGGGGCGAAGAAACGGATCTCGAGGGACTTCTGCGGGCCCACCCCGGGGATCGCCGGGCAGACGATCGGTCGCAGGAGGAGCGAGACCCAGAGGGACGCCTCGTCCCTGCCCCCGCCGGTGAAGGGCAGGCGGAGCAGGTCGCGCGACGGCTGGAGGGCGACGCGGAGGAGCGCGGCGAAGACCGCCTTGGGCACGGCCTTCTTGTCGGCGGGTATGGGCAGCCCCTCCTCGGCGACGTGGAAGACGCCCTGGGTCGTGCGGCGGTCCTTCTCGGGATTGTGGAGGACGCCCTGGGCCACGCGGTAGGAGTTGAGGGCGGTGCTCTCGTAGGCGTCGCGATCGGGGGGCAGGCTGAGCACGCGGGCGAGGCCGGCGCGGTCGAGGGTGAACGTCTCCGTGGGTACCATCGGTCCTTCCAGCGCGAGTTCCGGACCCAGGTAGGAGCGGAGGAAACCGTCGATCGCCCGGTCGGCCGGGCAGAGGTGGCGCTTGAGCAGGCGCGACTTCTCCTGGTGGTTCGCAAGAAGCGATTTGCTGAGCGAGAGGTAGGCGAAGTCCTCCTCGCGGCCGTAGATCGGCTGGCCCATCGCGGTGAGCTTGAGGTTGATGAACTCGATCAACCGGGGATCGGAGGCGGAGCTGGCTTCGTGCGGCATGGAGGAAAGAGGGAGGGCCTTCGAACAAACGGTCGCCTTCCGGCGGAGGCAAGCAGAGCACAACCCGTGCGCAGCTTTGGACGAACCATGCGCGACGCGGGCCTCCGCTTGCGCGCGCCGGAGTTCCGCGGATGATCCGGCGCGTCCATGAACGAACTGCGGGTCAGCGGCTGGAACGAACTGCAGGACGCGCTCTTCGCCGACGCGTGGAACCCCGAGCTGGGGCGCTTCCGCTCGAAGTGCGCCTACCGCGGCCTCTCCGACGCCGCCTACCCGCTCGCGACCACGCTCATGCGCCTCGGCGGCGACTACGCCCGACTCGAGCGGCACCTCCTGCGCAACTTCCGCAAGTACGCCCACCGCTCGATGGTCGAGCGCGACGCCCTCTGGCACTGGCTCGCCCTCGCCAAGCACCACGGCCTGCCCGCGCGCCTGCTCGACTGGACCTACTCGCCCTACGTCGCCCTCCACTTCGCGACGGCCAACATCGAGCGCTACGCCACCGACGCGGCGATCTGGTCGGTCAACTACGTCGAGGCCCACCGTCTCCTGCCCGACGCGCTCCGCTCCCGCCTGGAGGAGGAGGGGGCCAACGTCTTCACGATCGACATGCTCGCGCGCTCCGTGCCGACGCTCGAGGAATTCGCCGCGCTCTCGGCCGAGCCGCTGCTCCTCTTCTTCGAGCCCGCCTCGATCGACGACCGGATCGTCAACCAGTTCGCCTTCTTCTCCGTCGCCTCGCTCGCGGGCGCCGACCTCGACGCGTGGCTGCGGCGGCGCCCGCGCCTGTGGCGGCGGATCGTGATCCCCGCCGCGCTCAAGTGGGAGGTGCGCGACAAGCTCGACCAGACCAACATCACCGAGCGCGTGCTCTTCCCCGGTCTCGACGGCCTCAGCCAGTGGCTCGCGCGGCACTACAGCCCGAAGCTCGCGGGACCGCCCTTGGCGCTCGCCCCCGAACGGCCGGATCCGTTGCCTGACGGCGCCCGATGACCGATTATCCGACGCTGCTCGCCGTCATCGCGCCGGTCTTCGCGATCATCGGCGTGGGCCTCGTCGCGCGGTGGCGCGGCTGGATGGGGCCCGAGGCCGAGGAGGGGCTGCTCAAGATCGTCGTCAACCTCCTCTTCCCCTGCCTCATCCTGAAGTCCGTCCTCGGGAGCGAGACGCTCCGCGAGCCGGGCAACATCCTCCTCCCGCCGGCGGTGGCGTTCCTCACCATGACCGCGGGGTTCCTCGTCGGCTACCACGGCGGGCGGCTCCTCGGGATGCGCCGCGGCACGGGCCTGCGCACCTTCGCCTTCTCGGTGGGCATCTACAACTACGGCTACATCCCGATCCCGCTGATCGAGCGTCTTTACGGACCGGATACGCTCGCCGTGCTCTTCGTCCACAACGTCGGTTGCGAGCTCGCGATCTGGAGCGTCGGCATCCTCCTCATCGCCGGGGCCTCGTGGCGCGAGGGCTGGCGGCGGATGATCAACCCGCCCGCGGTCGCGATCGTCGTGGCGGTCCTGTTCAACTCCACCGGTCTGGGGGACGACGTGCCGGGCCCGCTCCTCCACGCCTTCGGCGCGCTGGGTGCGTGCGCCGTGCCGCTCGGCCTGCTCATCATCGGGGCGACGCTCTTCGACCACCTCGGCGCGCCCAGCCGGCTGCTCGACACGCGCGTGGTCTCGGTCGCGGTGCTCCTGCGCCTCGGCGTGCTCCCCGTGCTCTTCCTCCTGCTCGCGCGCTGGCTTCCGGTCTCGGTGGAGTTGAAGCGGGTCATCGTCATCCAGGCCGCGATGCCGGCGGGGGTGATGCCGCTCGTGCTCGCGCGACACTTCGGCGGGCAGCCGCTCACGGCCGCCCAGGTGATCATCGGCACGACCGTGGTCGGCGTGCTCGTGCTCCCGTGGTGGATCCACCTCGGCCGGCTCTGGGTCGGGGTCTGAACCGGGCTGGCGCGGCAGCCGAGGTGGCCGCCGGCCTCTGGACGCGTTTCGGAGGGCAGGAGTCGCACGACGCACGGAGGCCCGACCCGGTAGCGTGCCTCTCGCCGAGAGGCACGGGCCGCACTTGCGCGGTTCCGGCCGAAGCCGCCCGGTGCCGAGCCTCCGGGGTGAAACGCCCAAGCGCCCCCGGGGGATGGACCCCGGCCGGTTTGGGGTGAAACCGATCCCCGCGCTTCAGGAAAGGCGATCGGGGCCGAAGGAAACCTCCTCAGAAAACGTCTCCGCCCGCCGGGAGTTCCCTCCAAGCCCGGCCGGGCGCCCACCATGCCCGAAACCTCCGAGCCCTTCGATCCCCACCCGCTCCTCGCGGAGAGGCTGCAGGGCGCCTTCGGGTCGCGCATCCCGAAGAGCCCCGAGTTCCGCCAGTTCCTCGGGTTGATCGAGCGCGACTACGCCGAGGCGGGTTCGCCCGGCACGCCCGACGTCGGGGCGACCCGGTGCAGCGGCGGCGCCCTCTGGCGCTTCCTGAAGACGGAGGACGGTTTCCGCCACACCTGGTGCCGCGGCCAGCTCCTGCGGAGGATGGGCCTGCTGCCCGAGGAGATGGAGGCCCGGCGCTTCGACGAGCTCTTCCCACCCGCCGTGCGCGGTCGGATGGAGCGTCACTACGAGCGGGCCTGGTCGGGCGAGCCCCACGCCGCCGCGCTCGCCTTCGAGCCCGGGGGCGCGCGCATCGCCTTCCAGTTCCAGCCGGTCTTCCACAACGGCGCGGTGCGCGAGGTCGTCGTCACCGCGATCGAGGACGCGGGCCCGGCCGGCCTGCCCTGCCGGCTCGACGACGTGCTCAACCACACCCGCGAGAGCATCCTCGTGCTCGAGCTCCAGCCCGACGGCGAGGGGCCGGTGGTGGTGTTCGCCAACCGCGAGTTCGCCGGACTCGCCGGGGCCGCGCCGGAGTCGTTCGTCGGCCGGGAGTTCCTCTCCCTGCTCAGCGGTTCCAACGAGGTCGCGCGGGTCGAGGCCCTGGAGCAGGCGTGGAAACGGCGCCGTCCCTTCCTCGGCCTGCTCGCGATCGACGGGGCGGCGGGCGCCGTGCTGCTGCTCGAGTGCTCGATTCTGCCGATGGAGGACGCCGGAGCCGCCACGATCCACTGGGTCTGCGTGCTCCGCGACGTCACGGAACAACACCGCCTCGTCGCCGCGATCCGCGAGAGCGAGGACCGCTACCGCTCCGTCATCGAGAGCATCCGCGAGGTCGTCTTCCAGACCGATCTCGAGGGCCGCTGGTGTTTCCTCAACCCGGCCTGGAAGGAGATCACCGGCTACGGCGTGCGCGAATCGATCGGCACTCCCCTCCTCAACTACATCCACCCCGAGGACCGCCTCCGCAGCGACGGCCTCCTCCGCCCGGTGGGCGAACACAGCCCGGGTTTCGCGCGCTACGAGTTCCGCTGCCTCACCCGCGGTGGCGGCTTCCGCTGGGTCGAGGTCTTCGCCCGCCTCAACTGCGGGCGCGACGGCCGGCCCGTCGGCCTCTCCGGCACGCTCAGCGACATCACCAACCGCAAGGAATCCGAGCAGCGCCTGCGCGAGAGCGAGGAACGACTGCGGGTGATGTTCGTCACCTCGCCGATCGGGATGGTCCTCACCGAGCTCGACGGCTCGATCGTCGACGCCAACCAGTCCTTCCTCAACATCGTCGGCTACCGCGCGGTCGAGATGGGCCACATGAGCCTCTGGCAGCTCACCCCGCCGGAATACTTCGCGAACGAGCAGGCGCAGATGCGCAAGATCCACGAGGGCGGCCGCTACGGTCCCTACGAGAAGGAGTTCTTCCACCGCCTCGGCCAGCGCGTCCCGGTCGTGCTCAACGGCATGCTCGTGCGCGGCACGGAGGGTCGCCGGCAGTTGTGGTCGTTCGTCGAGGACATCACCGAGCGCAAACGCAGCGAGACCGCGCTCCACGCCGCCGACGAACGCTTCAACCTCCTCGTCGATTCCAGCGCGGACGCGTTCTGGGACGTGAACTTCGAGACCCAGGCCGCCTTCTTCGCGCCGCGCCTCGCCACCCTTCTCGACCGCACCGAGGGGGGGATCCCGGCCACGCTCGAAGCCTTCCTCGAGCTGATCCACCCCGAGGACCTCGCCCGCTTCAACAGCCGGCGCATCGACTCGCCCGGCGCCGACCGCCATCCCTTCACCGTCGAGGCGCGGATGCTGCGTCGCGACGCCTCCTGGCTCTGGGTCGAGATCAACGGCGTCGACGTGCGCGACGCCGACGGCCGCTCCCTCCGCGCCCTCGGCTTCATCACCGACATCGCCGCCCGCAAACAGGCGGCCGAGGCGATGCGCACCGCCCGCCACCTCGCCGAGGAGGCCAACCGCGCGAAATCCGAGTTCCTCGCGATGGTGAGCCACGAGATCCGCACCCCGATGAACGGCATCATCGGGATGACGAGCCTCCTCCTCGACACCACCCTCGACCGCGAGCAGGCGGAATTCGCCGAGACGATCCGCTCCAGCAGCGAAAACCTCCTCGCGATCGTCAACGACATCCTCGACTTCTCCAAGGTCGAGTCGGGCCGGATCGACCTCGAGCTCGCCGACATGAACCTGCGCGACTGCATCGAGGAGGCGCTCGACGTCGTCGCCCACGGCGCCGCGAAGAAGGGCCTCGAACTCACCTACTTCCTCGACCCCGCCGTGCCGGAGGAGGTCGAGAGCGACGTCACCCGCCTCCGCCAGATCATCCTCAACCTCCTCGGCAACGCGGTGAAGTTCACCGAGGCCGGCGACGTCGCGCTGCGGGTCGGCGTGGAGGCCTCCGAGGGCCCCGAACCGGGCCGCGCGATCGACCTCCACTTCGCCGTGCGCGACTCGGGCATCGGCATCCCCGGGGAGAAACTGCACCGGCTCTTCAAACCGTTCTCCCAGGTCGACGCCTCCACCACCCGCCGCTTCGGCGGCACCGGGCTCGGCCTCGCGATCTCCCGCAAGCTCTGCGAGCTCCTCGGCGGCCGCATCTGGGTCGAGAGCGAACCGGGCCGCGGCTCCACCTTCCACTTCATCGTGCGCGCCCGCCGCTGCCGCGCCGGCGCCCCGGAGGTCGAGAGGCATCCCGACTTCGAGGGTCGCCGCGCCCTCGTGGTCGACGACAGCGCGACCAACCGCCAGATCCTCCGCCACCAGCTCCAGCGCCTCGGCATGACCGTCGCCGAGGCCGCCGACGGCCGCCGCGCCCTCGAGCTCCTCGACCGCCCCGAGACCGTCGACGTGATGCTCGTCGACAACGCCATGCCCCTGATGGATGGCGTCTCCCTCGCCCGCGCCATCGCCGCGCGCGCCGACGGCCCGCGACCGCCGCTGGTCTTCCTGCCCTCGAGCTCCGACGTGCCGGCCGGGCACGACCTCTTCGCCGCGGTCGTGCCGAAGCCCGTCCACTTCAACCAGCTCTTCGAGGCGCTCCGCGGCCTTCTCGCCCAGGCCCGGCCCGCCACCCGCATCCCCGAGGACCGCCCCGGCATCGACGCCACCCTCGGCGCCCGCCACCCGCTGCGCATCCTCCTCGTCGAAGACCACGTCGTGAACCAGAAGGTCGCGCTCCGCATCCTCAAGCAGATGGGCTACCGCGCCGATGTCGCGGGCAACGGCGTCGAGGCGCTGCAGACCGTCTCCCGCCAGCGCTACGATGTCATCCTCATGGACGTGCAGATGCCCGAGATGGACGGGCTCGAGGCCACCCGCAGACTCTGCGCCACCGTGCCCGACGCCATCCGCCCGCGGATCATCGCGATGACCGCCAACGCCATGGAGAACGACCGCCGCATGTGCCTCGAAGCCGGGATGGACCACTACCTCCGCAAACCCATCCGCATCGCCGAACTCGAAGAGGCCCTTCTCGAATCTCAACCAAAGTCCGACACCCGCTGAATCCACCGCATCATGAACTCTTCCAACGTCATCAACTGGGAACAACTCTCCCTCGTCGTGGGCGACGAGAACGAACCGGGCGACGCCGAGATGATCGACCTGTATCATCTTTTCGTCGACGACGCCGGTCGCCGGCTCCGCGCCCTCGCCGTGCCGACCGCGGAGCTCGACCGCACCGCCGTCGCCAAGGAGGCGCACAAGATCCGCGGCGCCGCCGCGAGCTTCGGCTTCGATCGCGTCGCCGACATCCTGCGCACGGTCGAGACGCAGATCGCCGAACTCCCCCCGCAGCGCGTCGGCGAGCTCCTCGCAGAGGCCGTCACGCTCTTCGAGGCGTCGCTCCGCGGCGTGGTCGAGCGCTACCCCGCCCTCGCCGCCTGACCCTTCCCCTCCTCCCCGGAAATCCTCCCGTGCCCACGATCCGCAGAATCCTCTTCGCCGAACACGACGCGCGCGTCCGCGAGGCGCTGCAGCGCCTCGTCCGGCCCTACGCCCCGGCCTGGGAGGCGACCTTCGCCCCCGGCGGCGTCGAGGCGCTCCGCATCCTGAAGGAGGCCTCCTTCGACGTCCTCGTCACCGGCATGGCGATGCCCGTCGTCACCGGCGGCGACCTCCTCCGGGCCGTCGCCGAGGGTCATCCCGGGATGGTGCGGATCGCCCTCGCCCCGGCCTCGGAGCAGGCGCACGTGATGGCCTGCGCCGGCCACACCCATCAGTACGTCGCCCGACCCTGCGAGGGCGAGGTGCTCTTCGACGCCGTCAACCGCGCCTGCGACATGGAGGCCTCGATCCGCCGCGAACGCGTCGGCCGCCTCGTCGGGCGGATGGACCGGCTGCCCTCGCTCCCCGACCTCTACGTGAAACTCGTGGAGAAGGTGCAGGACCCCGAGTGCTCGATCGACGAGATCGGCGACATCGTCGCCCAGGACATCGGGATGACCGCGCGGATCCTCAAGATGGTGAACTCCGCCAGCTTCGGCCTCCGGCGCCGCGTCGCCAATCCGCACGAGGCCGTGAACTTCGCCGGCATCGACACGGTCAAGTCGCTCGTCCTCTCCATCAGCGCCTTCGCCCAGTACGAAAACCTCCGGCTCGGCGGGGTGACGCTCGAGGCCTTGTGGACGCACAGCCTCACGACCGCGGGCTGCGCCAAGATGATCGCGCAGGCCGAGGGCGCGAACATGCGCACGGCCGACGAGGCCTTTGTCGCGGGCATGCTCCACGACATCGGCAAGCTCGCCCTCGGGGCCAACTTCGCCGCCGACTACGCCGCCGTGGTCGAGGGCGTCGCGCAGACTCCCGGAAAAATCCTCGACGCCGAGCAGACCGCCTTCGGCGCGACCCACGCCGAGATCGGCGGCTACCTCCTCGGCCTCTGGGGCCTGCCTGGCGCCGTGGTCGACGCCGTCGCCTGGCACCACGACCCGATCGGCTGTCCCGAGCCCGTCTTCGGACCGCTCGCCTGCGTGCATGCGGCCAACGTCTGGGCCCACGAGGGCGACGCCGACGGCTGGCTGGAAATCGCGACCGAATACTTCGAAACCCTCCAAAAGGGCGATCGCGTGGCCGAATGGCGCCGCACGATCGTCGAGGCCGACGGCGCCCGGGCGAGCGCCTG
>DAIPIQ010000251.1:0-3465 GCA_036770745.1 Opitutaceae bacterium | reverse complement strand
TCCCGCGAATCGCTCCGCGAGCTCGTGTCGGAGACCGCGGCGCAGGTCTTCGCCTGGGGTTTCGGCGGTCTCGCGATCCTGAATACGCACGGGGGCAACACCTCCGTGTTACACTACACCCTGCGCGAGATCCGCGAGCGGCACGGCCGGCCCGCGACGCTGCTGCGCTTCGGCACAAGGCTCGACATCGCCGAGCAGGAGGCCGTCTACGGTTTCCACGCCGGGGAGGTGGAGAGCTCGTGGGTCTACGCGATCGCCCCGGAGCTCTGCGCGCCCGAGGCCGCGACCACCGAGTTCCCCGCCTCGCTCGACGCGCCCGGGGAACTGCGACCGGAGTCCGCGCCCGCGACCTTCTCATGGGTCACCGCCGACCTCTCCGCCTCCGGCGTGATGGGCGACGCGCGGGCCGCGAGCGCGGAGAAGGGCCGCCGCTGGCTCGACGCCTGCGCCGCCGCGCTTGCCGCCGAGCTCCTTCGCGTGCTGAAAACCCTCTGAGCCCATGCGCCACTTACTCGACCGCTCGACCACCGTCCATCGCTGGAACCCCGCCCTCCCCCCGCGCCTCGTCCTCGCTCCCGGCGACGAGGTGGTCGTGCAGATGAAGGACTCCAGCGGCGGCCAGGTGTTTCCGGGGATGTCGGGCGAGGCGTTCGGGCGGATCGACACGGGCCTGATCCATGCCCTTACCGGACCGATCGCGATCGACGGGGCCGCGCCCGGCGACGCCCTGATCGTGGAGATCCTCGACTACGCGCACGAGGGCTGGGCGTGGACCGGCATCATCCCGGGCCTCGGGTTGCTCGACACGCATTTCGAGCGGCATTTCCTCCACCACTGGGTCCTGGAGGGCGATCGCACGCGGAGCATGCCGGGCGTGACGCTCGACCTGCATCCCTTCTGCGGAATCATCGGCGTGCAGCCGCCCGGCGAGGGCGAGAGCCGCACCCGGCCGCCGGGCGCCTTCGGTGGCAACATGGACGTCAAGCACCTCGGCCGCGGCGCGACCCTCGTGCTCCCGGTCTTTCATCCCGGGGCCGGTCTCTGCGTGGGCGACGCGCACGCCGCCCAGGGCGACGGCGAGGTCTCGATCAACGGCATGGAGGCGCCGATGACCGTGACGCTTCGGGTCGGCCTCGAGAAGGGCCGCGCGCCGGCGGGCCCGGTCGCGCTCGTCCCGGGGTCGCTCACCCCGCCGCGTTACGCGGAGCGGCCGTGGCGCGCCTTCATCGCGACCCACACCGATCCGCGCCAGGCCTGCCGCGACGTCCTCCTGCGCGCGATGGACCACCTGCAGGAGCGCCTCGGCCTGAGCCCCCAACAGGCCTGCGTCCTGTGCAGCGTCGTCCTCGACCTGAAGATCTCCCAGCTCGTCAACGTCCCCACCACCACCGTCACCGGTTACTTCCCCGAGGCGGTCGTGGACCGCTGAGCCGGGCGGGCGGAACCGCGATCGCGGCTCCGGCGGAGGTCGGCGCGCCGGTGGCGTGCCGTGGTCCCGGTCCGATCCGCTCCTTCTTTTCGGTTGTCACTCCGCGAAAGGTCGGTGCGGTCTGCCTCCACCACCATGGCCGCCGGCTCCTCCCACAACTACACCGAAGCCTCGATCAAGACGCTCTCCTCGACGGAGCACATCCGCCTCCGGCCCGGGATGTACATCGGCCGGCTCGGCAACGGGGCCCACGCCGAGGACGGCATCTACGTCCTGATCAAGGAGACGATCGACAACGCGATCGACGAGTTCACGATGGGCTTCGGCAAGCGCATCGAGCTCGAGGTGCGCGAGCGCACGGTGCGGGTGCGCGACTACGGCCGGGGCATCCCGCTCGGCAAGCTCCTGGAGTGCGTCTCGGTCATCAACACCGGCGCGAAGTACGACAGCGAAACCTTCAAGAAGGCCGTCGGCCTCAACGGCGTCGGCCAGAAGGCGGTCAACGCCCTCGCCCTCGACTACCGCGCCCAGTCGGTGCGCGACGGGGAGACGAAGGTGGTCGAGTTCGAACAGGGGCGGCTGAAGCGCGACCACCGGGTCGCGAAGAGCGACGAGCGCAACGGCACGCTGATCGAGTTCACTCCCGACGAGGCGCTTTTCGGCAAGGACTTCAAGTTCCGCCCCGAGTTCATCGAGGACATGCTCTGGAACTACGCCTTCCTCAACCGCGGGCTCACCCTCGTCTTCAACGGCAAGTCGTTCAAATCCGAGAACGGCCTCGCCGACCTCCTCCGCAAGAACCTCAGCGGGGAGATCCTCTACCCGATCGCCCACCTGGAGGGCGACGACATCGAGGTCGCCCTCACCCACGGCTCGCACTACGGCGAGGAATACCACTCGTTCGTCAACGGCCAGCACACGACGATGGGCGGCACCCACCTCGCGGCCTTCCGCGAGGCCGTCGTCACGACGGTCCGCAACTTCTTCAAGAAGGACTTCGACGCGGCCGACATCCGCCAGTCGATCGTCGCCGCGGTCGCGATCCGGGTGATCGAGCCGGTCTTCGAGTCGCAGACGAAGACCAAGCTCGGCTCGAACGACATCGGCCCCGGCGGGCCGTCGGTGCGCCAGTTCATCGGCGCGTTCCTCCAGCAGCACCTCGACAACTGGCTCCACCGCAACCCCGAGGCCGCGCAGGCGCTGCTCGGCAGGATCCAGGACAGCGAACGCGAGCGCAAGGAACTCGCCGGGATCCGCAACCTCGCCCGCGAACGCGCGAAGAAGGCCTCCCTCCACAACCGCAAGCTCCGCGACTGCCGCGTCCACCTCGGCGACAAGGACCGGCGCGGCGAGGAGAGCATGCTCTTCATCGTCGAGGGAGACAGCGCCGCCGGTTCGCTCACCTCCTGCCGCGACGTGCAGACGCAGGCCGTCTTCGCCCTCAAGGGCAAACCCCTCAACACCTTCGGCCTGACCAAGAAGGTGATCTACGAGAACGAGGAGTTCCACCTCCTCCAGAGCGCCCTCGCCATCGAGGACGGGATCGACGGTCTGCGCTACAACCAGGTGGTGATCGCGACCGACGCCGACGTCGACGGGATGCACATCCGCCTGCTCCTGATCTCGTTCTTCCTCCAGTTCTTCCCCGCCCTGATCCAGAACGGCCACCTCTTCATCCTCGAGACGCCCCTCTTCCGCGTGCGCAACAAGCGCGAGACGATCTACTGCTACTCCGCGGCCGAGAAGGCCGCGGCGCTCGCGAAGCTCGGCGCCAACCCCGAGATCACCCGCTTCAAGGGCCTCGGCGAGATCTCCCCCGAGGAGTTCAAGGGCTTCATCGGGGCCGACCTCCGCCTCGAACCGGTCACGACGACCCACCTGCACGACTCGCAGGAGCTGCTCGGCTTCTACATGGGCAAGAACACGCCGCGGCGGCAGGAGTTCATCATCGAGAACCTCCGCGTCGAAAAGGACCTGGTCGAGGTGAAGTAGTCTCCGCAGCGCGACCGGGTGTTTTCACCTAACCCGGCCGGGAG